>CANGGD010000005.1 GCA_947453295.1 Chitinophagaceae bacterium | reverse complement strand
AGTATTTTAACCTTCTCTGGTGTTGATACAACTAACCCATTCGATGCAACTACTCCTACTTTTGCAACAGGGAATACCAAATTTGCAACTGCCAACACCATTACTACAACAACACCCAATGCTGCAATCATAATGTTTGCACAATCAGCAGGCGTTACGCCTAATCCAACCTGGAATAATACATTTTGGAAAACAGCTACATCTCCAGGCACATTAACAGAAATATCTGATGTACAAGGCACATCAACATCTATAGGTACTGCATGGGCATCAAAACCAACAGTAGGGGCTACTGGTTCAGGCACTGATTCTTTAACAGGTACAGCAACAAGATATAATTGGGGATCAATAATGATGGCCTTAAAATATTGTGGACCTAGAATTACTACCCAACCACCCGCTACACTTAATTATTGTGCAGGTGCTACCCTATCTATAAATGCAGTTGGGGCAGGGAATGGAATATCTTATCAATGGAAAAAAAATGGCATCGATATTTCTGGAGCTACCGCTGCTACATACACGAAATCAAATATCGTTTTAGCAGATTCCGGCACTTATACAGTTGCAGTAATAAACAATTGTGGAAGTGTCATATCAAGCAATTGCGTGGTGAAATTTATTCAAACACCCACCGTTACCATCAATACAGATTATTGCGTAATAACTGGCAAGATCAAATTGCAGGCTGCACCTTCTATTGCAGGCACCTATACTTATTTATGGTCAAATGGCACTACAAAAGATACTACTTCTACTAATATTGCCGGAAGCAATACCGTTACTATTAACAATGCATCTTCTGGATGTACCGCCACGGCTACAAGATTTGTATCTATAGAATATGTAATCAATGGGAATTTTAATTTAGGCAATACTGGATTTGTTACTCCTACACAAAACAATCAAACCTATAAATATGTAAAGGATTCTCTAAACTATCAGCAAGAACTAGTTCCAAACGGAACATATGGAATTGGTACAAATGCTAACAACTACAATAATGCATATCACGGTCATGACCATACGACAGGATCAGGTAATTTTTTGATTGCACATAGTTTTTTATTTAATCAGCCTAGTGTTTGGCAACAAACTATTTCTGTTTTACCTAATACTACCTATTATTTTTCAGCTTGGGCTATGGGATTAGATAGTCTAGCTTTTGGAAGCTATGCGTCAATGAAATTTAGTGTGAATGGCACTCAGGTAGGAAGCAATCTTGTATTAACTAATCATGGCAGTAGTGATACAGCTGCTGATAATTGGCAACGATTTTATGCTACCTGGAATTCAGGCACTGCAACTTCTGCTGTATTTGCAATTGCAAATACACAGATTTCATTTGGAGGAAATAGTTTGGGACTAGATGATATTTCTATTGGAATAATGGGCCCCTTCATTAATCTAACATCTAACCCTGTTACAGACAGCCAAGTGGTTTGTATAAATACACCCATTACAAATATTAGTTTTTCAATAGGAACTGGAACAGCGCCTACAGTTACTGGATTACCAACGGGAGTAACGGCTACGTATAACGCTCCTAATTTAATAATTAGTGGAACACCATCAGTTGGGGGTACTTTTAATTTTATTGTTTCCACAGCAGGTTGTTCAGTAAAAAGATATTACGGACAAATTATTGCTCAAAGTCAAAATATAATACTATCAACTGCAGCAAACACAGCCAGCCAATCAATTTGTATTGGTAGTGCAATTACAAATATTGGATATACTGCAGTTGGAACTGTTACTTCAGCCGTTGCAAACAATTTACCACCAGGAGTTACTGCATCCTTTAATGCAGGTGTTTTACAAATTTCGGGCACTCCTACTCAATCTGGTATTTATAATTACACCGTTACAACGCTTGGAGGTACTTGTTCTAATGCTCAAGTGAGTGGTACAATAACAATAAACGAGAAGCCTGT
Source organism: Chitinophagaceae bacterium (assembly GCA_947453295.1). Taxonomy (GTDB): domain Bacteria; phylum Bacteroidota; class Bacteroidia; order Chitinophagales; family Chitinophagaceae; genus Ferruginibacter. The sequence goes on along the minus strand of CANGGD010000005.1, from coordinate 45,605 downwards.
AGTTAACATAACCTCAGACTATTGTATTATACCCGGAAAGGTTTTGTTGAAAGCAATTCCATCTCCAGTAGCTGCATACACTTATGTTTGGTCAACCGGCAGAACTACAGATACTAGTTCTGTCACTGTTTCAAATACTTACACCGTAACTGTAAGAAATTCAACCACCACTTGTAGTACAATTGCCAGCATTACTGTTTCATTAGGAATTACTCTAACCTCTCCAGCTGCTACTAGAAATCCAAATGTTTGTTTAGGGAACAGCTTAACTAATATAACATTTTCAACTGGACCAAACATTACTAGCGTTACCGTAACTGGTATACCCGTTGGTGTTAGTTATACATTTGCATCAGGCATTATAGCTATCACTGGCACTCCAACTGCAATAGGAAGTTACCCTTATACAATTACACCTCAAACGAGTTGCGGAACAGTAGCCAACTATACAGGTACAATTAAAGTAAGTGCCAATCCAACTACTACCCTTACTGCAGATTATTGTGCTGCAGCAGGAAAAGTTAGACTAAAAGCTATTCCTTCTCCCACTGCAACCTATACTTATACTTGGTCAAATGGGGCGTTGAGTAGAGATACGGCTTCTGTAAATGCCGCTGGAACATACACTGTAAAAGTGACTAATACAGTTGGTTGTAGCGGAACCGCATCCATTCCAGTTTCCATAGAGTTAGCAGTAAATGGTAATTTCGATAATGGGAATGTTGGATTTACATCACCATATAACAACTTAAATCAGCATTATCAATATGTTGCTGATTTGCCAGGAGTACAAAATGAATTAAACACTGCAGGATTATTTGGAATTGGTACAAATGCCAATAATTATAACAGCGCTTACAGAGGACATGATCACACAAATGGCTCAGGGAATTTCATGATTGTTCATGGTTTTCAATTGGTACAGCCAATTGTATGGCAAGAAACTGTAAATGTTATACCTAATACAACTTATTATTTTTCAGCATGGGGAATGGGATTGGATAGTTTGAATAATAATGCAACATTACGATTTGCAATCAATGGAACGCAAGTAGGAACAGATTTACAATTGGTAAATCACGGACTAGATTCAGCTGCAATTGATAATTGGAGTAGATTTTACGGTACTTGGAATTCAGGCACTGCTACTTCTGCAACATTCACTATTACGGATGTACGCGCAATTTCTCAAGGAAATGGTTTTGGATTGGATGATATTTCTTTTGGAACCATAGCTCCATTTATTTCTTTGATTTCTGATCAAGTTACTGATACTCAAATAGTATGTAACAATTCACCAATAGTTCCCATTTCATTTATGATCGGGTCAAATGCAACAGCCCCTAGCGTTTCGGGATTACCTCCCGGAGTTACAACTTCATATAATGGATATAAATTAACTATTTCTGGATCACCTACCTCTTTAGGCACTTTTAATTACACTGTAACGACTGCTGGTTGTTCTATTCAAACATATAGTGGCCAAATTATTTCTCAAGGACCAACAATTGTATTAACCTCTCCAGCCAGTACCACCAATCAAACGGTATGCAACAACAATCCAATTAACAATATTACATACATAGCTGGCAATTCAATTACCAGTTCAAACGCAACCGTTACTGGATTACCAAATGGAGTAACATATAGTGTTACGTCAGGTGTATTAACTATCGGTGGCACACCAACTGTTTCCGGAACTTTTAATTATATTGTTACACTCACAGGAGGTATATGTTCTGCAGCAACAACAACCATCACAACTACAGGAACTATAACAGTGCAAGCGGCACCGGTAGTTACCATCAGTACCGACTATTGTATTTATCCTGGGAAAGTTAAACTACAAGCCAACGTAACTCCTACTGGAGTGTATACCTATTTATGGTCTAATGGTATTACAACAGACACTGTAACTGTTGATTTAGTGGGTGCTTATACTGTAAAAGTTACCAATACAAATGGATGCTTTACTTCACAACTCATAAGAATATCTCAAGAGTTAGCAATTAATGGAGATTTTGAATTAGGAAATACCGGCTTTGAGACTCCAGCATCAGGAAGCAGGCAATATACTTATGTTGCCGATTCACCAACTTTAGGAAATGAATTAAGTACAGCAGGATTATATGGCATTGGTCCAAATGCCAATACATATAATACAAGTTTTTGGGGGCACGACCATACTACAGGTTCGGGTAATTTCATGATTATTCGTTCTTATGTGGGAACTCCACAACCAATTTTATGGCAAAAAACAATAACAGTGAAGCCGAATACCAATTACTATTTTTCTGCATGGGCAATGGGTTTAAATAACAATCTTATTACCAATCTTAACCCGAAATTGAAATTTACCATTGATGGAGTTTCTGTTGGAAGTACTGCAAATTTGCCCAACCATTTGTCAGGTATTACGGCAGCAGATAATTGGACAAGATTTTATGGCAATTGGAATTCCGGAAATTCAACAACCGCAACATTTGCCATATCAAATACAAATACAACCAATTTTCCTGGTATTACAACTTCAATTGGATTAGATGACATTTCAATAAGTTCGCTTGATCCATACATTACGCTTGTATCTAATCAAGTTACTGATTCACAAATTGTATGCGTTAATACGCCAATAGCAAATGTATCTATTGATATTGGTTCTTCTACGCCGCCTGTTGTCACTGGTTTACCCGAAGGTGTAACCTCTGTTTATAATGGTTATAATATGCTTATAAGTGGTTCTCCCAGCGTATTAGGCACTTTTAATTATACTGTTTCTATAGGAGGATGTTTACCGCGTACATTCTCAGGACAAATTGTGTCTCAAGGATCCATAGTGACACAAACATCTGCATTATCTACTAGCAATCAATCACTTTGTAATGGTGTTACAATAACCCCTATAACCTATTCTGCTATTGGCTCATTTAGTTCAATAATTACCACTGGATTACCAACAGGATTGACTGCAGATTATAATGCAGGCACTATGACAATAAGTGGAACACCCAATCAGTCGGGAGTGTTCAATTATATTGTTACTGCTAGCGGTGGTACATGTAGTGGAATTAAAAATGGAACACTAACGGTTAATGCTATCCCCAATTTAGTAATCACCCCCACTTCGAATGTACTCAGTTGTGCAAATCAAACAATTACTCTAGCAGCTTCAGGCGCAAGCACTTATTTATGGGGAGGTGGGTTAGGAACAAATGCCAGTGTTTCTATAACAACTGCTGGTGTTTATTCTGTTGTTGGCACCAGTGCTTTTGGGTGTACAAAAAACGATAGTATCACAATAACAAACACAATAGCGAGCAATACAATTACATGGATGGGAATTTCAACTGATTGGGTTAATAGTTCCAATTGGTGTGGAGGAACCCCAGCAAATAATAAAGATATTCTTATCCCATCAGGATTAACAAACTATCCAATTGTAAACAACAATATTTTCATTAATTCAATAACTATTCAATTGGGTGCTTCACTTACTATTAATACAAATGGAAATTTTGTAGTTGCTGGTAATTTCATCAACAATGGGACTCTAACTAATAATGGAAAAATAGAATTAAATGGCATCACTGATCAAACTTTTCCAGGACCAGGAGTAATTGCGGTAATGGATACACTAATTATCAATAATGCTTCTTCTGTTTTGTTGAATAAATCAATTTCTATCAATAAGGAATTAAGACCTACAAAAGGAATATTGTCTCTAGGTAATTTTGATGTTACTATAAAATCCATTGCATCAACAACAGCATCAATTGCTGCAACAGGAAATAATGGAGGATTTAGTTATGGCACCGGAAGATTCATTATAGAAAGATATATCCCAACGGGAACAGGTATTGGACAACATGGAAAATCATGGCAATTTTTAACGGCTCCAGTAAAAGGAACTCAAACTATAAAACAAGCTTGGCAAGAAAATGCAGCCTTTCCGAATCAAAATAGTAATGCTGGCTTTGGCACGCAAATAACAGGTAGCGGATCAAATGCTGTATCATTAGGTTTTGATGCGACAACCTATTCTACTTCCATGAAAACCTATAATGCTACCAATAATAATTTTATAGCAGTTCCTAACACTAACAGCTATCCGATAGAAAATAGTTTGGGATACATGATTTATATCAAAGGCAACAGAAACGATACGGCAAGCAATCAAAATGCAGAACCTACAACACTAAGGGCACGTGGAACTGTTTATACTAAAGGAGCTGATGCACCTCCGGTAAGCAATATAGGCGGCGGACAATTTCAATCTATTGGAAATCCATTTGTTTCGGCAATAGATTTTGCTAATACTACAGGAGTCGTTTTTGATAGAGGAACTACGATTGATAATTTGTTTTATGTTTGGGATCCAAGAAACAGCGGATTAAATGGATATGGCGGCTATCAAACATTGAGTGCTACAAACAATTGGCGTCCAGTTCCGGGGGGCACCACTAATTATCCTTCTGGAGTTTCAAATTCTAAAATACAATCTGGACAAGCTTTCTTTATGCATGCCACTGGTGCTGGTGGAACAATTACTATCAATGAGTCTGCTAAGGTTTCAGCAAATGCGAATGTATACAGAACATCAAATACAAGTTCAAACAACATAAATGACAAACAATTTTTTGAAACAAGATTATTAGATAATAACAATACTCAACAAAAATTATTAGATGCAAATGTTGCTGTAATGAGTGGTGAATATAGTAACGAATACAATGCAGATGACGCTTTAAAAATGAGTAATAGTTGGGAAACGATTTCATTATTAAGCAACGGCAACTTATTATCTGTAGAAGCGAAATCATTATTGAATGAAACAGATACTTTATTTTATAATGCAGCTAATTTAAAAACTTCAAATTATAGATTACAATTCATACCTGAAAACATTCAAAGTAGTAACCTCACTCCTAAGTTAATAGACAATTATCTACACACTGAAAGTGAGTTGTCTTTTACAGATACTAATAATATTGATTTTAGTGCCATTTCAAACACTGCATCTGCCGCAACAAATAGATTTATGGTCATATTCAGAGCCAAAACCCTATTACCATTAACTTTTACTAACGTTAGTGCTTGGCGTAAAGATCAAAGCAAATCAATTATTTTTTGGAATGTAGAAAATGAAAACAACATTCATTCATATGAATTAGAAAGAGGTTTCGATCAAAGACATTTTGAAAAAATTGCTACACTAAAAAGCAATCAACAAAATACTGGAAATGTAAAATATCAATACGAAGATTTAAATTCTAATACTGGTGCTATATTTTACAGAGTAAAAGCAATAGATGCAAGTGGATCTCAATTAATTAGTAAAATTGTAAAAGTGAATTCTTTATCAGATAGAAAATCATTTACAATTAATCCAAATCCTATTCAAAACAGGACCATAAGCATTCAAAACCCTTCTCCTGTTGATGGAAATTATAGTTTCATTTTATACAGTACAAAAGGAGAAAAGTTATTAATTAAAAATATTGAAATTCATTCTTCTAATAGTACCATTGAAATTAAGCTGCCTGAATCAATACTTTCGGGTATATACATTTTAAAAATCGTGAAAGATAAACAAGATGTTTTTCAGGAAAAAATTGTGGTGCAGTAAAAGAAAAAATCCTTGCTGAATAAGGGTATCTATTTATTTTTTTTGTGGAGAATACCAAAGTCGAACCGTTAACCTCTTGCATGCAATATAAGCTGACTCTACCCTAGAACCCCAGTATTAACAAAACTTCTACAAAAACATTATTTTCTTGATATCCAAACGTGACCCAAAAAGTTGTTTAATTGTACAAGTTTAGAATATTTCTGATTAACATTAAAACTTAGTTTTACTTCTATTTTAATATTACTGAGACAAACACTGGGTTGTAAATATTTTGTATTTGAGAATGTAAAATATAGCTGCAAATATTCATTATCTCAAGTTGAGTTAATTTACAGTGAATTGGATTTGATTATCTATATTATTTGCCAAGTCTAAAACTTTTGTAGACTCTTGTACAACTACACCATTAACAAGAATTTTTGCTGTAACGGTTTGAACTATTTGAGGCCCTCCAACATTAAGATTTCTAACAAGTAAATTAGCAGAAAAAGGTAAATTTGTTGGCGTGAATGTTGTTTTCCAACCCGATGTAGCAGCAGGAACAGTAGTTGAAATCTCATCTTTATTTGTGTAAACTACAAATAATGAAACACTAGGGTTTGATGCAATAAATTGGTATTCTACAGTAGTAGAATTTGATTTATTAGTGCCGCTTTTTTTGCAACTTGAAATGAGAAGTACAAGTGTTGAGATTGCAAAAATTGATTTGATGACTTTTTTCATGTTTGATATAATATGCTTTATGGTTGGATATACATAGTTTTTTAAAAATCTTTGGTCGCAACCTCTTATACGACATTAGTTACTTCTAATTTTCAGAAAAAAATTTAGAAATTACCTAGCTAATAGCTTTTATCATATATTTGATTTATTACCTATTATATAAAAATACAAAATTTAAAAAATATGAAGGGTCTTGTTTTTAAATTAACATCGTTTACTTTCTATTTATTAGTTATATTAACTTTAGGATGCAAAAAAAGCAGTACTAGTTCAAACGCTCAAAACTCCAATTCAAATTGGACAATATCTAATTCAACTATCAGCTCCGACAACGATAATTATAGTAGTCATCCAACTGGATGTCAAAATGCTAGTCACTCTGATTGGAATAGTATCTACAATTATTTTTCATTAAACGGTTGGAACAACAATTGTCAAAAAATGAGTTATGTGAACGTCCATTTTGCATCAAAACCAACTTCGACAGCAAACTACACCACTATATATCATAATCCAAACATTGGTGTTCCTACTACAATTGGCGCATCAGAATGCTACTTGCAAATTTCTAACACAACTCCCACCTCAGGTGCTACAAATTACCAGGCATCCCCAGGTCAAACAATTATTGTAACTGTAAATAATGGAATTGTTTCATTAAACTTATCAAATATATCCTTAATTGGAACAAATATTTCGGCAATGATTAGTGGCGTCATTACTGAAGGATTATAATCCTAAGCATTTCTTCCACATTATTTTTTAAATAACAGCTTAACTAATATTCATTTAAGGAATTGTTTGGTAATGGTGCTTATAATAAAAGAGTCCAAATCTTTCTTATTTATTATACTATGATATGAGCAAATTGTATCAAAAGTATTTTTTTGGAAAACAAAACTTAAAGTTTTTTGAGGCAGGTGCAAATGATGGCATTACTCAATCGATTAATAGATACTATATGATAAATCAAAGGGTTCTATTTACTACAGTTTTACTAAATAAGTAAAAGTGGTAACAACTATTCTAACCCTTTGATACTTCCAATTAAAACAACTAATAAAATTTTAAAGATTTTAGAAAAAAAAGGAGAATTAAATATCGAAGAGTAACAAAAATGTTGTGACAAATGTTGTAACAAATAAAAACAAAAAAGACACAAGTGTATGATTATCAATACATTGTGTCTTTTATTTTGTGGAGAATACCGGAGTCGAACCGGTGACCTCTTGCATGCCATGCAAGCGCTCTAGCCAGCTGAGCTAATTCCCCAAAGAGAAGTAAAGATAATACTTACAAATAATTATCTACCCGATTTTAAAAGATCAATTATAATTTCTTTTGAAAAAAATCTTTGAAAGTAAATTACTATCCTTTTTATAAAAAAGCAAACAATGAAAGTGGCGTTTAAATTAATTGTTTAGTTAAATTAGCAAAGATTGAATGAAACTAAGATTACAAATTTACAACCACAAAAAGAATCATTTTATTCATTTATTCGAGTAAACTCATTGATTTCATTTCAACAAAAATTAATAATTATTTCATTCAAAAAAAAGCCCACCATTTAAATGGTGGGCGGTCAATATTTTTTATTTTTAAATTATTCTCCCCAAACTTCTCCCTTCCCTTCTAACCAATCTTTTACCAATGCCGTTGTTACCGATTTTGGTCTTTCTAATGGGAAACCTAAAGCTCTGTCCCAACATAAGCTGGCCAATACACCTAATGCTCTTGACACACCAAATAACACTGTGTAAAATTCATATTCTACCATACCATAATGCACCAACAAAGCACCACTATGTGCATCTACGTTAGGCCATGGGTTTTTAATTTTTCCCATTGATGATAGTATCGGCGGCACCGCATCATAAATATTCCAAACGGTTTGTACCAAAGGATCGTTAGCCATATGTTTCTTTCCAAACTCCATTTGTGCAGTAAATCGTGGATCTGTTTTACGCAATACCGCATGTCCGTATCCTGGCACAACTTTTCCTTCGCTCAATGTTTTCTTTACATATTCTTCTATCTGTTCTTTTGATGGAGATTCTGTTCCCAAAGCTTCTCTCATTTCAAATATCCATTTTATCACCTCTTGATTAGCCAACCCATGTAAAGGCCCTGCTAGTCCATTCATGCCTGCAGCAAAACTTAAATAAGGATCACTCAATGCGGATCCTACTAAATGAGTAGTATGTGCTGATACATTTCCTCCTTCATGATCTGCATGTATCGTCATGTATAATCTCATCAATTCCTTAAACCCTTCGTCATCATAACCCATCATGTGTGCAAAATTACCCGACCAGTCTAACAAACCATTCGGCTGAATATGATCTCCATTCTTATACTTACGTCGATATATATACGCAGCAATTCTTGGCAGTCTGGCAATTAAGTCCATCGAATCATCAAACACCGCTTCCCAATAATCTTTTTTGCTCATCCCTTTGGCATATCTTCTGGCAAACTCACTCTCTGTTTGTAAAGCCATAATGGCTACAACGAATTGAGTCATTGGATGTGTGCTTACAGGCAATGCTTCTATTGTATCAAATACATGCTTAGGAACGTGGCTTCTTCTTTGCCATACACTAGTTAAATGATTTACATCATCTTCTGTTGGCAACTCGCCTATCAACATCAAATAAAACAATCCTTCTGGCAAAGGTTCTGTTCCATTTGGAGCAGTTGGTAATTTTTCTTTTAATTCTGGTATTGAATATCCTCTGAATCTAATTCCTTCATGAGCATCTAACAAAGAGGTTTCTGTTACTAATCCTGTGATGCCTCTCATCCCTTGATAAGCTTGACTTAACGTCACTTCCCCTATCTTTTTATTGCCGTGTTCTTTTATTAATTCTTTTATTTCTGCACCAACAATATCTGATTTTTGTTTGAACCTGTCTTTGATAATTCCCATGAGTTGTTATTTATTATGTAGATTTTTATTTAGCATTAAAATTACGATGACCTACTCTGTTAAACAAAAGTTTTGTCATAAAGTTTTACTATAACGATTTAGAAAATTATTTTGGAGCCTTTTTGTAAAAATATATGGCTAGAACCCCGAAAATCATGTTTGGCAACCATGCTGCTAACCAGGGCGTAAAATTTCCTTTGGTCGCAAATACCGTTGTTAAACGACTAACCAGAATGTACATGACACTGATAAAAACGCCAAGTGCTAAATGAAAGCCACTTCCACCCCTAACTTTTTTTGAAGCCAATACCGCTCCAATGACAGTTAAAATCAAAACCGAAAAGGGCATCGCGTCTCTATTGTATTTTTCAACTTCATAGGTACTCAACATTTCTGAACCTCTCAGCTTTTCCATTTTGATGAAATTATTTAATTCAGAACTGGTAAGCTGATCCTTTAGATAATCATCTTGTTTTAAATCTATGGGCTTAAAATTATACACTACTGATTTATTCTGACTAAACACCAAAGATTCATTGGAAGGATGAATATTTCTTTCCAGCACTGAAAATAATTTCCAATTTCTTTTTGCAGTATCCCATTGAAAATTAATGGCTCTTAAATCATAAACCAATTTGTTGTTTGAAAATTTTTGTATCAATATTCCATTACCCGATTTTGAAACAGTATCATATCCTTTAATACCGGCATAGGTGTTGGAGTCTAATCTAAAATAAATGTTTTGTCGGTAAGATGAATTTTGTTCGGTAGGAATAGCTTTGTTGTTGATGTATGTTTTTTCGAAATTAGCCCACTGCCTGTTGGCTTGAGGAATGAAATATAAATTCCCAACCCATAGTAATATTGCTAATAATAAACCGCCTGCAATATATGGGATCAAAAATCTTCTAAAACTTATGCCGCTACTCAAAATAGCAATAATCTCAGACCTTGCGGCCATTTTTGAAGTAAAAAAAATCACAGAAAGAAACACAAATAATGGAAAAAGCATCGCATCTATATGCGGTATAAATGCAAGATAGTAGTCGCAGATTATTTTTCTTACCGTAAGTTGTGGGTTTACAAAGTTGTCGGTCTTCTCGCTTAAATCTACTACCACAACAATTGCAGTAAACATTATCAAACAAAAGAAAAATGTTTTTAAATACTTCGATAATATGTATTTATCTATTTTTTTCATTCCGTCAGCAAGATAATTCAATTGTATTAAATTAATGTACCTATTCCTTGAGCGGCCAGCCATCCACTTGTCCATGCATGTTGAAAGTTAAACCCACCGGTAACCCCGTCTACATCAACCACTTCTCCTGCGAAAAACAAACCTGGCATGGTTTTACTCTGCATGTTATTAAAATCAATTTCAGCAAGATTAATACCGCCTGCAGTAACAAATTCTTCTTTAAAAGTAGTCTTGCCATTAATATCAAATGATGCTGCGCACAAATTCTTAATTAATTTATTTTGCTCTTTAGCGGGCAAGTCAGCCCATCTTATATCTTCGTTTATGCCTGATTGTTGCAAACAAAATTCCCAGAATCTTGAAGGCAAACTGAATGGATTTCTGTTGCTTATTTTTTGAGAGGCCATTTCAAATCTAACAGTCGATAGTTTTTCTCTTAATGTATTTTCATTGTATTCCGGAATCCAATTAATCATTATGGTAAAATCATAATTGAGTGCGGCCAAATCTCGGGCAGCCCAAGCAGATAGTTTCAAAATCGCTGGCCCACTCAATCCCCAATGAGTAATTAAAACAGGGCCATCTTGTTGCCATTTTGTGCTTGATATCTTTACTACTGCATTTTGAATGGTAACACCCATCAACCCTGTAATAGGATGTTTGGGCATATTGAATGTAAATAATGAAGGCACAGGATTTATTATTGAATGACCTACATTAGATAACCAGTCAAACTGAGAAAGTTTTGAAAAACCTCCTGATGCAATGCAGATAAAATCGGCATTTATTTCTTTGTTGTTTGCATACAGAATATTGAATGAGTTATGCTCAACTCCATCTATTATTGTTTTTTTGGGATGAATGGAATGTACAGGTGAGTTCATCAAAATTTCTATTCCATATTTATTAGCCTCATGTAGCAGGCAATCAATAATAGTTTGTGAATTATTTGTTTGAGGAAACATTCTTCCATCCGTTTCTGTTTTTAAAACCACGCCCCTTTCTTCAAACCATTGAATGGTATGTGTGGTATTAAAATGATGAAATGATTTTTTCAGAAAATTTGCACCCCTAGGATATTTTTTTACTAACTCACTAACTGTAAAGCAAGCATGCGTTACGTTGCAACGCCCGCCGCCACTAACCTTTACCTTACTTAATAATTTTGATGTTTTTTCAATGATAACAACCTGAAGTTGTGGATACAATCTCGCTGCATTTACTGCACAAAAAAAACCTGCTGCTCCTCCACCGATAACAACAAGTTTTTTGTTTTTCAAAATGATTTATTTTATTAGTTTGATGTTCAATCCAACAATTAGATTGTATAGCTCCAAGACAAGTTACTATTCTTTTTTTCTGCTTCTTCTATTTCTTTAAATGATGATAAGATATCTGGCTCTGCAGTGGTTATACAAACATCATGTTCAAAATGAGCGGAAGGCTTTCTGTCTTTTGTAAGAACTGTCCAACCATCGTCTAAATGCACCACATCTTTCACACCCATATTAATCATTGGTTCAATCGCCAAAACCATACCTGCCTTTAATTTAGCACCTGTTCCCTTTTTACCATAATTAGGCACCTGAGGATCTTCATGTAATGACCTACCCAAACCATGTCCCACTAGTTCTCTTACTACACCATAGCCATGTTTTTTTTCTGTATGTTCTTGAATAGCATTTGCGATATCTCCTACTCTGTTTCCTTGTCTGGCTTTACTGATGCCCAGGTACAAAGATTCTTTTGTAACTCTTAACAATTGTTTTACTTCATCCGAAACAGAACCTATCGCGTATGTATAAGCGCTATCTCCATGAAATCCATTTTTATAAACCCCAATATCCAAAGAAAAAATATCTCCTTCTGTAAGCATATGACTTCCTGGAAAACCATGTACTACAGCTTCATTCATTGAGATACAGGTTGCGTATGGAAACCCGTGATAATTTTTAAATGAGGGCGTTGCGCCATTATCACGAATGAATTCTTCCACCAGATCATTGATTTGCATAGTAGAAATCCCGGGCTTTAATATACTTGCAGCTGCAGCATGCGCTTTCCCTACCAGCAAGCAAGCCTCACGCATAATTTCGATTTCTTCTTGGTTTTTATATGTTATCATAATTGAATTGCAAATTAAAACAAACCCCAACGATAATCGTCGGGGTTGATATATTAATTAGTTATTAAAGTATTACATTCCAGATGGAACAGAAGAGATTGTTTGTCTTCCTTGAATTCTTGCACCGCCACTCATCAAACCATCGTATTCACGCATTAAAAGTTGCGTTTCAATTTGTTGTAAAGTATCAAGAATAACACCTACCATGATCAATAAAGATGTACCTCCGAAGAAAGTAGAAAATCCTTGAGACATTCCAAATACTAATTGAAAGATACCTGGAAGAATTCCAACCAAAGCCAATAAAACCGCACCTGGTAAAGTAATTCTATCCATTATAGCACCGATAAAATCAGCAGTTTCTTCTCCTGGTTTAACTCCAGGGATAAAGCCATTGCTTCTTTTTAATTCTTCTGCCATTTGCTTAGGATTAAATATCAAAGCAGTATAAAGGAAAGTAAATGCAATCACACAAATAGAATATACAATCATATAAACTATATTGGTATGATCAGTAAAATATTTAGCCCAACCTTCTCCTGTAAAACCAGAGAATATTGTAGGTAAGAATAAAATTGCCTGAGCAAAGATAATTGGCATAACTCCTGCCGAATTAACTTTTAAAGGAAGGAAGTTTCTTGCTCCGCCCATTTGGCGACTTCCAACTATTTGTTTTGCGTATTCTACCGCAACTTTTCTTGTTCCTTGAACCAACATGATTAAGCCCATGATAATGGCAATCATAAATACAATTTCAACTAACATCAACAACAAACCGCCCGCACCTCTTTGTGCTATTCTTGAAGACCACTCTTGTCCGAAAGACTGTGGCAATCTCGCTAAAATTCCAATCATGATAATTAAAGAAGTACCATTACCTAATCCTTTATCAGTAATTTTTTCACCTAACCACATTACAAATAATGTACCTACAGTTAAAATAATTACAGTTGAAAGCCAAAAGAAACTGCTGTATGAAGCAATTAAAGCTTCTGCATTAGCTGGACTTTTTAAATATCCGATGTAAGCTGCAGCTTGAAACGCAGTAACAACAATGGTAAGGTAACGAGTCCATTGGTTAATTTTCTTTCTACCGCTTTCTCCTTCTTGTTGAACTTTAGCCATTTGAGGAACAAGGATTGTCATCAATTGCATAAAGATAGAAGCAGAAATATAGGGCATGATACCTAAAGCAAAGATGGAGGCTTTTGAAAAGGCTCCTCCTACAAATGCATCAAGTAAACCAAGCATACCGCTGCTGGCACTACTATTAAGATTTCCTAATTTATTGGGATCTATACCAGGTAAAACGATGAATGAACCTAAACGATAGATGAAGAGCAATAATAACGTAAATGTTATTTTGTTTCGAAGTTCTTCAATTGTCCAAATATTCTTGAGTGTAGTAAATAATTTCTTCACGGAATGTAATCAATTTAATTTTTGAAAAAAGTAAAGGCGCATTTTACGCTGTACAAATATCGGGGAATTATTTGATTATTTCTACTGTTCCGCCTGCAGCTTCGATAGCAGTTTTTGCTTTTTCGCTAACCGCGTTTACTTTGAAAGTATAGCTTCCTTTAATCTCGCCATTTCCTAATATTTTAACGCTATCCGTTTGACTAATTAAACCGTTAACGTATAGATTTGATAAACTGAATTCAGTAATGCCATATTTTTCAGCATAATGATCAATTTTACCAACGTTGATTATTTTGAACTCTACGCGATTGATATTTGTAAATCCGCGTTTTGGAATACGACGTTGAATAGGCATCTGTCCACCTTCATGTGCTTTTTTACTTTTGTAACCTGCACGGCTTTGTCCTCCTTTATTACCTTTTGTAGACGTACCACCTTTTCCACTTGCTTCACCACGGCCTAATCTTTTCTCTCTGTGAGTTGATCCTTCGGCTGGTTTTAGAGAATGTAATTTCATGTTTTTTGATTTTAAACTTTCGGGGAATCGCCCCTCGCTATTATTAAAAATGTGTGTTTATAGAAATAGAGTAGATAAATACTACTCTATTTTTGAAAATTAAATTTCTTCTACTTTCACTAAGTGATGTACTTTAGTTACCATACCTAATATCTGAGGAGTAGCTTCTACTTCAACAGATGCGTTTAATTTTTTCAAACCCAATGCAACCATTGTTCTTTTCTGACGCTCAGATCTGTCGATTACACTTTTTACTTGAGTTACTTTTATCTTTTTCATACTTGATACTTAAATAATGATAAAACCTTATTATCCGTTAAATACTTTTTTCAAAGAAATGTTTCTTGTTTTTGCAACAGCTATTGGTTCACGTAAACTAGCTAATGCTTTGAAAGTTGCTTTTACCACGTTATGAGGATTAGCAGAACCTAGGTTCTTTGCCAAAACGTCTGTGATACCAGCAAACTCAAGCACCGCACGCATGCTACCTCCAGCGATTACACCCGTACCATGAGCGGCTGGCTTAATCAATACTTTTGCAGCACCTTCTTTGCTCAACTGTTCGTGAGGTATTGTTCCATGCATAACAGGAACTTTGATTAAATTTTTCTTAGCATCTTCTATACCTTTTGTAATAGCTTCTTGAACTTCTTTTGCTTTACCAAGTCCGTGACCTACTACTCCGGCTTCATTTCCAACAACTACTAATGCAGAAAAACTGAATGCACGACCGCCTTTAGTTGTCTTAACCACACGGTTAATGGCAACCACCTTCTCTTTTAATTCGAGGTCACCGGCTTTCATTTTATTAAGAATTACGTTTGACATTTATTCTATTTAATTGTTGATATAAATCTTGTTGATAAAAAATTAAAAATCTAATCCACCTTCTCTTGCACCTTCTGCTACTGCTTTTACACGGCCGTGATACACATAACCACTACGATCAAACACCACTTTTTTTACGCCTAGTTCAACTGCTTTTTTAGCGATGGCTTCGCCAACCATTTTGCTTTTTGCAATTTTTGGTGCTTTTTGAGCATTAATATCTTTTTGTTTAGAAGAAGCCGCAGCGATAGTTACTCCATTATTGTCATCAATTAATTGAGCATAAATATCTGTGTTACTTCTAAAAACCGAAAGGCGAGGTGTAGATGCAGTACCACTTACCTTTTTACGGATACGATATCTGATTTTTTGTCTTGCACTTGTTTTGTTATTCATACTATTTTGTTTTACTTCCCGATGCTGCCGGGAATTTGTTTTATTTTATTGATCTTATTCTATCAAAACCTAACGGGCTTATTTACCAGCAGATTTACCAGCTTTTCTTCTCAATACTTCACCTACAAATTTAACCCCTTTACCTTTGTATGGTTCTGGTTTACGTAAGCTTCTGATTTTAGCACAAACCTGACCAAGTAATTGTTTATCGATACTTTCTAAAGAAATGATCGGGTTTTTACCTTTTTCTTGAGCAGTGGCTACTTTTAATTCTTTTGGAATTTCAAATAGAATGTTATGAGAATATCCAAGAGATAAATCTAAAATATTTCCTTGGTTAGCTGCTTTATAACCTACCCCTACTAACTCTAATTCTTTTTTAAATCCTTCAGTAACTCCTTTAACCATGTTACTAATCAAAGAACGGTACAAACCGTGCATTGCGCGGTGACGAATTTGATCAGTTGGGCGACTAAACAAAACAGTGTTGTCTTTTATTTCAACAACAATATCTCTATCAATGTCTTGTTTCAATTCTCCTTTTGGTCCTTTTACAGTGATGATATTATCTTTTCCAACGGTGATGGTTACACCTGATGGAACATCTACTGGTTTTTTTCCTATACGACTCATTGTAATAATTTGTTTGTTTTAAATTTATTTTTTCTATCTGCGGTCAGCCATGTATAGTGAGATGGCTTAAGGCTTAATTAGAATATACTGCAAAGGACTTCTCCTCCTACATTTTGAGCTTTAGCTTCTTTGTCTGTCATTACTCCTTTTGAAGTAGACACTATAGCAATTCCTAATCCGTTGCTCACACGCTTAAATTCTTCTGGTTTTGCATAAGAACGTAAACCTGGACGGCTAATTCTTTCTAAACTTTGGATAGCAGGTAATTTTGTAGACGGATCGTACTTCAAAGCTATTTTGATTAGCCCTTGTTTGCTATCGTCTTCAAATTTGTATTTAAGAATGTATCCTTTGTCGTACAAAATTTCAGTAATACGTTTTTTCAAATTGCTAGCAGGTATTTCTACAATACGATGATTAGCCATTTGTGCGTTACGAATTCTCGTTAAATAATCTGCAATTGGATCAGTTACCATTTTTATTGCTGTTAATTGATTTAAAAAATATTTTCATTTTTGTTCTGAAATTATTCAGAACGATTTTGTTGACAGTAGTCAACTTTTATATTACCAACTTGCTTTTTTAACACCAGGAATTTTTCCTGCTAAAGCCATATCACGGAACATCAAACGGCAAAGGCCGAAGTGGCGCATATATCCTTTTGGACGACCTGTTAATTGGCATCTGTTCTTTAAACGAACCGGTGAAGCGTTTTTAGGTAAAAGATCAAGAGCGGCATAATTGCCTTCAGCCTTTAGGGCTTCTCTTTTAGTTGCATACTTAGCAACCATCTTTTCTCTTTTTACCTGTCTAGCAGAGATTGATTTTTTTGACATATCTTAATTTTCAGATTTTTATTTTTTTACATTTTTAAATGGCATACCCATTTCTTTCAACAACTCGTATGCTTCTTCGTTAGTTTGAGCAGTTGTTACAAAAGTGATATCCATTCCAGTGATTTTATTCACTTTATCAATATCAATTTCAGGGAAAATGATTTGCTCAGTTACACCTAATGTGTAGTTTCCACGGCCATCAAATGCTTTATCATTGATACCTTTGAAGTCACGTACACGAGGTAAAGACACAGAAACAAGTCTGTCAAGGAATTCGTACATTTTCACACCACGTAAAGTAACTCTTGCACCAATAGGCATGTTCTTACGAAGTTTGAAATTAGAGATATCCTTTTTAGAAATGGTTGCTACAGCTTTTTGACCTGTGATGTTTGATAGTTCATCCACAGCAACATCAATCATTTTCTTGTCAGTTACTGCACCATTCACACCACGATTCAAACAAATCTTAGTGATTTTTGGAGCTTGCATAACAGTTTTGTAACTGAATTTTTTCATTAAAGCAGGTACAACTTCATTTTTGTACTTATCTGCTAACCTTGGAGTGTTAGTTGTTGTATTCATTATTTGATTACCTCCCCTGATTTTTTAGCTGTTCTAATTAATTTTCCGTTTACTCTTGTGCGTGTAACTTTAGAAGGACCTTTAGATTTAGCATCCCATAACATTACGTTACTAATGGCAATAGGTGCTTCTACTTTAATGATTCCTCCTTGAGTATTTTGAGCAGAAGGTTTTGTATGTTTTGTAACAATATTAACTCCTTCTACCAATACGCGAGCTTTATCTACAATTACTTCCAACACCTTACGTGGCTTGGTTAAATCCTTATCTTCGCCAGTAATGACTACTACCGAATCTCCCTTTTTGATGTTGAACTTTGGTTTAAATCTTGTACTCATTGTATTTAACTTTTAGCTTCGGCGAATTTGCCTGGCTGATTAATTTTTATTTTTTACAACACTTCAGGTGCCAATGAAATAATTTTCATGTACCCTTTATCTCTCAATTCACGAGCTACTGGCCCAAAAATACGTGTACCTCTTGGCTCATCTGAATTGTTTAACAACACCACGGCATTGTCATCAAAACGAATATAAGATCCATCTTTACGACGTAGTTTGTTAACTGTACGTACAATCACCGCTTTACTTACAGTACCTTTTTTGATACCACCAGCAGGCATTGCATCTTTTACAGTTACAACAATTTTATCGCCAATTTTTGCGTAATCCTGTCCGCTGTTTCCTAATACACGGATGCACAATACTTCTTTTGCTCCGCTGTTATCTGCAACATTTAATCTGCTCTCTTGCTGTATCATTTTATTTAGCTTTTTGTTGTTGGAAATCCAACTAACGGTAATAATTATGTTATTTCTTACGGTATAAGAATAGAAAAAATTATTTTACTTTTTCTACGACTTCTACCAATCTCCAACGCTTCGTTTTGCTTAAAGGACGGCTTTCCATGATTTTTACAGTATCTCCGATGCTGCACTCATTTTTTTCATCATGAGCATGAAAGCTGGTAGTTTTTTTAAGAAACTTTCCATAAAGTGGATGCTTAATTTTACGCTCTACTTTAACAGTGATTGTTTTGTCCATTTTATTGCTAGACACTACACCAACTCTTGTTTTTCTTAAATTTCTTTCTATTTGATTTGTTGTTTCCATCATTTAATATTTATTCTGGATTATGCTCCAATTTGTACTTTTCTTAATTGCGTTTTTAAGCGAGCGATATCTCTTCTTAATGAACGAATGCTTTGTGGATTTTCCAATGGCGCAATCGTATGCGTGAACATTAATTTCTTAATGCGCATTTCGTCTTCTTTTATTTTTGCAGCCAACTCTACCTCAGATAATGCGGCAATGCTTTTTGTGAAATCGACTTTTTTTGACATCTTCTTAAATTTGATAATGATTTTAATTAAACTTGAGCTGCTTGATAATCACGGCTAACAACAAACTTTGTTAGTATTGGTAATTTTTGAGCTGCTAATTCAAAGGCTTCTTTAGCTACTTGTACCGGTACGCCATCTGCTTCAAATAAAATACGACCAGGTTGTACAATCGCAGCCCATCCTTCAGGACTACCTTTACCTTTACCCATCCTTACCTCTGCTGGTTTAGCAGTAATTGGTTTATCTGGGAATACTCTGATCCATACATTTCCTTCACGTTTCATATGACGAGTCATTGCCTGACGCGCACTTTCAATTTGACGATTGGTTAACCATACACTGTCTAGGGCTTTTAAACCGAAAGTTCCGAAAGCCAAGGTAGCACCTCTTTTAGTATTTCCTTTCATTCTCCCTTTCTGTGTCTTTCTGTGTTTGGTTCTTTTTGGTTGTAACATTTTATATCAATTTGATAATTCTCAAAAATTTATTAATTGTAATTTAATTATCTTCTATCTCCACCTCTTCCAGCAGGACGACGTTCTCCGCCTCTTGCAGCTCCTCCACCACCACGACGGTTATCCGCTCCGCCTCTTCTATCAAATCCTCCAGCAGATGGTCTGTCGTTTGAATCATTTTTACCGCCGGCTAAAACATTTGGATTTAAATCTCTTTTACCCAATACTTCTCCTTTACAAATCCAAACTTTAATTCCGATTTTACCATATACAGTTAAGGCAAATACACTTGCATAATCAATATCCATTCTCAACGTATGCAATGGTGTACGGCCTTGTTTAATTTCTTCGCTACGAGCAATCTCAGCACCGCCTAAACGACCACCAACTTTCACTTTAATTCCTTCTGCACCCATTCTTAAAGCAGAAGCAATCGACATTTTGATCGCACGTTTGTAGTTGATACGATTTTCAATTTGACGAGCAATAGTATCTGCAACTATATTCGCATCCAATTCTGGTCTGCGTATTTCAAGAATGTTTATTTGAACATCTTCTTTACCACATAATTTTTTCAACTCTTCCTTGATTCTATCAACTTCTCCGCCACCTTTACCAATAATGATACCTGGTTTTGAAGTATGGATGGTTACAATCAATTTGTTAAGCGTACGCTCAATCACAATTTTTGCAATTCCTCCTTTGTTGATACGCGCATTCAGGTAGTTTCTGATTTTATCATCCTCGATCAATTTGCCAGCATATTCTTTTTTGCTTGCAAACCAATTGCTATCCCAGCCACGAGTGATTCCTAATCTTGCACCTATCGGATTTGTTTTCTGACCCATATTCGGTTTTTAAATATTAGTTTGAATTTCTTTTTTTAATTATTATGCTTCTACTGATTCAGTTACTTTAGATGTTGCTGCTTGACCCACTGTGTCAACAATTACAGTAACATGATTACTACGCTTGCGAACTCTGTAACCACGTCCTTGTGGTGCAGGGCGCATACGCTTGATTACTCTTGCCCCATCAACAAAAATTGTTTTAACAACCAATCCTGATTCATCTAATCCTTCATTCTTTTGTTTCCAATTGCTGATAGCAGATACTACCAACTTACGTAAAGGCACAGCCGGATGTTTTGGATTGTGTTCCAAAATCGCTAATGCTTTTTCTACTTTCATTCCACGAATTAAATCAGCCAATAAACGCATCTTACGAGGTGATGTTGGATAATTATTCAGTTTTGCTATTGCTTCCATTTTACTATTTTTAAAGTTTATGCATAAGATTAAGTTTTGAAACTTGTCTTAATCCATAAACAATTTTATGATACTTTTTTACTTGAGTGTCCTCTGAAATTTCTTGTTGGTGCAAATTCACCCAATTTATGTCCTACCATGAATTCTGTAACATAAACAGGAATGAATTTATTCCCATTATGAACCGCAAATGTTTGACCAACGAAATCTGGTGTGATGGTACTTCTGCGACTCCATGTTTTAACAACTGTTTTTTTAGCTTTCCCTTCAATAATAGCATTCACTTTCAATTCAAGTTTTGCTTCTATGTAAGGACCTTTTTTTAACGAACGAGCCATGTTATTTTTATTTTCGTTTATTCTTCAGCTTTAGCTGAATATTTTAACTATTGAATAATTATTGTTTATTTGTTTGGTAATTTTTTACCGTTTCTTCTTTGAATAATCATCTTATCAGAACCCTTACCTCTTGTACGAGTGATTTCACCTTTTGCATATTTACCTTTACGGCTACGAGGGTGACCTCCAGATGCTCTACCTTCACCACCACCCATCGGGTGATCAACAGGATTCATAGCAACTGCTCTGGTACGTGGTCTAATCCCTTTCCAACGATTACGACCCGCTTTACCCATGCTTTCCAAGTTGTGATCACTATTACTAGTAACACCAACTGTTGCGTAACAATTAATCAATACTTTTCTTAATTCTCCGCTAGGCATTTTCAACACAGCATATTTAGTTTCTTTGTTCGTCAATTGAGCTGAAGTTCCAGCACTACGAACTAATATTCCTCCCTGACCTGGTTGCATTTCAATGTTGTGAACATTTGTACCCAAAGGCATGTTCTTCAATTGTAAAGCATTACCTAATTCAGGAACTGCATTATCTCCACTAATAACGGTTTGGCCTACTTGTAAACCTTGAGGAGCAATGATATATCTTTTTTCTCCATCTGCATACGCTAACAATGCGATGAAAGCAGTACGATTTGGATCGTATTCAATAGTTTTTACAGTTGCTGGAATATCTTTTTTATCTCTTTTGAAATCAACGATACGATACATGGTTTTGTTTCCACCACCCATATATCTCATTGATCTGCGACCTTGCACATTTCTTCCTGCTGTATTTTTTTGCTTTTCAACCAAAGACTTTTCAGGTACATTCGTTGTAATTTCTGCATAAGCATTACCAATTCTCCAACGGGTTCCTGCTGTAATCGGTTTGTATTTTCTAAGTGCCATTTTTTAAAACTTTTATTTTGTCAAAACTTTGCGGTGTTGACCACCATTCATGATTAAATATTATTTACTAAACGTTTCCGTATAGATCAATTGTTTCTCCAGCTGCTACTGTAACCAACGCTTTTTTCTTTGCTGGCTTACGACCAGTAATGAAACCTGCTTTGGTATATTTTGATTTCAATTTTGAAGGCATTACTAAAGTATTGACCTCTTCCACTTGAACACCATAAAACAATTCAACCGCTCTTTTGATTTCCAATTTGTTGGCCTTTCTATCCACCACAAATGAATAACGGTTCATTTTTTCTGATTGCTTATTAGCTTTCTCAGATAAAATCGGTTTTATTAATACATCAGACAATTTCATATTTTTTTATTTATCGGAATTCAATAATTAAAATTCAAGTGTTCTAAGTCAAAATTTAAAGATGTGTAGTTTTACTTTTAAATTTTTACTTTTAAATTAAGCTACGCTTCTTCTGTTTCTGTAAATAATCTTGCTGCTTTTTCAGTCATCACTAAAACATTAGCATCAAGAATATCATAAGTATTCATATCACTCAATACTGAACCATTTACACCTTCCACATTTCTCAAACTTAAATACATATTATCATCATACTCAGGAATAACAAATAATGCTTTCTTTTTTCCGATGTTTAAGCTTTTTAAAATACCAGCAAATGTTTTAGTCTTTGGCGCATCCATTACTACATCTTCTAACACTACAATTGCATTTTCTTTTGCTTTATAAGCCAAAGCACTCATTTTAGCTAAATCTTTTACTTTACGATTCAACTTGATGTCGTACTTGTGAGGTTTTGGTCCAAAAATAGTACCACCACCTTTGTATAATGGATTACGAAGATTACCCTTACGAGCACCACCCGTTCCTTTTTGTTTGTGTAATTTTTTAGAAGACCCTTTAACTTCCATACGAGTTTTAACCTTGTGTGTACCTTGACGTTGTGCGCCTTGATACTGCTTTACAGCTAAGTAAATCACATGATCATTGGGTTCTATTCCAAAAATCTCTTCAGGAAGTTCAATTGTTCTTCCAGTTTTTCCGCCTTGCGTATTTAAGATATCTACTTGCATTGTTATGTTATTTAAACGCCGATAAAAGCGTTGTCAATTATTTTTGAATTAATACGATTGAACCATTGTGACCAGGAACTGAACCACTCACTAAGATGTAGTTTTTTTCAGCAAATATTTTTACAATTTTCAATCCTTTCATTTTTACTCTGTCTCCTCCCATACGTCCTGCCATGCGCATTCCTTTGAATACACGACTTGCATCAGATGAGTTACCCAAAGAACCCGGAGCTCTTTGACGATCATGCTGACCATGCGATTGTTCTCCAACCCCACTAAATCCGTGACGTTTAACAACCCCTTGAAATCCTTTACCTTTGGTTGTACCCACTACTTCGATTTTATCTCCTTCAGAGAAAATATCTACTGTAATGGCTTCGCCAACATTTTGAGTCATTTCGCTATCGCGTATTTCTTTTACGAATCTTTTTGGAGCTGTATTAGCTTTTGAGAAGTGATTGATTTCAGATTTTGTAGAATGTTTTTCTTTCTTATCTCCGAAAGATATCTGAAGTGCGTTGTATCCGTCTGTTTCAACGGTTTTCTTTTGAGTTACTATGCAAGGCCCAGCTTCGATGATGGTAACAGCAGTTTGCTTACCTGTCGTGTCGAAGATGCTGGTCATGCCAACTTTCTTTCCAATAATACTTTTCATTGTATCTGTTTTATGCCCAGCGGTCTCTCCGTTGAAGTGAGACTTAGACGTTCATATTAATATCTTTTTAAGATCTTACTTAATGCCTTTCTCGTAATCGAGAAGGTTCATCAAGCCTTTATCTCAACATCTACACCACTTGGTAAATCCAATTTACTCAATGCATCTACTGTACGACTTGTACTGGTGTAAATATCTAACAAACGCTTATGTGTACACAATTGAAACTGCTCACGCGCTTTTTTGTTTACGTGTGGCGAACGCAATACTGTAAATATTTTCTTGTGTGTTGGTAAAGGAATAGGTCCTGTTACTACTGCACCTGTACTGCGAACAGTTTTAACGATTTTCTCTGCTGATTTATCAACTAAATTGTGATCGTAAGACTGTAATTTTATTCTGATTCTTTGTGACATATAAAAAGAACTTTTTTAACCGTTTTTTAATTTGGAGTGCGAAGGTAAGGCGAGTTTTTTAATTGACAAAAGATTTTTCAATCTTTTTTTGAAATATCGACAATAAATACACTGTATTCAGTTGAGTGGTTGAATAAATTACCATCTTATCAATAGTTGAAGATAAATAGTCTATTTAATATTCAGATTCAAAATTATCTATCATATAATAATGAGAAAAGCTGCAGACTTCTATAAAGATGCTATTTTAGGTAGTTTATTTTGCAAACTAAAATGAATGTTTTTTATTAAATATTCATTACTCATTGATTTTTTTGGAGAACAGTATCATTTTGAATGATGTATTCTAATCTCATAATCAACTTAAATAATTTATCTTTGCCATATACATTATGGAAAAAATAATAATACTCGATTTCGGCTCACAATACACTCAGTTAATAGCCCGTGTTATAAGAGAACTTAACGTTTTTTGCGAAATCATTCCCTATAATAAGTCATTTCATGCAGATGCTAATCTAAAAGGCGTTATCCTTTCTGGTTCTCCTTGCTCCGTAAATGAAGAAAACGCACCAAATGTTGATATTCATGCAATCGCGCAATCTGTTCCTGTATTAGGTATTTGTTACGGTGCGCAATTAACGGCAAAATCGTTTGGAGGATTAGTTGAAAAAAGCAATAAAAGAGAATATGGCAGAACTAATTTCATCATTGCTCAAGAAGATGAGTTTTTATATAACATCTCCCCTACTTCTCAAGTTTGGATGAGCCATAGTGATTCCATTAAAAAATTACCTGAGCATTTTATTTTATTAGGAACTACGGATAATATTCCTGTAGCAGCATTTAAAAGTGATAATATTACTAACCACCCTATTTATGGATTGCAGTTTCATCCAGAAGTTTACCATTCTGCTGAAGGAAAGCAAATGATTGCTAATTTCTTGACTAAGATTTGTAATTGTTCTCAAAACTGGACTTCTGCTCATTTCATCACTGAAACTATCGAAAAATTAAAAGAGCAGATTGGTGATCAAAAAGTTGTAATGGGTTTAAGTGGAGGCGTTGACAGTACAGTAGCAGCTACATTGATTCACAAAGCAATTGGTAAAAATTTATACGGAATCTTCGTTGACAATGGAGTGTTAAGAAAAAATGAGTTTACGGAAGTATTGGATATTTATAAGCAATTAGGCCTTAACGTTACCGGCGTAAATGCACGTGAACATTTTTATACAAAACTTGCAGGGAAAGTATTACCTGAAGAAAAAAGAAAAGCAATTGGTGCTGCTTTCATAGAAATTTTTGATCAGGAAGCTACACAATTAACCGATATCAGTTTTCTAGGGCAAGGAACCATTTATCCGGATGTGATTGAATCGGCTTCTGTCCATGGCCCTTCCGTCACCATTAAATCTCATCACAACGTTGGCGGACTTCCTGAAACGATGAAATTAAAATTAGTAGAACCGCTTCGCTCCCTTTTTAAAGATGAGGTAAGGAAAATCGGAACAGAGTTAGGCATTCCATCAGACTTACTCAACCGTCATCCTTTTCCTGGACCTGGTTTAGGAATTAGAATACTTGGAGAAGTAACGGAAGAAAAAGTAAACCTATTACAAGAA
Organism: Chitinophagaceae bacterium; assembly: GCA_947453295.1. Taxonomy (GTDB): domain Bacteria; phylum Bacteroidota; class Bacteroidia; order Chitinophagales; family Chitinophagaceae; genus Ferruginibacter. Next base: position 19,676 of record CANGGD010000005.1, on the reverse strand, counting down.
GCAGATTTTGTTTTTACTACCCTTTTAAAAAAATGGGGACAATATGAAAAAGTATGGCAAGCGGGTGCCATTTTACTTCCTGTGAAAAGTGTAGGCGTAATGGGCGACGAAAGAACTTACGAATACACCATCGCGTTAAGAGCAGTTACTTCTGTAGATGGCATGACAGCTGATTGGGCACATTTGCCTTATGATTTTTTAGCTGATGTTTCAAACGAAATCATTAATAGTGTAAAAGGTATTAATCGTGTTGTATATGACATAAGCAGCAAACCCCCTGCTACCATAGAATGGGAATAACTTAAATTGTCTTTAATGAAAAAATATTTTTGTTTTCTGTTAATGCTATTGTTCAGTTTTATTGTACAAGCCCAAGAAAACTCACCCGTTGAAAAGACCTTTAAAATCGGGCTCTTTGTTCCCATTTATCTTGATTCTATTTTCAATCCAGATATTTATCCTTACGATAAGAAATTTCCAAAATTCTCATTGCAAGGAATTGACTATGTTCACGGCGCACAACTTGCTTTGAAGATGTTTCCACCCAGTAGACCAACTGAATTATTTATTTATGACATTAAATCTGATTCGCAATCAGTTAATCAATTGATTCAATCAGAAAAATTAGAACAACTCGACATAATGCTTGGTGTTGTTAAAGAAACAGATCTAGTTCAATTGGCCAGCTTCGGTAAAGTTCATCAAATACCTTTTGTTTCTATCTCACATCCAAATGATTGCGGAATCACCAACAATCCATTCTACTATATTTTAAATTCAACACTAAAAACTCATTGTAGCGCCATAATAAGTTTTTTGATACAAAGTCACAATAATGACAACATACTATTGGTAACTAAAAAAGGCTCTCAAGAAGAAAAAGTCTATAATTATTTAAAAGAATTCAATAGCCCTGATGGCAATAATTTATTGAAAATAAAAACACTAACAATTGACTCCTCCTTTGCATCAGTTCAAAGCAATCTCGATAGCACTATGAAAAATATTATCATTGCTGCCAGTTTAGATGAAGTTTTCGCAAAAGAATTTTACACTTCTGTGAACAATTTTACACATCCTAACTATGATATTACGATTATGGGAATGCCCAATTGGGATGGATTTAGTTTTTTAAATAAAACCAGTAAGTATGCAAAAAAAATCCCGGTTTATTATTCTTCAAGTTTTTATGTAAATAAATCAGATACTAACAATATGGCTTACAAGTTTAGAAATGTATACGCAAATATTTATAAAGCAAACCCTTCTGATTTTGCATACAAAGGCATGGAGTTGATAACTTTTTTTTCTAGCTTGTTTTCAAATTATCCGGATGATTATCTTCTTAGTATAAACAACAACAACTCTCCTTATTTGGTGAATTATAATTTTAAAAAAACAAAGGCTTCGATTAAAAGCAACGTTTTTGATTATTATGAAAACAAGAAATTATATTTCTTAAAAAAACAAAATGGAGTTACTAGTTTGGTGTGGTAATAAATATAAAATGAGTCTTTATAAAATCAACTCAACTTTTACAATTTGATGAACTTTTTTACTACAACCTGTTTATCTTTTTTGTATTCTAAAATATAAACACCCGTCATAATATTGCTAAGTGGCAATTGGATTTTTGAACCATTACACAAAAATTCTTTTATTATTCGTCCTTGTAAGTCGAAAACTCTAATCTCAGCTTGTGACGATTCATCACCATAGATTTGAATATGTAAATTATCTATTACAGGAACAGGATATAATGTCAATTCTATTTTTGTTTTGTCTTTTGTCGCAAATACATTTGATGCAATTTTTGTAGTGGCAAACTGAGCACAAGCATCTATATTAAGTTTGATAGTTCTAGTTGCGCTTACTGAACAATTATTTGATGCATACACAATCGCATCTCCATTTATCGCAGTTGATGAAGCTAAGGCAGTCACTTTAACTCTGGTAGAACCTTGTCCTGAGTCTATTCTTAAACTGGATGGAAAAGACCATATCAATGATGTAGCGTATGTTGGCATTGCAGAAACATAAAAATAATATGATCTGTTAGGGCAATTATTTGTTTGTGTATAGTAAATACTGGAAGGCTTATAAGCCGACTTCAATGAAATATTTAAACTCAATCGATCCCCGTTCGAGAAGCAATGATTATTTGCGAAAACATTAATAGTGCCCGTTCTAAATGAACTATTAAACATAACTTTAATGATAGTATCATTGATCCCTATGCCTGCAGGGTGAGCAACAATTCTTGCATTTGAAGGAACAGTCCATTCATAAGATGATGCATTTCTGACTTTTGAAATGTAATAAATAACTGTATCACCGTTTGGCAACATGCTTGATTGAATATCTTCACAAACATTTGTTGGCCCATAAATCTTTGTACCAACTTGGAAGGATGGTGCAGTTCCATTTGTAATTTGTAATTTTCTAGGTGCACTAAGATTACAACCCAGGGATCTTACTTCTATATAATTATCAATGAGCGAAGCATTAGGAACAAATTTTACTTTAATAATGGTATCATTCTCCCCCAATCCACCTGGATGTTGAACTATAGTAGCACCTGGCGGAACCGACCAAACATAATTTGGAACACCAGTTAATTTTTTTATCCTATAATAAGCCGAATCATAATAAAGCATGCACACGTTTGTTGTACCATTTATAGTTCCTGGGACAGGGTTAGGGCTTGCCGAAACAGTTGCTGAAATATACCCTGAGTAAGAGCAAGAATTATATGTCATTACTTTAAAAGAGGCGGTTGTATATCCATTTAAAATCTTAACTCTTATTAATGAAGAATCATCATTTGCTGAAATGAGGCTTACAGAATCCGGTAGCTCCCAATGATAAAAGTTTTCACCTTCTACTGTATCAACGGAATAAGTCAACAATGAATCATTTCCGTAATAAGGACAAACTGTTGAAGGTCCATTTATTGAACTTGGGGCGGATGGCCTTGTAGTTCTATTTAGTTTAAAAATCTTGTAAGAAGTGGAGCCACAATTTGAAATTATTGCAACTTTAATATCTCCAGAATCGTATTGACTGGTAAATTTAACTTTGATAACATTTGAATCTTGTAAGTTCCATGAACTAACCAACTGAACACCGGAAGGAATTATCCAATCGTAATAACTGGCTTGAGATTGATAATTTACAGAATATGTTACAACAGTATCTTTGTCCATGAACTTGCAAATATCACTGGCTCCATTCCAAGCATACAATATTGGTCGAGTATAATAAACTCTTAATCCTCTTTCTATACTAGTACATCCAAAAGGGGATAATGTTTTTACTATAATAGCGCCAGTATTAATTGAAAGTGTCGAATCAAAAATAACTCCTATTCTCATTGTTCCATTACCACTAACAATTCTTGCGCCTGTTGAAGTGGTCCAAACATATCCTCCATTATTTGATACCCCATTCACAGAAGTTACGTAATAAAAAATTGTATCTGTAAATCCTGATGGTTTGAAATAATCACAAAGTTGAGAAGGGCCGTAAATTTTTACTGGCCTACTAGGCAATGAATAAACATTAAATGGAATCGTTTTACTACATCCATTAATGTCAGTATAAGTTATATTGGTAGAGCCTATTCCTTCTGCTAAAACATTGCAAATACCATCGCCATAAGAATCAGTTCCTGAAGGTTCTAAAGAAACTACATTTATATTTGAAGCTGTCCATGCATAACTAATTGCAGGCGCGGGTGACCCTATCAATTTTCTTGAACTATCTGTGCCACATATGTAATTGTAATCCCTTATACTAGGTAATTGATAAACAGTATTGATAATTTTGTTTGACGAAACCTGACTATTTACAAGACAAGGAGAAGCGCTTGAATTCAATACAACCCATACAGAATCATTATTACTTAAGTTTGATGAAGTAAAAATATCAGTATTTGAACCTACATTTACTCCATTTAATTTCCACTGATAAATAGGCGAGATTCCTTGATTATTAGAATTAGCCGTAAAGATAACGGTGTTGCCTGCACATACTTTATTTTCAGGAGCATTTGAATTAATAGAAACAGCTGAAGTAATTGCAGGGTTTACAATAGCAATTACAGCAGTTCTTGTTTCAGAAATACAATTTGAGTTACTGTTCTTTGCAACGGCGAAATAAGTAGTTGTGTTAGATAATGAGTCAGTTGTATAATTGAGGTTGTTAGAAGATAATAATGATCCTCCAACAGCAGCGCTGTACCAATCAATTGTTTCATTTGCTCCAGGATTTGCTGTTAATAAAATTATGCCGTTACCACATCTTGAACCATTAACTCCAACTGGAGGGAAAGGAATATTATTGATGCGTGCAGTTACTGCAACCCTTGAAGAAAAGCATCCGTCTGTTGTTTTGGAAGCAACATAAAATATGCTGTCAGCAAATAGATTAGTAGTATAATTGACAATTGAAGTTGTTGCGGTTGTTAGTGCGCTACCGCCTACAGATACACGATACCAAATTGGGTAGCCAATTGATGAAGTAGCCGTCAAAGAAATTGAACCAGAACCACATCTAGATTGAATATTTGAAACAGTTGGCGTATCCGGTAAAGTAAAAATTGTTGCTGTAGCTGATTTTAATGTAGTTGAAAAACATCCAGCATTAGAAACTGCAGCAACATAATATATTCTGGTAGTCGAAATAGATGGTGTATTAAAACTTGTACCACTTGCTAAGGCGATTCCAGAAACAGATGAATCTGCATACCAGTTTACTGTTGAAGCACCTGCAGACAAAGTAGCGCCCAGTGTTACAGAACCCGTTCCACATCTAGAAGCATTTGTTGAATTTGTTACGGATGAAGGCAATGCCAATACTTTTGCAAGCGCAAGCACTCTACCGGATAAGCATCCAGTTTCTGGACTATAATCTGCTACATAATAAGTAGTTGTAACACTAACGGTTTTAGTTACAGAATTCACAACAGAATCAAATGGAACGGCATCATTAATTCCATTATACCATTTTAAATAATTATTATCATCCCCTACCGCAGAAAGCGTAATAGAAACATTACCACCAGTTCTTGAAGCACAGATAGAATCACTGTAAACAATAGGCGAAACTGGTGTACTATTAATTATAGCAATAGAAGCAACGCGATTTGAGTAACAATTTGCTGCTGATTTTGTTGCAGTATAATAAGTGGTTGTTATTGAATTTGAAGAAGGAGTAGTATAATTTGTTGCAGTTTGTAACGGAGTGCCTCCAGTTGAAACATCATACCAGACAATATTGTTTCCTGTTGGAGATGAAGGTGCTGTGGCATTTAAAGTAACAGAACCAGAACCGCATCTTGCAACACTAGTTACACCTATAGGTAAATCAGGAATAACATTTATTGTTGCTGTTACCGCCTTCAACACAGATGAATAACATCCTAAACCATTGGTTGATGCTACATAATATTTTGTTGTTACAGTTAAACTAGGGGTAGTAAAACTTGTGCCAGTTGCAAGTATAGATGAGTTAGTAGAGGAATCGGCATACCAATTTATATTTGTTGCTCCACTTGGAATTATTGCAGTGAGTAAGTTTGTTCCACTTCCACATCGAGCAGAATCTCTGCTTGAAATCACATTAGAAGGCACTGCGTTTACAGTTGCCGTTACTGCTGTTCTTGTTGCAGATACACAACCTGTAGCAACAATTGAATCCATTGCATAGTAAATCGTTGTTGATGATATACTTGGTGTAGTATAACTGTTTCCGCTGCTTAATAATGTTCCAGCAGTTGAAGTGTTGTACCATTTAATTGTTCCTGTTCCTGATGCTGATAAACTAACGGTTCCTGTTCCACATCTTGCCCCATCTGTTCCTATTGGTGCTGATGGCACTACATTTACAGTTGCCGTTACTGCTGTTCTTGTGGCAGATGTACAACCCGTTGCAACGATTGAATCCATTGCATAGTAAATCGTTGTTGATGATATGCTTGGTGTAGTATAACTGTTTCCGCTGCTTAATAATGTTCCAGCAGTTAAAGTATTATACCATTTAATTGTTCCTGTTCCTGATGCTGATAAACCTACTGTTCCAGTTCCACATCTTGCACCATTTGTTACTGAAGGTGCTGATGGCAATACATTTATGGTTGCTGTTACTGCTGTTCTTGTTGCAGATATACAACCTGTTGTATTATTTCTTGCTTCTGCATAATAGGTTGTAGTTAGAGAAATACTAGGTGTAGTGTATGTTAGAGAAGTTGTTGCTAATGCTGATCCGCTTGTAGATGCAGCATACCAATCAATTGTTTCCGAAGCTCCAGGCGAAGCAGATATTGTTACTTCTCCAGTAGAACATCTTGATGCATTAGTTCCAGTTGGGAAAGAGGGAATCTGACTTGCAGTTAAAGTAAAAAATTGTCTTGTAGCTGATGAGCAGCCAGTAACAGTATCCCTTACTTGAAAATAAAAAGTGGTTGTTCCCAAAAAACTAATTGATGCAGAATATGACGTAGTAGATGCAGCCAATAAAGTTCCTCCTGAAGAAGCTGAATACCAATCTCCAGTTTGGTTAAGACTAGTTGTAACTGTAATTATTTTTGAACCTATCCCACAACGTGAGTTTGAAGTTGAAGAAGGCAATGAAGGCGCTGAATTAATAATTGCTAGCACAGGAGTTCTCGCTGAAGAAATACATCCTGTAACAGTATTTTTCGCCTCTATATAATAGGTAGTAGTTAGAGAAATAATATTTGGAGTTGAATAATCAGGTGTACTGGCAGCCAAAAGATTTCCGCCAGTTTGACTATCATACCAATCAATTATTTCATTTGTATTTGGTGTTGATGATAGATCTAAAACGCTTGGTCCACAGCTTTGTGCATTAATTCCAACAGGACTAGAAGGCGGAGTATAGATTGTTGCAACAACAGGTTTTCTTGAAGAAGAGCAGCCGTTGCTATTGTTTCGGGAAGCCGCATAATAAGTAGTTGTAACACTTATAATAGGTGTTGTATAAGTTAAAGTATTACTAGCAATGCTAATTCCACCTATCGAATCTGCATACCAATCAATTAATTCACTTCCAATTGGAGAAGCTGAAAGATTAAGCGAGCCACTCGAACATTTTGATGCATTGGTAACATCTGGTTGTGAGGGAGATTGATTAACTAATGCTACAACAGCTTGTCTATTTGTTGAAACACAACCCGTAACTTGATTTCTTGCCGCAGCAAAGTATGTGGTAGTTAAAGAGATTGAAGGTGTTGAAAAAGTTAAGACTCCGGAAGCCTGCACAGTTCCCCCTGTTGATACCAGATACCAATCAGCTGTTTCGTTGGTACTTACATTCGCACTAATATTAACTGAACCAGTTGCGCATCTTGATCCATTCACTCCAGTAGGTGTAGCAGGTGGACTAGTAATTACAGCCAGAACGGGAGTCCTTGAAGTACTTACACAACTGAGTGTAGTGTTTCTTGCTTCTGCATAATAGGTTGTTGTTGTAGTTAAACTAGGTGTAGTATAATTATTTGAACTAGCAGCCAAAATAGAGCCGCCTGTCGCAGCTGAATACCAGTCTATTGTTTCGCCAGCTGCTGTTGATGCAGCTACTGTCATAGTTCCTGATGAGCATCTATACGCATTAGTTCCTGTAGGTGCATTTGGCAAAGGATTTATAGTAGCAATTACAGCAGATCTTACAGAAGAAGCACAGCCATTATTAATATTTCTTGATGTAATAAAATAAGTAGTTGTTACTGATAAACTAGGCGTGGTAAAATTGTTATTTCCGGCAAGTAGAGAAAGTCCGCCAGTTGAACTTGAATACCAATCTATTACTTCATTTACTCCTGCAGTACCACTAAGGTTTACAGTTCCACTTGCACAACGAATTCCATTTGTTCCCGTAGGCGAAAATGGCAAAGCAACTCCGATACCTGTTACAGAAAATTGTATTGGCGAATTTGCATTAGCTGAGGTAGTAGAAATCGTTATAGTAGAATTTCGTGTACCCGATATTGATGGTGTAAAAATAATTCCAAATGTTCTGCTTCCACCAGGCACAATTGTATCCGGCAAATTAACAACAGAATAATCCGCATTTGATGACAAAACTGATATTCCATATGCAGTGGCGGATCCAGAGTTTGTTATAGTATAATTTATTTGTGCTCTTGCTGTGCCCATGCAAACTGATCCATAATTTAATGTATCAGTTGTAGAAGCAAGGCTTACATAACTTAGAGGAACTAATTCTCCAGAAGATAACAGATTAGCTTTTACTCCTTGTGGATCAAATTGAACATTATTTAATTGAGTAGGGGTTAAGCCACTTGAAGTATTGCCAAAATATATTTTTCCTTTTGTTCCTCCACTTATACTGGAACCTTCCCATCCAGTTATTCTTAAAGTCTTATTTGCTATCCATGATTGTGTTGCGCTCGATGTAAATACTAATTTGTGAGCTGCATTGCCTAAAGTTATAAATGAGTTTTCTGAAAGTTGTAAATTATTTAATGTATCTGAGAAACCTGCTAAAGTATTTAATGTACCTCCGGCAAGCGCCAAACTTGAACTATTATGAATTGTATTATTAGCTCCCAAATTCAATGAGCCTGCATTGATAATTGTATTTCCAGTATATGTATTTGATGCTAAAAAAGTCAGGGAGCCTAAACCATTTTTCGAACAGCTCGAAGTGCCTGTAGCAATGGGGTCAAGAATTTTAATATTTCCTGAACCGCCAAAACTTAGGTCAAAATTTCCAGTTATAGAATTACCTGATGCTACATCTAACACCAGTGTATCCGCATCAGCAAAGCAAGACGAAGAACCAATTAATGAGATTAATCCAGTTAATGTATTTTTACCTTGAATACTTCTAATCGCACCAGTCGATGACACTCCTGTTCCAGATAATGTAATTGGTTCACTAACGGTAATGCCTCCCTGTATTTCTAAACAGCCGCCGGATTGAATAGAAGTAGCCGCAGAATTGGCACCTAATGCATTAGGGTGTTGAATATTTAAACTACCAGTTGTTATTGTATTTATTCCTGAATAAGTATTATTTGCAGAAAGCAATAATTTACCCGCTCCTGTTTTTGTAATTCCAAAACCTGTACCACTAATAACATTCGTTATTGCTAAATCATTTGTTGTATTTGTATTATCAGAAACAGAAATGGTTCGAGTTGCACCCAAATCAACTGGACAGGATATAACAGCACCTTTGCTGCTATTAATTGATGTATCCGTAATAGTTATGTTTCCTCCTAAAAATAAAGTACCCGTACCTTTTATATTAGTACTATCTGAATTCCCTGTCGTCATTTTCACTTCGGCAGGAGATTGTAAATTATAATTAGAAAGATTTAAAACAGTACCTGATCTGACTTCTAATGTTTTGTTTATATTGGTGTTTCCAGACAAAGACTTAGTTCCTTTGTTGCTTACAATTAGATTATTGTAAACAATATTACTGGTGGTTACTGAAGCTGTTCTGTTTTTAACAGAGTCAAATGTCAGTGGAATTGTTTGGCTTAAATTGTTACCTGAAAATTCAATAGAAGATGAAGACCCATTCATTTTTAGATAGAAAAATGTTTTACCTGAATTATTGGTACTTGACAAACTAAATTTTGGTATTGACCCCGTAAAACTCAATACGCCATTTCCCAAACCTTGATTTAAATAGAAAGTAGAAATAGAATTATTTTGTCCTATTGAAAAAACAGATCCCCCTACTTTACAAGTACCAGAATTTAATTTAAATATTGAATTGTTTCTTCTACCACCACCCGCATCTTTGCCATACAATGTAACATCATTGCTGACATTTAAATTTTGAATGGTGCTTACTACTGTTATGGAATCCGTTCTTCTCCTTGTTGTTGGATTATTAGTACCCCCAACGGTTATCGATTTGCAATTCAGTGTTCCTAACCCAGATAATGAATCTAGATATGAACTGCTTGAGGCATTGAAAATTTTAAGATTACCTGCTACTGTCAATGAATAATTTGCATTTACTGTAAGGTTTATTACATCTCCATTAAATGTAAGTGTGTTACAACTATCTGAAGCATTTACTATTATTTTTTTTCCACTTAAAATAACAGCAGCATCTGAGGATGTTGGTTTATAACTTAAGTTTGCCGTTCCTGTTGGTGAATTTGACCAAATGTTTCCACTCCAGTTTCCAGAACTAACTGCATACCTTACTACTCCAACATTAAATGTATCAGAAATTCCAACAAAGGAATTTCTTGTTGCTGTAATAGTAAATTTACCTGTATTGGAAATAGTTATAGTATGACTAGTAAGAAATCCGTTAACGAATGATGCTGTTGTTGTTGATGTTCCACTGAATGTTCCTGTTGAAGATATTGTTACTGTTGAATTAAAAGTTGAATCCATATTTCCATAAGCATCAGTTGCAGTAATACTGATATTAAAAGGTACATTTTGAACCTGTGGCTGAATATTTCCACCGCCTGATTGCTCAATATCAAATGAATACAACGCACCTGCTTTTACTCTAAAGTAGTTGCTTGTATCTGAAATTAGTGTTGAAGAAACTGAAGTGTCTTTAGCGGTAAATAATATACTGTCTTCTGCAAAAGTGTACACAACATTAGAAATTGTCAAATAAGAAGATCCATTTATAATCACACCTATTGAATCACCATTTGACAGATCATCAGAAGTATTAAGGGTATCTAAGCGTATGGTAATATCCCTATCTGCATAAGAGGGATTGCCGTTTTGATCTACCAAATTTATAGTAACGGGAAAAGCTACCCCAGCAACTTGAGGTGAACTAATATTTTGAATCACAATTCTACTGGGAGATATTGCAGGCACTACCTCTCCTGTTGAAAGTATAGTTGCTTTTTTTGTTGTAGTTCCATCATAAAAGAAAATCTGACTTAACTGTGATAATGTTAATCCACTTGCAGATGTGCCAAAATAAATCTTTCCGGCTGTTCCAGATTGACCGGCAGTTCCTGCCCATCCTGTAATTGTTAATGTTGTTCCTGATGTCCAACTTACTGTATTACTATTAGCAAAACTCAATGAATGGGCACCCGTTCCTAATGCAATAGTTGAATTTGCACTTAAAGTCACTGTATCCAAAGTTTCGCTATATCCAACAGCAGAACCTGTATTAAATGTACCTCCTCCTAAATAAACATTCACAGAATTTACAATCCTTTCTGCAGCGCCTATACGCAATGTACCTGCTTGAATTAAAGTTGAACCAGTATATGTATTTGTTCCTGTTAAATTCCAAATACCTGATGATGTTACTTTTCTAATTGAAGCAGTGCTTCCAGTTCCACTTATCACTCCTCCAATTCTTCCTCCTAATGATGCCCCTCCTAACGTTAATTGATAAGCGGCGCCTGTAATAGTACCACTTAAAATAAAACTATCCGCCTGATTTCTTATTGTAGCATCTGCATTTAATGTTATTGGCCCACCGAAAGTATTATTTCCACTGAGGTTATCTAAGGCGGCATTACCATCCACTCCCACCCCAGCTAGATTTAATGCTTCAGCACCAACTGTTATTCCACCTTGTAATTGTAAAGTTGCTCCACTAGAAACAACTGTTCCTGAACCAGTAGTACCCAAAGCATTTGCATGTTGAATATTTAATACGCCACCCTTGACAGAATCTATTCCAGTATTAGTATTGTTTCCTGATAATATCCATTTTCCTGCATCTGATTTTACTAACCAGCCCGTTCCAGTTGTAATAGTTCCACTTATCAAACCTACACCCACACCATTTATTGTTAGCCCCATGTTAGTGCCTCTTATTGAATTGCTTGCTGTGAGTTTTAATGTATCTGCATCAGATTGTATGCTCGATGCCGATCCTAATGTTATTGGTGCTGTAAAACTATTTACCCCACTAATACTTCTAATCGCTCCATTCGCAGAAATTCCAGTTCCTGAAATTGTTGTTGTATCTGCCACCGCTATTCCTCCCTGCACTTCCAATGCGGCACCACTAATAACTGTTGTAGCGCCAGCAATAGTTCCCAAGCCTGCTGCATTTCTTATATTCAATACACCAGCAGAAACGGTAGTTGCTCCTGAATAGGTATTCGTTCCCGATAGTATCCATTTTCCTGTTTCAGATTTTGTTAATGTACCAGAACTCGTTGTTATAGTTCCTGAAATTAAACCCGTACCAGATCCTAATAAGGTTAAATTGTTAGTTCCCGTTATTGAATTGCTAGCAGTTAATTTTAAAGTATCTGCATCTGATCTTACCGATGCTGCTCCCGACAATGTTATTGTGCCTCCAATTGTATTTACACCGTTAATACTTCTTATCGCTCCGGATGTTAATACACCCGTTCCATTTATATTAATAGATTCTGCGCCTACTGCAATACCTCCTTGTACTTCCAATGCTGCGCCACTAGAAACAACAGTTCCTGAACCAGTTGTACCCAAAGCATTTGCATGTTGAATATTTAATACCCCCCCTTTTACTGAATCTATTCCTGTATTGGTGTTATTACCAGAAAGAATTAATGTACCTAAACTATCTTTAATTAATGCGAAACTACCATTAATTGTTCCTGATATTGTTAATGAAGTATCAATAGCACTTCCTTTTTGTACTAAAAATTTTCTATCCCCACTTCCTAAAAATAATGGACTGTTAATTACAGCTCCTTTAGTTCCTGTACCTAATTTGCTAACTGTAACATTGCCGCCTAATTTTAATGAATCGCCACCTGTAATTAATGACCCAAGAGGTGCTCCACATTTCAAGTTTATACTTGTAGGAGAGCCGAGGGAAAATGTTGATAGATTTAATGTAATGTCGTCATTAACTGTTAAGGTATCACTTACGTTTGTTTTTATATTAAGCGTTTTCGTTCCGGTGCCTGCTAATGCTAAATTTAAAAATGTAGTAGTTGCACTCCCTTTAATATTTTGATTGGATCCACTAAGCGTAACAGTTGGTTTTAAAAATGTAGAAAATGTCCCGTTATTTATCCAGTTTTTTCCAACCGATATATTTACTATTGAATCGTTTAATGTTCCTCCTGAATTAATTAACAATGAATCTGTTATTGTTAATGCATTTGTTTTAATCCTTGCAGTTGGAGTGCTTGTTCCATTTATTATTAATGACCCAATTGGCACAGTGCTATTTACTCTAATTACTGGACTACCAATTGTTCTTGCATCTCCAATTACTAATTGACCTCCTGTTACTGTTGATGTTGCAGCAACATTATAATAATCACTGGTAAAAGAACATGCTTTATTTATTAAAATCATTCCACCAGACATAGTAAAATTGGAACCCGATGCACCAATATCAAAAGCCGCTAACGTAGTACTTGTAGAACCAACCGAATCCACAAAAACTAAACCTCCTGATTGATTGTATGTTATTGAATTAGATGCAGCAGTAGTAGGACTAAAACGACCTGCTACAACAAATTTACAAGAAGATGTGTCAGTTCCATCTATGGTGAAACTTGATCCTGTATTATAACTCATGCTATTGCTAGCAGACGTTCCAACATAATATTTACCACTTGTGATTCTAATTGATCCTCCTAATGTAGGAGATCCAGTTTGAGCAGCTACAACAACATTAGGATTATTTAGCCAAATACCAGATCCAGAAGCGATTGTGTACCCAGCAGTAGAGAAAAAATTATTGTTGAAACTATACGAACCAGACATTTTTAATATCCCTTTGGTTAAGATTAAAAATGCTGATGAAGCCGAAAAATTAGTTGATGATACTTCTACAATATTGGCAGGACTAGTACCCGTGTTGTTAATTGTGATACTTGCAAATTGTGTGGTAGCTCCTGTTCCACTGATTGTTTGATTTACACTTCCTGTAAAGCTTGTTGTTCCACCAAAAGTCATAGAGCCGTTATTGACTATACTTCCATTAATAGTGTTATTAAAAGTTGACCCTGAAAAAGTTGCTCCTGTTACAATAGTTAAACTATCTATTGTAACCCCGGCTCCTAAAGTTGTTGTTCCGGAAGAATCAATTAAATTATTAAATATTGTGAAAACTGAAGTAGGTATGGTATTTGTTGCTTTAAAAACAATTGTTCCATTTCCTGGTGTAAAAGTAGATGAGGTTGTAGATCTCCCAACAGCCAAACCGCCACAAATCAATTTTCCTCCATTGGTCATGGTTAAAGCGCCAATTAAATTATCAGCACTAGCTCCTCCTAATGTCACCTTCCTTGATACAGTTAACACACTCCCAATATTAAAATTTAGAGTAGCAGTTCCGCTTGAAGAGGGGGCTAAATTTATTGCTGCACAAACAGCAGTAGACACATCAATTGTTACAGTTTTACCTCCGGCAATTACTACCGAATCTGAACTGGTTGGTAAAGTTGAGCCGCTCCAATTTGATGCTAGACTCCAGTTCCCTGTTGTTGCCGTGAATGTTTTTTGTGCATTGACATGAAGTGTAGCAATGAAGAGAAAAAAAGAAACAATTAAAATATGTACATGCTTCCAATTCATGATTTTTCAAAAAGCTGATTTTTTACAGCTTATTAATTCTTTTTGTGATAAAGTGAAGTTTGCAAATTTAATAAAAAGGAATGGCTTTGTTTGGCCATTCCTTTATATTATCGATTATATTTTCATCAACTTAGTGGTCTTCGTTTTATTACCTTGAACTATTTGCAATATATAGTTACCAGGTTTTAAGTTATCTCCAACTTGCTTTACTTCATTCGACTTCATATTTAATTCCTTCACTATTCTGCCTTGCAAATCCATTACTCTTACAAAGATATTCTCCTGATTTCCGGAAACAGCCTTTATATTAAAGTAATTACTACTTGGATTAGGGAATACATTTACATCAAGTGTTTGACTAATATTATTTTCAATATTTCCTTCTGTTTTAGCATAAGTGAAACCAGTACTACAAGCATTTAGTTTAACATTCAATGTTCTTAATGAACTTACAGAACAATTATTATATGCTTGAACAGTCACATTATTTGAAATGTTAGCAGTTGATGGATAAGAAACAGTTATTTTAATTGTTCCTTGTCCAGCAATAATTGTTCCTCCTGCTGGAGCTGTCCACACAAGTGAAGTTGCATTTGCAGGCATTGCACTAATAGAATAAGAATAAACTCTGTTAGGACAAGCACTTACCATTTGTGCAGTTATTGTTCCAGGTTGAGCTGCTGTTGAAATACTGATTGCTAATGTTTTGGCTGAACTTGATCCACATGAATTAGATGATTTCACTGAAAGTGTACCACTCACAAAACTACTTGCATATAATACTTTTACAATTGTATCATTTATACCAAGTCCTGCAGGATGTGACAAAGTCGAATTCGTAGGAGCTGTCCATATATATGATGTTGCTCCTGTAACTTTTCTAATTGTATATATCACCGAATCTCCACCTGGTCTAGTTCCAGATATCATCATTTCACAAACATTTGTTGCTCCTGTAATTGTAGCTGGCACTGTTGCAATTGATCCTGTTATTGTTAAGCTACTTGGAGCACTTAGATTACAACCTGCAGAGCTTACTTGAATTGCTGTATTAGCAACAAAATTAGTTCCAAATGTTACAACAATTGTAGTATCATTAGCACCTGTTCCTGCTGGGTGAGAAGTAATAGTTACACCTGTTGGAACTGACCAATAATAACCAGTTGCTCCTGTAACTTTTCTGATTGAATATGTTGCAGATGATTGATTAATATACATACATGCATTTGTTGGTCCCGATATTGTTCCAGGAGTTGCAAATGGAGTGGCGGTAACTTGTACTGATTTTTCAGTTGAACTTCCACAAGCATTTAAAGCTTTTACTTTAAATGATGCAGTAACATAACCTGAATCAAACTTCACTACTATTGTGTTGGTTCCTTGTCCGCTTACCAAAATTACATTAGCAGGCAATGTCCATAAATATGATGTTGCATAGTTTACTGCAGGAGTAGAATATGTAACCGATGTATTGTTACCGTAGTAAGGACATGCATTAGTAATGCCATTGATTGCTGAAGGAGTTGCTGGTGTTTGCTTAGTTAAACTTAAAATCTTAGACACATTATTGATACCGCAAGCACTAGCTGATTTCACTGTTACTATACCGCCATTAAATGAAGAATCAAATTTAACCATAACAGCTGTATCGCCTATAACAGATTGAATTGTAGCTCCATTTGGCACAGACCAAATATATGTTGTCGCATAGGCCACTTTGTTAGTATTAAATTTAACCAAGGTATTAGTTCCAATTGAAGAACAAATATCAGCTGATGCAATTAATGTTACAGGTGAAGTAGGTAGTTTTTTACTTACAGATAAATTTTTCGCAGATGTGCTTATTCCACAAGCATTAGCTGCTTTAACTGTAATATTTCCAGAATTGAAACTGCTATCAAATTTCACAGTAATAATTGAATCACCTTGTCCACTTAATAATGTAACTCCTGTTGGTACAGTCCAAATATATGAAGTAGCATTTGTTACTTTAGCTGTTTTGTAAGTATAGATAGATCCTGATCCAGCTTGAGAACAAACGTAAATATCAGTTGATCCTGTTAATACTGTTGGAGTTACTGGAATTGTTTTTTGTAAAGTTAAAGTTCTTGGAGTGGCATTTAGTCCACATGTACTTAATGATCTTACTTCAATATTTCCAGCATTAAATGAAGAGTCGAATTTTACATAAATACTTGTATCTCCTTCTACATTCATCAAAGAAGCCCCAGATGGTAAATTCCAAATGTAAGAAGTAGCATAAGTTACTTTATTAATTTTATAATTAACTAAAGTATTTGTTGCTATTAAAGGACAAACATTTGTGATGCCAGATATATTTGTAGGTGTAGTTGGTAATTTTTTAGAAATCGGTAATGATTTCACACTCGTACTGTTTCCACAAGGACTCACAGCCGCTACTGTTATGTTTCCTCCGTTAAAAGTGCTATCAAAAGAAACACTAACAATTGTATCAGTTTGATTTCCTATTATTCTTGCACCTGATGGAACACTCCATAAATATGAAGTTGCGTATGTTACCGGCTTAGTTTGATAAGAATATAAAACTTGTTGAGATCCTAAAGAGCAAGTGTTTATTTCTTGATTTCCACTTAACACTGTTGGTGTTGAAGGTACTCTTTTATAAACCATCAATGATTTCAAACCACTATTTCCACAATAGCTTGAAGATTGTACACTTACATTTCCAGAAGTGAAATTATTACTGAATAAAATAGTAACTAC
This sequence comes from Chitinophagaceae bacterium, assembly GCA_947453295.1. Lineage (GTDB taxonomy): Bacteria > Bacteroidota > Bacteroidia > Chitinophagales > Chitinophagaceae > Ferruginibacter. Next base: position 2,400 of record CANGGD010000005.1, on the reverse strand, counting down.
TGTATCCCCTTGTCCTGATTGAATAGTTGCGCCAGAAGGTGCTGTCCAAATATAAGTAACTGCATTGGCTACTGAATTGGTAAAATATGTAACCGCAGTAGCACTTCCTACAGATGCGCAAACATCCAAACTTCCAATCAATGTTGAAGGAGTTACTGAGATTTTTTTTGTAATCGTTAAAGTTCTTGCAGCACTTGTATTACATCCTGTTGATTGAACAGAAATTTTTGAGCCAGATACAAAAGTCGTATCAAAAATCACAGAAATAATAGTATCGTTTTCTCCATATCCGCCTAAATGTGATTGAATCGTTACACCTGTTGGTACTGTCCAAATATATGCAGGAGCTCCCGTCACTTTTGAAATTTTATATGTGACTGGATTATTTGTATTGATATAACCACAAGCATTAGTCGCTCCCGAAATTATTCCTGGAACAGCATATGGAATTGCAGAAACACTTGTTGATTTAGTTTCTGAAACATAACAGTTATTTACAGAAGCAACTTTAATTGTTGAAGTAACATATCCAGAGTCAAATGCAACACTGATTGTTGATGTTCCTTGACCACTAATAATCCTTGCATATGAAGGCATTATCCAATTATAGGATGTAGCATATTGAACAGTATCTATAGAATAAGTTGCCTGAACTCCATTATCATAATATGGACAAGCACTGGTTGGTCCAGAAATTGCACTAGGTGTTGACGGAGTTAGTTTACTTAATTTCAATGTTTTTGAGGATGACCCACAATTAGAAATTGCTCTTACAGTTAATGTAGAAGACGCTGCGATACTATTTGTAAATTTAATACCTACACTACTTGTTCCTTGACCAGATACTATTGTTGCACCATTAGGAACTTGCCATTGATAAGAAACAACATTCGTTACTTCACTTACGCCAAACGAAATAGTTGTATCAATATCTGTGAATGGACAAATATTAGTTGGCCCTTGTATACTTCCTAACACAGGTATTGTTTTATATATCCATTTCGATTTATATTTACTGTAACAACCCTCAGCTGATACTCTTGCCATATAAATTGCCGAATACGCTGCTGTGGTACTGTCATAAATAACTTTAATTGAATTCGTTCCCTGTCCAGATGTAATTATTGCACCTGTAGGAACATACCAATCATATGTATTTGAAATGTTTGCAACACTTGTATTGTAAACTACTTCTATACCTTGATTGATGAAGCCACACACTTGTGCTAATCCAATAATCGTATCAGGTACATCTGGACGAGCATTTACAACAAACTCAATAGAATCAGCATTAACACAATATGTTTCACTATTTACAACTGTATAAATAATTTGAGTTGTTCCATTAGTTAACCCAGAAACACGACCATTATTTGAAACGGTAGCAATCAATGAATCTCTTACACTCCATGTTCCGTTTTCTGTTTCATTAGACAACTGTGTATTCGATAGTGTACAAATTGTTTTTGATCCACTAATAGAAGCAACTTCTGGCAAAGGATTAATTTGAATATTTTTTGAAACTGAATTCACACAACCATTGTCATTAGTTACACTATATCTTACTTGTGTCATTCCTTCAGAAATACCAGTCAACTCTCCTGTAATTGAATCTATTGTTGCAATTGTGGTATCATCAGTTGTCCATGTTCCATTAAGCGTGCTATTAGTATAGATTATTGATGACTTAGCACAAATAGAATTTGTTCCATTTATTTCATCTACTAATGGCAATTGATTTATAGTAAGATTTATTTTAATCACACTATCACAACCAGTTGAATTTACTAAATATTGATAATAAATTCCCGATTCGGTATATACAGAATCATTCATCATAAATGAAACACAAGCTGATGTATCTATTACATTCAATGTTTGATTACCAATAGTCAAATGTAAAGTCACCACTGAATCACAACCAGATGCATTGGTGAATGTATATGTTGGTTCAGCAGACTCAGTGTATTCTGTTCCGTACCATGTGAATGATGCACAAGCAAAAGCTGTAGTATCGCCAGTGTTAGCGTTTCCAATTGTCAAATGTAAAGTCACCACTGAATCACAACCTGATGCATTTGTGAATGTATGCGTTGGTTCTGCTGAAGCAGTGTATTCTGTTCCGTACCAAGTAAATGATCCGCAAGCAAAAGCAGTTGTGTCTCCGTTGTTAGTGTGACCAACAGTTAAATGCAATGTCACCACTGAATCACATCCACTCTCGTTAGTTAATGTAATTGTTGGATTAGAACTTGTTGTGTATTCTGTTCCATACCATGTGAATGATCCGCAAGCAAAAGCAGTTGTGTCTCCGTGGTTAGTGTGACCAACAGTTAAATGCAATGTCACCACTGAATCACATCCACTCTCGTTAGTTAATGTAATTGTTGGATTAGAGCT
>CANGGD010000004.1 GCA_947453295.1 Chitinophagaceae bacterium | reverse complement strand
CTCATTGCTGCCGCAAGCTTACGATCTCTAAAGCTTTCTTTAAAGTCTTCCTTTAACTGATAAACAGTTTTACCTGCTACTCTTTCTAATTCATCTTTAGATCCATATTGGCTTATAAAATATCTAATTTGATTATCGATTTCTGCATCAACATCGTCATCTGAAACAGGAAGAGAATCTTTTTCTGCTTGTAATACAAGGGCTTTAACGCCTAATGATTGTTCCAAGCTAAGGCATTTGCCATCTGGAGGAATAGGTACACCTTGTCGTTGCATATCCAACAACATATTATCAACATCTGATTTTAAAATAATTTTGTCACCAACAACTGCAATGATTTTATCGGCTACTACTTTTTGATTTTGAGCAATGATTTTTGAAGAGAATAATATCAAAAACGAGAGTAAGAATATTTTGTTCATCTGGTTATTTTAATGGTTACGCTTCATTATCTTGAAAAAATCCATTTTATTAAAACTTCATTTTTATAAAATAGCAATGGATATAAATTAGAAGTTGAATTTTAAAATCGGTTCAAAATTAATTCTTAATTGATAAGAACAGAGTACAATAATGTATTTAACAAAGAATTGGAAAGTTAGATGTTGTGAGTTGAAACAAACAATATCTAAGGCGTATCAAAAAAATTAAAGTGTTCTCTTTACTTCAACTTCTTCAAATGCTTCTACAATATCTCCTATTTTTAAATCATTATAATTTCTGATAACTAAACCACATTCCATTCCGGATGTTACTTCTTTGGCATCGTCTCGGAAACGCTTCAAGCTACCCAATTCGCCAGTGAAAATAACAATACCGTCACGAACTAAACGCACTCTATTGTTTCTAGCCATTTTTCCGTCTAACACTTGACAACCAGCAACTGTAGCCTTATCAAATTTGTATGTTTCTTTAATTTCAACATTTGCCAAAATCTTTTCTTCTACTGTTGGTTCCAACATACCTTCCATCGCACTTCTAATTTCTTCTATTGCGTTATAAATAATAGAGTAGAGCTTAATTTGTATTGATTCGTTTTCGGCTAATCTTGCTGCTTGCATTGAAGGACGCACATTAAAACCAATAATGATTGCATCTGAAGCATTCGCTAAAGTAACATCACTTTCTGTAATAGCACCAACTGCTTTATGAATAACTTTCACAACGATTTCTTCTGTACTTAATTTTTGTAAAGAGTCGCTCAATGCTTCCACTGAACCATCCACATCTCCTTTGATAATCACATTCAACTCTTTGAAATTACCTAATGCCAAACGACGACCAATCTCATCAAGGGTAATATGTTTTTTAGCACGCATTCCTTGTTCACGTAAAATCTGCCCACGCTTATAAGCGGTCTCTCTTGCATCCGCTTCATCTTCAAATACTTTAAATGTTTCACCCGCTTGAGGAGCACCATTCAGTCCTAAGATCAATACCGGTGTAGAAGGAGGCGCAACTTCAATTCGTTGATTTCGCTCATTGTACATCGCTTTAACTTTTCCAAAATGCTGACCAGAAACAATCATATCCCCTTGTCTTAATGTACCATTCTGAACAAGAATAGTAGCAACATATCCACGACCTTTATCTAAAGAGGCTTCAATAATTGTACCTGATGATTGTTTGGAAGGATTTGCTTTTAATTCAAGCATATCGGTTTCCAAAAGAATTTTTTCAAGCAACAACTCTATGTTCATTCCTTTCTTAGCACTAATTTCTTGACTTTGAAATTTACCACCCCAGCTTTCAACTAAAATATTCATTGAAGCAAGCTGCTCCTTAATTTTTTCTGGATTTGCACCATCTTTATCAACCTTGTTAATCGCGAAAATCATCGGCACATTAGCCGCCTGTGCATGCGAAATAGCTTCTTTTGTTTGAGGCATCACAGCATCATCCGCAGCCACAACTATTACAGCAATATCGGTTACTTTAGCACCACGTGCACGCATAGCAGTAAAGGCTTCGTGACCTGGCGTATCCAAGAAAGTGATTTCTCTGCCATCGGCAAGCGTTACTTCATAAGCACCAATATGCTGAGTAATACCTCCGGCTTCACCTGCAATCACGTTTGTTTGTCTGATATAATCTAGTAATGAGGTCTTACCATGATCAACGTGACCCATTATTGTAACAATTGGAGCTCTTGGAACTAAATCTTCAGGGTTGTCAATTTCTTCTTCAACTTCTAATTCTGCAGCATCATCAACACCAATAAATTCAACTTCAAAATTAAATTCACTGGCTACGAGTTCAATTACATCTGCTTCTAATCTTTGATTAATAGAAACCATGATACCTAAACTCATACATTTACTGATAACATCAGCAAAACTCACATCCATTAAACCAGCTAATTCGCTTACTGAAATAAACTCAGTTACTTGTAATTTGTTTGAAGCTTCTCCATTATCAGCCTGTTCAGCCATCTCTTCTCTCTTAGCTTTTCTGTATTTAGCTTTAAGACTTTTTCCTCTTCCACCTGAACCTGCTAATTTGGCTTGTGTTTGTTTAAGCTTTTCTTGAATTTCTTTAGCATCAATTATTTTATCATCAGTTCTTTTAACTGCTCCGCCTACTGGCTTTTGGAATCTATTTCCTCCACCTTGTCCTGCATATTTATTAGGTTGAGCAGCACCACCTCTTGAATCAGGTATTGCTTTATTTCCTTTATTCTGACCACCTGCATTATCAAATCCAGGTTTCTTTTGAATAGGGATTCTTTTTCTCTTCTGCTTTTCTTCGTTAGTTTCTCTTTTAGGTCTAGTGTCATTATCAACAGGCAAGGTTATTTTACCTAAAATTTTCGGTCCAGTTAATTTATCTATTGAAATATTTTCAATAGTAGGCGGAAGATTGTTTTCTTCTTTTGCTTTTGTTTCAGTTGGAACCACCACTACTTCAGGGACAGCAATAATCTCTTTATTTTCAACAACTTCTTCTGGTTTATCAGATTTCTTTTTTGGAGCAGATTTTTTTGGTCTCGTAGAGGAATCGATAGAAGCTAAATCAATTTTATCTAATACTTTCAATCCTTCAATTTCCGGAGCAACTATTTTAGTAACTTTTGTATCTTCTGTTTCTGATGTAGGCTTAGGTGATTTTTCAGCAGCTTCAACGATCGGCACCTCTACTGGCTTAACTTTCTCTTCTTTCTTTTTGATAGAAAGATCTAATTCGTCTTTTTTCTTTTTCTGTTCACTAGCAGCTCCCTTAGGCAAGTCAACTTGTTCAGCTTTTTGCTTTGCAACTTTGTCTTGCTGAAATTCTGCTTGTAGCACACGATACATGTCTTCACTCAGCTTGGATGTTGGTTTCAAATCATCCACGCTAAAGCTTTTAGACACAAGAAAATCAATTAAGGTATTAGTACCTATATTAAATTCTTTGGCCGCAGCCATTAATCTTGGTGTATTTACTTCTGACATTCTATTTTTTAATAGTTACTAATATACCTTTTATTTATTATTCTCTTTCAAATTCTTCTTGAAGTATTCTTCTGATATCTTCTATTGTTTCTTTTTCTAAATCAGTTCTTCTTTCTAATTCTTCAGCGGTCAACGCTAATACTGATCTGCCCGTATCGCATCCCACGCGCTTTAACTCATCAATAATCCAAGATTCAATTTCATCACTAAATTCTTCTAAGTCAATATCAAATTCTTCCTCTTCTCCTTCATTGTCACGGAATACATCAATCTCATATCCTGTTAATTCACAAGCTAACTTAATATTAACGCCCCTTCTGCCAATAGCCAATGACACTTGATCAGGCTTCAAGAAAACATTAGCATGTTTTTTCTCATTATCTAAATCCATGCTTGTAATCTTCGCAGGGGTAAGTGAACGTTGTATTAACAATTGAATGTTAGTAGTATAGTTAATCACGTCAATGTTTTCGTTTTTCAACTCTCTAACAATACCGTGAATACGACTTCCTTTCATACCTACGCAGGCACCAACAGGATCAATTCTATCATCATAACTCTCTACTGCCACTTTTGCTCTTTCTCCCGGATCTCTTACAATCTTTTTAACCACAATTAAGCCGTCAAAAATTTCTGGCACCTCGATTTCAAGAAGTTTTTCAAGGAAAAGCGGACTGGTTCTAGATAAAATGATAATAGCTTGACTATTTTTTAATTCAACTTTCTTTACAACAGCACGAACGCTTTCGCCTTTTTTGAAATAATCGCTTGGTATTTGTTCAGATTTTGGCAGCAACATTTCATTGCCATCTTCATCAAGTATCAACACTTCTTTTTTCCATACTTGATAAATTTCACCACTTACGATATCTCCAATTCTGTCTTCGTATTTTTTAATTAATACATTTTTCTTTAAATCATTAATTCTTGCTGCTAAAGTTTGTTTGCCCGCAAGAATTGCCCTGCGGCCAAATTCTTTTTGAATATCTACTTCTTCATATAACTCTTCACCAACTTGATAATCGGGCTCAATTAAAATTGCATCTTTGTACTCGATTTCTGTCAATGTGTTATATAAATCATCATTATCAACAATGGTTCTTCTTCTAAAAATTTCTAAATCTCCTTTCTGATCATTTACGATCACGTCGAAGTTTTCGTCATTGCCATATTTCTTTCTGATCAATGTTTTAAAAACATCTTCCATCACTTTCATAAGCGTAGGGCGATCAATTCCTTCCGCCTCTTTAAATTCTTGAAATGAATCTATTAAGTTAATAGTTGCCATATTCCGCTCCGTTTTTTACACCATTTTATTGGATTCCCCATCGGAATTGGGGTTTTATTGTTAATTAAAATTTTATCAGCACTTTAGTTTGCTTAATTTCTGTGAAAGGAATTGCTTGTTGGTGCGTTACCATTTTTTTTCCTTTTCCTTCAGTATATTCGATACTTATCTCTATTTCATTAGCTTCTTTTAATTGCCCTTCTTTTTTGGTGCCATCTAAAAAGCATACTTCAACAGCTCTTCCTATATTTTTTAAGTATTGTCTGTGAAGCTTAAGCGGCTCATCTACACCCGGACTAGACACTTCTAAGGAAAAGTCGCCCTCAGGATATAAAGCCATTTCCTCCATTTGCTTATATAGAGCGCGGTTTATTTTGATACATTTCTCAATTCCTAATCCCGCATCTGCATCAAGATAAATTTTGAAATTATTTATAGGTTTTACTTTAATGTCAACCAAAAAAATATCATCCACTAATAGCGGCTCCAATAATTTTTTTATTATATCTATGGGTGTATCTGTAATCATACTCATAAGAAAAGAAGAAGGGAACGATTTCGTTCCCTTCAGTTGTTTCTCTTCAGAATGCAAATATATAGATCTTATCTTCTTCTACCAAATACTAATAAAAAATTAATCAAATCATTTTATTTCCTCATATTCTATATAGTCACTTGAATCTTTTTTGGGTTCTTGTTGAGTATTTTTATTCGTTTGATGTGTTTCGAATTGATTATTATGATTCATTTGGTCTTGAAACTCATTCATTTTCCTTTTCATTTGTTTAGTTGCATTATAAACAGGGATTATGAATTCGAAAATAAGTTTGTAGATAAAATAGAAAACAAAAAGCTCAATAATTATTTTTAACATGCCACAAAATTATGAATAATTCTAGTTTAAATAGGGTGATTTCTAATAGTTTAATAAATTTTTGAGATCTAACTTGTCTTGCTCCTCAAATACAAATAAAGGATGATTAGACAAATGCCTTGCCAGAAACTCTTGCTCAGTTTGTCCTTTTGTGGGTATAAGTATAGCTTTTTTATTCAAAACCACTAAGTCCATGATAGTTGAATATCCTGCCCGAGCAAGGATTTGTTCCGACTGACAAAGAAGTTCATTGAGGGCAGCCTTGTTTAAATGATTAAACTGAGTAATATTTGATTGGTTGAGGGAAAGCGTTTCTTTTTGATTGGGCAAACCTCTAACAATGACAATAGGCCCAATAATATGGCATAATTGATCAATAATGATTTTTTCAAGAATGGTTCTTTGAGGTTCAGGGCCTGATAATAGTACAGTTAATTTAATTTTTGGTGGAATATTTAAAGGTTTAAACCTAGATAAGACACCTAAATAATGAATTGGAATTTGTGGTTTTTTAATTGGATGAGATAATTCTCCGGCCAAACCGCCATTTTCTTCAATATCAGGAATCCAGCATTCATCAAATTGATTAATGAAAAAATAATTTAATCTCTGAACAAAGGAATCTAGCCAAGAAAAACCTGTTTTTATTAATAATTGATGGGATATAATGACAGATTTAATTTTTTTGTTTCGAAACCCGAATCTATTGTCGCTAATAATTAAATCAACCTGATGTGCTCGGGCGTAGTTTTTTACAATTTTCTTCTCATGCAGTATTCTTCTAATAATTTTAGGAAGCTGACCAATTATTTTGAGTAAGAACAGAGAAGGTTTTTTACTGTAACTAATATTGTAACCTGGGATTAAAATGATTTCAATTTGTGGGAATTCCTCTTTTATTATTGTTGCAGCCTTTTTATCACAAAAAACGACCACATTTTTACCTTCTAAAATGAGTTTTTGAATAATTGGAATACACCTTGTGGTATGCCCCAAACCCCAATCAAGAAAAGAAATTAGTATATTTTTCTCTCTATCAAAAAAAAGCTGCGTATTAAATTTTATCAAAATCTTATTAATTTATTTGACATTATGTTTTTTTAATTTGACATTTACTAATCGAATTTAATTTTAATTTGAGAAAAAATGATTTTTTAAAATTTTATTCTTTTATAAAAACAAAACATGATAAATAAAAGATTAAATAGAGACTTACTTGTTTTAATTAAGCAAGAGTTTAAATCGCCCCAAGCCATTGAATTTGAGGTAAGTTGGCTTCATGACTTATTATTTGAAGTAGAGCAAGTTGACAATTTTGTATTGGCACATGAAATCATTCATCTTAATAGATTGAAAGTTTTACAATCAAGCTTCGAAATAAAGAAATTACTAAGAATTCGAAGTGAGCAACCTTTCGTTTTTTTATCCTGTAAAAATTAATGCAATTTTTTTAATGCGATTCTTAGATTTTCAATTACAAGTTCAATTTCTTCTTTCTTACAACATCCAACACTTATTCTGTACCAAGAACTTTCTCTATCTGCTCCAAAAAACCCAAAGGGAACCATTGCTAATTTTGCCTCATCTAAAATATAATTGGTGACATCAGATTGGGTTTGAAGTATTGTCCCATTTGATGTTTGCAGATTTACTGCATTAATTTGTACGGTTAAATAGATTGCTGCTTGCGGAGTAATTGCATCAATAGCAAATCCTTCTGTTTGAAGTTGAATAAATCCTTCGTATAATTTTTTTAATCTGAATTCTATTTCGTTTTTAAAATGAGATAAGTAGCTATCAACCGCAACATGATTATTTAAATATTTTGCAACGGCTTTTTGTTCTGCCATTGGTGCCCACGATCCTACATGGCTATTAATTGCACGCATCTTAGCTATTAAATCTTGTGGTCCCATTGACCAACCTACTCTTACGCCAGTAGCTGCAAATGCTTTACTTATACCATCAACAAAAACAGTATACTCTTTCATTTTAGGCCTTAATGAAACAGGATTATAATGAACGGCTTCTCCAAAAGTTAAGGTCCAGTATATTTGATCATACATTACATAAAGCTTTTTCTCATCTTCTTTTCTCGATTCATTTTCTGCAATTACCAAATCGCATATAGCCTCTAATTCTTCTTTCGAAAATATAGTGCCTGTTGGGTTAAGTGGTGAGCACAAAGCTAATAAAGAGGCACCTTTAATATGAGGCGCTAATTGAGCAGCAGTAGGTAAAAAGTCATTCTCTTTATTTACTTGGATTTGAATATGTTCTCCATCTGTAAAATGTGTGTAATGATTGTTATTCCAACTCGGAACAGGATAAATAACTTTATCACCCTTATCTACAATGCTTCTGAATATTGAGTAAATCAGCGGCCGACCTCCATTTGAAACAAGGATTTCAGTAGGAAGATAGCTAAGGTTTTCTTTCCTTTCTATGAAGCTGGCTATGGCTTGTCTAAGGTCTAATTCACCATCTGCGATTGGATATGTTGTAAACCCCTCCTCATAGGCGTTAATAATTTCATTTTTTAATTCAACGGGGATTGGAAATTCCTTTGAATCAAAATCTCCAATTGTATAGTTATAGATTTTCTCGCCGGATTTAATTTTTTCCTTAATGAGATTACCTAGTCTAACAATTTCAGATGCAATAAGTGTTTCTGCTAACTGGCTGAATTTTTTGCTACTCATTCTAACGAGATTAAATTTAAAATGCAAAAGTAAAGTTTAGGCCCCTCATTACAAAACTCAATAATTTTAGCTTTATTCATAAAAACAAATTCAATATCTTGGTTTATAATTAAAATATTACAATGGATTTTTAAAAATGATTGATAATTACTATTTTTACAAACCAAAGCTTTCGCGTGTGTTTTCATGTTATTTTGAATGTTTCAGATTATCGATCGCGGAGCTACTTTGGGTTCCGGTTAAACATGCAATTTTCAAGTATATAATATGTTCAATTTAATTTTATTTGGTCCTCCGGGAAGCGGAAAAGGTACGCAAAGCGAAAAGCTAATAGCAAAATATAGTTTAAAACATCTAAGTACTGGAGATTTATTGAGGTCACAAATAGCTCATCAAACCCCGTTGGGATTGGAAGCTAAGCATTTTATGGATAAAGGACAATTAGTTCCAGATGAAGTTGTGATTGGAATGATTAGTACTGCTTTAGATCAAAATACAGAAGTAAAGGGATTTTTGTTTGATGGATTTCCTCGAACTGCTGCACAAGCAGAGGCGTTAGATAAATTATTGGAAATGAGACAATCTCCTATAAATATAATGTTAGCATTGGAAGTGGGAGAAGAAGAGCTAGTAGGTCGTTTAATGAAAAGAGGCCAAACAAGTGGCCGATCTGATGACACAGACGAATCAATTATTAAAAACAGAATTGCTGAATATCATCAAAAAACAACAGCAGTAGCTGATCATTACAAACAATTCGATAAGGTTGTTTTGGTAAAAGGAGAAGGAACAATTGACGAGATTTTTGATCGCATCTCTAATGAAATAGACCCGATCTTCCAATAAAAAAATAATTGTTTAAAACAGCTCTGCAACTATACCTTTGCATCAAATCAAATTTATGCAAAAGCTTGCCAATTTTGTTTTAGGAAAATGGATTGAAGGTGATGGGGATGGACAAATATTACATCATGCAGTAACAGGACAACCCCTTGTAGCTGCTACTTCTAACGGGTTGGATTTTTCTTCTATTTTAGATTTCGCACGAAATAAGGGCAACAAGACTTTAAGAAAAATGACTTTTCAGGAAAGAGGCCGAATGCTCCGAGCATTGGCTTTATATCTAATGGAAAGGAAAGAGAAATTTTATACTATTAGTTATCAAACAGGAGCAACAAAAATAGACAGCTGGATTGATATTGAAGGCGGTATAGGTAATTTGTTTTCAAATGCTTCTTTAAGAAGAAAATTACCTGATGAGCCATTTTGTTTAGACGGCGATTCGATTTCTTTAAGTAAGCAAAATACTTTCATGGGTCATCATATCTTGGTCCCTAAAGAAGGAGTAGCTGTTCATATTAATGCTTATAATTTTCCAGTTTGGGGAATGCTAGAAAAAATTGCAGTCAACTTACTGGCTGGCGTACCCGCAGTTGTTAAGCCCGCTACTGTAACTTCTTATTTAACCGAGGCCGTTGTTAGAGAAATCATTAATTCTAAAATTTTACCTGAAGGTGCTTTGCAATTAATTTGCGGAAGCGCCGGCGATATTCTTAATCACGTAACATCTCAAGATGTAGTTACGTTTACAGGATCTGCACACACAGGCATGAAACTTAAAGCTCATCCAAAAATCATATCCGAAAGTGTTCCTTTTAATATGGAAGCGGACTCTTTAAATTGTATGGTTTTAGGTGATGACATCAATCCTGAAATGCCAGAATGGAGTTTGTTTATTAAAGAAGTAAAAAAAGAAATGACGGTAAAAGCAGGACAAAAATGTACGGCTGTACGCAGGATTTTTGTTCCCGAAAATAAAATAGAAGATGTATGGAAATCATTGTGTTCTGAATTGAACAAAACGTTGATTGGGAATCCATTAAATGAATCTGTTAGAATGGGGGCGCTTGCAGGAATGGATCAAAGAAATGAAGTAAAAGCACAAGTGCAAAAACTTTTAGCCTCAAGTCAAATTATTTATGGGTCACTGGATAGTGTAGACGTTGTGGATGGAGATAGTAAAGTTGGAGCTTTTATGAGTCCAATTTTATTAATGAATCAAACTCCTTTTTCAACAAATGAACCACATGAGGTAGAAGCTTTTGGTCCCGTAAGTACTATAATGCCATATAATACCACAGACGATGTTATTGAATTAAGTAAAAAAGGAAAAGGAAGTTTGTGTTCTTCTATTGTAACCAATGATGCTTCGATAGCAAAAAATTATGTCTTAGGTGCTTCCAGTCATCACGGAAGAATATTGGTATTAAACAATGAATGCGCAAAAGAAAGTACGGGACATGGTTCTCCACTTCCATTGTTGGTGCATGGAGGTCCTGGAAGAGCGGGAGGCGGAGAAGAAATGGGGGGATTGAGAGGCGTTAAACATTATTTACAAAGAACAGCTATTCAGGGTTCTCCTTCAATGATTACGGCTATCAGTAACGTATACCAGCAAAATGCCAAAGGAATTACTAGTGGCATTCATCCGTTCAGAAAATATTTTGAAGAACTTCAAATAGGTGATCAAATTACCACAGAGAAACGACTCATCACCTCTCAAGACATAGACCAATTCGCTGATGTAAGCGGCGATCATTTTTATGCGCATCTTATTGATACAGATTTCAATGGAACTATGTTTGAAGAGCAAGTTGCGCATGGGTATTTCATCATGAGCGCTGCTGCAGGATTATTTGTAGACAGCTATGAAAAAAATCCTGTGTTGTTAAATTACGGGATAGATGAATTAAGATTCACAAAGCCTTTGTATGCCGGCTCCTCTTTATATATACGCTTTACCTGCAAAGAGAAAATAGCGCAAGAAACAAAAGAAATTAATCCAGATATCCCAATGGTTAGAGGAACGGATATCCCAAAAGGTATTGTAAAGTGGCTTGTAGAAATGATTGATGATAAAGATGAAATGGTGGGGATTGCAACTATTTTAACAATGGTACAAATGAAAAATAAAATTTGATTCAATGAATACAACTTATCCTGATGGTTATGTTACAGCTGTAAATGAACAGGGCATTACCACAATTGAGTTTTATCACCCTCAAAGTAATTCTTTGCCAGCAGCGATTTTACAATCTTTAGCCACGGCTATACAAGAGGCTGGAAAGGATACGTCTACAACCGTTATAGTTTTAAAAAGTTATGGCGAAAAATCTTTTTGTGCGGGTGCATCCTTTGATGAGTTAATGCAAATTAGTTCTGAGGAAAAAGGGCTTACTTTTTTTAGTGGATTTGCAAATGTTATTAATGCAATCCGCACCTGTCAAAAATTTGTAATTGCTCGTATACAAGGAAAATGTGTTGGCGGTGGAGTTGGATTAGCCGCTGCCGCCGATTATGCAATAGCGTTAGACACTGCAGATGTTAAACTTAGTGAATTAGCTGTAGGAATAGGGCCATTTGTAGTAGGGCCAGCAGTGGAAAGAAAAATGGGAACAAGCGCCTTCACAACACTTTCAATAGATGCGAGTTCGTGGCGTTCAAGCCAGTGGGCATATCAAAACGGCTTGTTTTCAGAACTACATAGCACTGTAGAAAATCTAAATGATGCGGTTGTCAAATTATCTTCTAAACTCTCAAAATCAAGTCCTGAAGCCATGCGCGAATTAAAAACTGTTTTTTGGAAAGGCACCGAGCATTGGGATGCATTATTAAAAGAAAGAGCAGCAATTAGTGGCAGACTCGTTTTAAGTGAATTTACAAGAAACGCTATTGAACAATTTAAATCAAAAAAATAAAAACCGGTCTGAATTAAACCTATCAAAAAATATTTTTACAACATGAAAATTACAGGAAACAAAATACTCATTACAGGCGGAGCAAGTGGAATAGGGTTGGGTTTGACAGAAATGTTTTTAAGTGAAAAGAATTCTGTAATTGTGTGCGGAAGAAGAAAAGAAATATTAGAACAGTTGCAGCAAAAACATCCTTCTGTAGTTACAAGAGAATGCGATTTATCCAAAGAAGAAGAAAGGGTGCGATTATTTGAATGGATAAAAGAATGTCATTCAGATGTAAATGTTTTAATAAACAATGCTGGAATACAAAATTGGGTAACAGTTGAACAAGAAGATTTTTTTAGTAAAGCTAAAAATGAAATCGCCATAAATATTGAAGCGCCTATTCATTTAACCTCTCTATTTATCAAGTTGAATCAATTATCAACAATAATGAATGTTACTTCAGGTTTGTCTTTTTGTCCACTCACTAAAGTAGCTGTATATTCTGCTACAAAAGCATTTTTTCATTCATTTACCATGTCAATGAAAAAAGAGTTGGAAGCTAAAAATATTGAAGTGATTGAATTAATACCGCCAGCTATAAACACTGATTTAGGAGGAAAGGGTTTACATGACTACGCACCACCTGTAAGCGAATTAATTGCATCTATTTATAACCAATTAAAAGAAGGCAAAACAACACTTACATTTGGAATGAGTGATGCGATGTCTAAGGCTGGCCCGGAGCAAATACAAATTGCTTTTGATAGAATGAATAATCAATAATGTATCAACTAAAAAAGGACATGAACTTTCTACAAAAAATAAAAGCCAATTATTTACCCTACGTTTCAATTGTAGCAGCGCTTTACTGGTTTGTGCCTTTATGGATAAAAATTTATGATTTTGCTTTTTTAAGTGCTGTATATGAAATAGCGTGGTTGCCAATGGTGATATTGTTATTTGTACTTCCTTTGGTATCTATTTTTAGTTGGAAAAAGGAAGGCTATCCAACAAGATCAAAAAATTTATTTTCTTTATTTTTAAACTTGGTGACTTTATTGGTAATCTTGTTGAAGAAGTGAGTATAAAAATTAAATTCTTATAGTCTATCACACTAAATGAAAATTACAGGAGTTACCATAATAAAAAATGCAATCATCAATGACTATCCCATTGTGGAAGCTATAGAATCTATACTTCCGGTGGTGGATGAAATGATTGTATCTATTGGAGATAGTGAAGATGAAACGATAGAGTTAATAAAGTCAATCCACTCACCTAAAATCAAAATTGTTCATTCAGTATGGGATAAAAACATCAGAACCGAGGGTCGTATTTTAGCGGTTGAGACTAATAAGGCATTGGCTCATGTTTCGGAGGATACGGATTGGATTTTTTATATACAGGGAGATGAGGCGATTCATGAAAAGTATCATAAAGGAATTTTAAATGCATCTGAAAAATATCTACATAACAAAAAAATAGAGGGATTGTTGTTTAATTACCTTCATTTTTATGGCACTTATGATTATGTAGGAGACAGCAGAAAGTGGTACAATGTAGAAACAAGAATTATTAGAAATAATTGTGGCATACTTTCATACCGTGATGCTCAGGGTTTCAGGAAAAACAATCAAAAGATAAATGTTGCAAAAATAGATGCCTTTGTATATCATTATGGTTGGGTAAAAAGTCCGGAACGAATGAAAATAAAACAGAAGTCTGTTGTTGAATTTTGGAATGATAATGATGCGTCTGTAGAGGGTTTCCGACAAACAGAGAATTATTTTAATTTTAAAGAGTTTGATGCTTTGAAGAAATTTTCTGGAACACACCCAGAAGTAATGAAAAAAAGAATAGCACAAAAAAACTGGCATATCGAATTAGATATTTCAAAAAAGAAAATGAAATTTAAATACAGGGTTTTGTATTGGATTGAAAAGCTAATAGGAGTGAGGCTTTTCACTTTTAAGAATCATAAAGTAGTTATCAGATAAATTAATTGAATGAATTCAAATAAAAAAAGAATAATTTTTGATGCGGAAAGAATGAAATATCCTCATACTGGTTTGTATCATTATTGCCATCAATTAGGAAATGCTATTCAACAACATATAGACAATGACTCAGAAGAAATCTTTTTTTACGTAAGAGAAAGTGAAAGAAAGAGCTTTGGTGAAAACGGACATTACATTAATCAACATTCTTTTCATAAATTTTGGATGCCATCAATGAGGAGTTTTAATATTTGGCACGCAAATTATCAGACTACTCAATATTTTCCCAAAAGATCAAATTTGAAAATTGTTTTAACGGTGCACGACCTCAATTTTTTACATGAACAGAAGGAAGAATATAAAATCGAGAGAGAAATAAAAAAACTTCAACATAAAATAAGAAATACAGACCACATCATAGCCATTTCTGAATTTACAGCAAATGATATAAAAAAACACATTGATATCAGAGATACACCACTTAGTGTAATTCACAATGGTTGTAATTTAAATAATATAAAAACACTCAGCATTCCGACATCAGTCCCATCTAATCAATTTTTGTTTACTATAGGGACCATTACACAGAAGAAAAATTTTCATGTACTTCCGGCTTTACTAGAGAAAAACAATTTAGAATTGATAATAGCAGGAATCACTTCAAATGAAGAGTACAAAGAAAAAATTATAGAAGAGGCCAAGAAAATTGGCGTAGAAAACCGGGTTGTTTTTACAGGGGCCATCACTGAAAACGATAAACAATGGTATTTGCAAAACTGCGAAGCATTTTTGTTTCCTTCATTGGCTGAAGGTTTTGGCTTACCTGTTATTGAAGCTATGCAATATGGTGTTCCTGTTATTTTATCTAAATCAACAGCATTGCCCGAGATCGGCGGTGATGACGCTTATTATTTTAGTAATTTCAATCCGGTTTCCATGCAAAATGATTTAGTAGAGTTTTTAAATGATTATAAAAATAATCCTGAAAAAAAAGATAGAATTATAAAGAGATCCAAACTGTTTGATTGGAATTCAGTTGCAAAAAAATACCTGGAAGTGTATAGAAGTTTCTATTAATAAAAAACAATTATTGAAGTATGTGGGAAGGACTTTTAGAAAAAATAAGACAAAGAGATGTAAAGGCATTATCAAGAAGCATTTCATTAATTGAAAATGAAATAGAGGGCTCTGAACAGTTTTTACAAACTTTAAATTTGAATTCTCCATCAAAGATTATGGGAATTACTGGACCG
This sequence comes from Chitinophagaceae bacterium, assembly GCA_947453295.1. GTDB lineage: Bacteria > Bacteroidota > Bacteroidia > Chitinophagales > Chitinophagaceae > Ferruginibacter. Next base: position 33,084 of record CANGGD010000004.1, on the reverse strand, counting down.
CCGGGTGCTGGAAAAAGTACCTTAACAGATGCTTTAATTAGTAAGTTGGTTGAAGACAATAAAACTGTTGCTGTGATGTGTATTGATCCGTCATCTCCCTTTCACCTAGGTGCTTTATTAGGAGACAGAATTAGAATGAACAGATGGCATAATCACCCACTTGTATATATCAGGTCGCTTGCTTCAAGAGGCGCAATGGGAGGGTTAAATTCTAAAGCGATAGAAATAACTGATATTTTAAAGGAGGCTTCGTTTGATTATATTATAATTGAAACAGTTGGCGTTGGACAAAGTGAAATTGAAATTGCAGGATTGGCAGATATTACAATGGTTGTTTTAGTGCCAGAGTCAGGTGATGAAATACAGGCTATGAAAGCAGGTTTATTTGAGATAGCAGATGTATTTATTGTAAATAAATCCGACAGGCCCGAAGCAGATCTTTTTTATAATAATTTAAAAAAGATGATGATAAATGCAGAGTTCCATAATAAAAAGGAGATTCCAATTTTTAAAACAGTTGCTACTAATGAAGACGGTATAGATTTATTATGCCAGTATGTTTCTCAATATCAAATACATCAACATACAGAAAAGAAATTAAGATTACTTGCAGAAAAAGCATATTTATTAATTCAGCAAAAAAGAATGAAGGGAATTAGTAAAGAAGAACTTATGCAGTCATTAATTAAAGACAACAAATTAACCAATCTATATAAATTTGTTGATAATATTTAGATTGCCGAATTGATAAAATAAAAATTAGTGAATTTCAATAAACCCAAAATTGCAATAATTGTTCAAAGGTATGGCCAACAAATAAATGGTGGTGCAGAGGTGCATGCAAGAATGATTGCTGAAAAACTGATTGCTAATTACGAGGTTGTAGTTCTTACAAGTAGAGCTACTGATTATCATACCTGGGAGCCGGTTTTGCCACTTGGAAGTTCATTTGAAAATAACATTGAAATTATTAGATTTAATCATCCTCCGAAGGCTCATTCAAAAAAGGTACATAAATTAAACAGAAAATTAAGAGGAAGATGGTTGTTTCAAAAATTCTATAGATTTATTGGTCAGCCAAAATGGTATCTGGCTATTTTCCCAGAGGCAGATGTTTCTAATATTGACAGTAAGAAATGGCTAGCACTTCAGGGCCCTGAAACTTATGATTTAAAAAATTATTTACTCGACAATCAAAATAGCTACACCGCTTTTATTTTTTTTACTTATTTGTATTATACTACTGCCGCATGCATTGATATTGTTGGTAAAAAGAGTATTTTAATTCCTACAATGCATGATGAGCCTTCTGCATATCTGCCCATTTTTAAAAATGTAATGGCAGCGCCTAAGTTTATTTTTTTCAATACGCTATCTGAAAAACTATTCTCAGAAAAAATGTTTTCAATCAATCATATTCAAAAGGAAATTGTTGCTGTTGGTATTGATGAAGACAATACAAATGCAGAGATTAATATTAAAGACCGTTTTGGAATAAATAAACAGTACATTTTGTATGTAGGCAGAATTGATTCAGCAAAAGGCTGCAATGAATTATTTGATTACTTTATTGACTTTAAGAAAAAAGATCATAATGATATTGTTTTAGTTCTAGCAGGAAAAAACATGATAAATGAAGTGAAACATCCTTCTGTTCTCTATCTTGGATTTGTAAGTGATGTTGAGAAAACACAACTCATAAAATCAGCTTTATCACTCATTGTTCCTTCCAAATATGAAAGCTTATCTCTTGTTTTACTTGAAAGCTTTGCTAATAAAATACCAGTTATCGTCAATGGAAATTGTGAGGTGCTACTTAACCACATTGAAATTAGCGAAGGGGGTTGGTTTTATTACAATAAGAAAGAATTCAATTCAGCAATTCTTTCAAGTTTAAATGAAATTGAAAATAAGAAAAAGGGATACAAAGGTTATGAATATGTAAAAATAAATTACACATGGGACAAGGTTATACAGAAGTTTGATCACGCCATTTCTTTAATTGAAAAACAGTTATAAAAATAGTAGAATTAATCTGATTATGAATAAAATAAATGTAGTATTTCGCGCCTGTGATTTTGTAGTTTCTGTAAATAAATCACCTAGGCCATTTGATCTTAATAAAACCGAAATTATCAAGATTTGCTTTAAAAGTTTAATTGCTTCAATAGAATTATATCCCCATAAAATAACAGTTTTAGGAGATAAATTATCTGACGAATTAATCAGCTTTTTTCAGCAATATGATATCCAACTAATAAATGGAAATTATGGTAATGACGAATCTCTTAGACAATCAATAACGATTGCAAGCGAATTCCCTGAAGACGAATGGGTTTATCTATGTGAAGATGATTATCTCCACCATCCCGATTGTTTTAAACACATCATTACATTGATTAAAGAGAAGGACGTCATTACATTTAAAAAACGAAATCGTTTTAATAAAAACAAAATTTCTGAAGTAAAACCAGATATTGTTATTCATCCACCAGATTATCCAGATAGATATAACGTATTTGATAATGACCAATCTTTCATTTTTCATACATCAACACATCATTGGAGGCAAATTGCAAATACAACTTTTACTTTTATGTTGGAAGTCAGCGTTTTAAAAAAACATTTTTTGTTGTTAAATAAATCAACGAAAAATGCACAAGATGGTTTATTGAGTAAAATGTTGTACGGGAGAAATGAGTTCAAAAACAAATGCATTTGTTTGTCGCCTATTCCTGGTCTTTCCAATCATATGCATATAGATACCTTTACTCCTTTGGTTGATTGGTCTGTTGTGTTGAACAAATACAGATAACTTTTTTGTGATTATACAAAAGGATAACCTCCTGCAAAATGAATAAACCAATTTTGTTGTAAATAGTTCTCTACAAAAATTTTGTATGATTTTGATGGAAAAAAAACAGTTTTAAATTTTCGCTGATAATATTTTCTTATAATTGATGGAACTTTTTTTTGATTATTGATTATTCTATTACCTTCTTCAGTTCCTTTTAATTTATATAGTATTTGCAAGTTGAATTTCGGGTCAATACTAAAAAAACTATCATTGGTTTGTGTGAGATATGCCATAGGCCCTTCTTCATAACTATTAAATGGACCTTGATCGTGGTCTGAATAATAATAATTTTCAAATAAATCACCTACTGCAAGCGGCCTAAAAATAAAAACGCCCCCATTTATACTTCCAATTAAATTATTATTTGCCAAAAAATTACGAGACTCAAAATAACTCAAAGTACTTTCTTGAGTTATTCTAATTTCGTTTCCCCATGTTTTATTAAATTCTTCCGTGCCTCTTGGGTCAGTAATGGCGCCAAAAGATTTTTCTTTGGGCAGCACATCAAAAATTGAAGGAGCGTTCTTATTTATTTTTATATCTAAATCCAAAAAAAGAGCAATATCAAACTCTTTGACTAAACCGGGGATTAATAATTTTTGAGACAATAAGGGTCTTTTATATGTTTCATCAAGTGGTGCATCTATTATTTTTATTTCTGCATCACATTTTTGAGCATAAGAATAGAATTGAGATTTATTTTTTTTGAATAGTTTTTGGTGTTTCTCTCCAATAACAAGTAAACAAATTACTTTTTTCATTGAAAGTGGATATTGATAATGAGTGTTGGTGATTTTTATTTAGATTTTTCCCCCTTCCACCATCTGTAAGCAATTACTCCAATTATGGCAAATGGCGTTAACATCAGGTACAGAATACCGTTATTTAAACCCAATGCAGGCTTCTCTCCTAATTGTGCTGCCGTTTTTGTACACATCGAGCATTGAGCTTTACAGCACTCATTTATCAAGAAGAATAGTACTAACAAAAAGTTTTTTTGTAAGAAATTTTTCACGGCTCAAAGATAAACCTTTCCAAAATAAAAAACCCTCTGTAATTACAGAGGGTTCAAAGATTAAAGAGTTTGTTTTAAGCCTCTTGTCCCATAGACTTACTTGCACGTTTTCTATCATCCTCATTTAATATCGTTTTTCTTAATCTGATATTTTTAGGAGTTACTTCTATACATTCATCTTGTTGGATGTATTCCATACACTCTTCCAAAGTCATTAAGATTTTTGGTGCAGCTCTACTTGCATCATCACTTCCACTTGCTCTATGATTGGTTAATTTTTTTGCTTCTGTTGCGTTTACCACCAAATCTCCTGGTTTAATATGCTCTGCAATAACCTGACCTGCATAGACATCATCTCCTGGATCTACAAAAAATCTTCCTCTGTCTTGTAATTTATCTATAGAATAGGCAGTTGTTTTCTCAGTTGTTTTAGATAATAACACACCATTGTTTCTTCCAGGAATTGAACCTTTCCAAGGCTTGTACTCTAAAAAGCGATGCGCCATAACAGCTTCACCTGCTGTGTTCGTCAACATATTGCTTCGCAATCCTATTAATCCTCTTGAAGGAATTTCAAACTCAAGATGCTGCATCTCTCCCTTTGTTTCCATGATTAACATTTCACCCTTGCGTTGGGTAACCATGTCAATTACTTTTCCACTAAATTCTGCAGGCACATCTACCACCAAATTCTCATATGGCTCATGCTTTTTCCCATCTATTGTTTTTACCAAAACCTGAGGCTGTCCTATTGTTAATTCAAATCCTTCTCTTCTCATGGTTTCAATCAAAATACCCAAATGAAGAATACCTCTACCATATACTAAAAAACTATCCGCACTATCGCTGTCCTCTACGCGAAGTGCAAGATTTTTTTCTGTTTCTTTAAATAATCTATCTCTTAAATGTCTACTCGTTACAAACTTACCCTCCTTACCAAAAAACGGAGAGTTGTTGATACCAAATAACATGCTCATCGTTGGCTCATCTACACTGATTACAGGAAGCGCTTCTGGATTTTCAGCATCAGCAATAGTATCGCCAATATTAAAATCATCTAATCCAACCACTGCACATATATCGCCGGCAAATACTTCTTCTGCTTTTTTCTTACCCATTCCCTCAAATACATACAACTCTTTTATTCTCATTTTTTTGATGGTGCCATCAGCCTGCACTAATGAAATTTGCTGGTTTTCTTTCAAACTGCCTCTTGCAACTTTACCTACTGCTATTCTTCCTAAAAAAGATGAATAATCCAATGAAGTGATTTGCATTTGAGAAGTTCCTTGATTGGCTTTTGGCTCAGGAACATATTTGATAATACCATCTAATAATGGCGCAATGTTGTCTATTGGAGTTAATGAATCATTAAACCATCCGTTTTTACCCGAACCATAAAAAGTAGGGAAATCTAACTGCTCTTCTGTTGCATCCAAATTGAAAAACAATTCAAAAACAGCATCATGAACCTCATCAGGTCTACAATTTGGCTTATCCACTTTATTGATTACCACAATTGGACGTAATCCCAAAGCCAAAGCTTTTTGTAATACAAAACGGGTTTGTGGCATTGGTCCTTCAAAAGCATCAACCAATAACAAAACGCCATCAGCCATTTTTAATACCCTCTCTACTTCACCTCCAAAATCCGAGTGACCAGGAGTATCAATAACATTAATCTTAATGTCTTTATAAGTAACTGATACATTTTTACTGAAAATAGTAATACCTCTTTCTCTTTCAAGATCATTACTATCCATTATTAATTCGCCTGTTTCTTGATTATCTCTAAAAACTTTTGTGGCGTGTAAAATCTTGTCAACTAATGTTGTTTTTCCATGATCTACGTGGGCAATAATTGCGATGTTGCGAATATTCATTATCTTATTTTTGTCGCCTTAAAAAATTTAAGGCATTTTTTTTGACGCGCAAAGGTAATGAAATTCGGGCGTTTGACAATTTCTTTTATCATTAAGTTTTGATTCTCTTGTTTTAAAGTACTTTGTCAATTCTCATATTGAACTTGTAATTTTATTGCTCATTAATAACCAAAGATGTCTTTTAAACTTAATTCAGATTATATTCCGGCTGGAGATCAACCTTCTGCCATTAAAGAATTGACAGCTAATCTACTTCAAGGAGAGCAGTATCAGACATTATTAGGTGTTACAGGGAGTGGTAAGACTTTCACAATGGCTAATGTCATTCAAAATCTACAAAGACCAACACTAGTGCTAACGCACAATAAGACTTTAGTAGCTCAGTTATATGGAGAATTTAAACAGTTTTTTCCTGATAATGCCGTAGGTTATTTCGTTTCATATTACGATTATTATCAACCAGAGGCGTATATGCCTGTAACCAATACCTATATTGAAAAGGATTTAAGTATAAATGAAGAGCTGGATAAACTAAGATTGCAGGCAACTGCTCAATTATTAAGTGGCAGAAGAGACATTGTAATTGTTGCAAGTGTAAGTTGTATTTATGGTATGGGAAACCCCACTGAATATGAAAATGGGATTATTCGAATTTATCAAGGGCAGGTTTTATCCCGACAAGGATTTTTGCATGCGCTTGTAAATTCATTATATCATAGAAGTCAGGGTGATTTTGAAAGAGGTTCGTTTCGTGTGAGTGGCGACACAATAGACATAAACTTGCCGTATGTAGATTTTGGCTATAGGGTTTGTTTTTTTGGAGATGAAATTGAAAGTATTGAGACATTGGAATTATCAACGGGGAAAAGGATAGGTGTTGTAGAAAATGCAGCTATTTTTCCTGCAAATCTATACTTGGCGCCAAAAGATATGCTAGCGAAGGTGATCAATGAAATTCAGGACGAAAGTTACGCTCAAGTAGAATATTTTAAAAGCGTCGGTAAATTTCAGGAAGCACAGCGAATTAATGAAAGAGTTAATTACGATTTGGAAATGATTCGTGAATTAGGTTACTGCAGCGGCATTGAAAATTATTCCAGATTTTTTGACAGAAGAAAACCAGGCACAAGGCCATTTTGTTTGATTGATTATTTCCCAAAAGATTTTATTACAATTATTGATGAAAGCCATCAAACTATACCCCAAATAAGTGGAATGTATGGAGGAGACAGAAGCCGTAAACTTGTATTAGTTGATTATGGATTTAGATTACCATCGGCAATGGACAACCGCCCACAAAATTTTACCGAATTTGAAAATATTACCAATCAAACCATTTTTGTATCGGCTACTCCTGGCGAGTATGAACTTCAAAAATGTGGCGGTGTGGTTGTGGAGCAAGTAGTAAGACCAACCGGCCTATTAGACCCACCTATTGAAATCAGGCCCACTTTAAATCAAATAGATGACTTGCTGGAGGAAATTGATAATAGAATAAAAATGGGCGACAGGGTTTTAGTTACTACTCTAACTAAAAGGATGACCGAAGAATTACACAAATATTTTGAACGAATAAAAATCAAATCAAAATATATTCATAGTGATGTGGATACCTTAGAAAGAGTAGAGATTTTACGCGAATTAAGATTGGGAACAATTGATGTGTTAGTTGGAGTAAACTTATTAAGAGAGGGATTGGATTTACCTGAGGTTTCGTTAGTTGCCATAATGGATGCCGATAAAGAAGGTTTTTTGAGAAATGAAAGAAGCTTAACTCAAACAGCCGGAAGGGCGGCAAGAAATTCAAAAGGACTTGTACTTTTCTATGCAGATAAAATTACTGCGAGCATGCAAAAGACTATCGATGAAACTCAAAGAAGGAGAGAGAAACAAGTTGCCTATAATACAAAACATGGAATAACTCCAACAACCATAAAAAAATCTACTGATCAAGTAATGGCTCAAGGAAGCGTTTTGGACGTAAAGGGTTACGATCCTTCAAATCCTAATATTGTTGAAAAAGATCAATCTGTTATTTCAATTGCAGCGGAAGACTTTGTTGAATACGCTACTATTCCTTCCATTGAAAAAGCAATATCAAAAGTGAAAAAGCAAATGGAAAAATCTGCTAAAGATTTAGATTTTATGGAAGCAGCCAAACTAAGAGACTACTTGTTCGAGCTTCAAAAAAAACTCCAAATGATGAAAGAGAAATAAAAAAGCTAATTCAGTTAGGGAATTAACGGTTTTGACATCAGCACTTGATTTACAACTGCTGTGGTGGTATTATTTGATATTAGAGTATCTGAACTTCTTATCAAACCATTATATTTTGAATAATAAAACCATCCTCTAGAAATTAATTTAGGAGTGGGTTTAGTATTATCGTATTTGTACCGTTGAATAATTGAAATTGTATTAAAAATTTGCTTGCTACCATTAATAACAATTGTATCAACTTGTTTTTGATTTATAAATTTATAATCTATCCTTGAGATTGGAGAGGCGGCAGTAAAAACATCAGACCAGGTATGATTAATATCCGTTTTTTTAGTACAAGAATCTGTAATGAATATTTTAGTAGCCGAGTGAGTTGATTTGTCGATTTGTCTTAATGTACCACTAGAGCATGATAAGTAGAGTGAATCAACATGATGTTTACTTAAAAAACCACTGATGCTATTATCAGCAAGAACCGAAAAATCATAAATAGGAACATCTGTTCTAACATACAAACTATAAACGTATTTATTATTCACAAGAGAATCTGATAATTTAGTTAGATGATAATTCAATGTATCTCTTTTAGTGACACCAGCCCTTACTGTATCACTTTTATATTGAAAAAAAGACCCGTCACATAATAAGTTGTAAATACATGTTCTACAGTCTAAATCATATGGACGATAAGGAACATCGGTGATATAGCTAATGGGTTCTCTTGTGCAAGAAACTATAAATATTAGAATAAAAATCGCTATTGAAAAGGATTGAATGAAACGACGCATTGCTTTTTTTCTCAAAAATAAGGCTTTATGCTAAATTTTTCAATCAAATGATTAAAATAAGTTAGTAAAAAGTGCAATTAAATAATAAACTGGTCAATTTAGGTTAACTCCAATTGATTTACTTTTATGGAATGCAAAAGAAATTATTTTTATTAGATGCAATGGCCCTGGTTTTTAGAGCTTATTATGCCTTAATTAGAAGCCCAAGACTAACGAGTAAGGGCAGAAATACAAACGCACAATTTGGATTTACAAATACGCTTTTAGATTTAATAAATAATCAAAAACCAACTCATATTGCAGTTTGCTTCGACACGCATGCCCCAACAGAGAGGCATGTTGATTTTTCTGACTACAAAGCCAACAGACAAGAGGCGCCCGAAGACATTATTGCCGCTTTACCAGATATAAAAAAAATTATTGAGGGGTTTAATATTCCAATTATTGAAATGGATGGATTTGAAGCCGACGACATTATAGGCACTTTAGCAAAACAAGCAGAAAAAGCTGGCTACGAAGTGTTTATGGTAACACCCGATAAAGATTACGGACAATTAGTTTCAGAAAACATCAAGATCTATAAGCCACCATATCAAGGGGGTAATTTTGAAATTTTGGGGGTTGAAGAGATTTGCAAAAAATGGGATATCGAAAAAGTGGATCAGGTAATAGATATTCTCGCGATGATGGGAGATGCAGTAGATAACATCCCTGGAATTCCTGGAGTCGGTGAAAAAACGGCTGTAAAATTATTAAAAGAGTATGGAAATGTTGAAATGGTTTTAGAACATGCCAATGAAATAAAAGGGGCCATTGGCGAAAAAGTGAGAAACGGAAAAGAAAAAGCTATAATGAGCAAAAAGTTAGCAACCATTATTACCAATGTGCCTGTTAGTTTTCATGAAGAAGATTTTATGTTAACCGAAATGCATCCTGAAAAACTGACTGAGATTTTTACTGAATTAGAGTTTAAATCAATGGCAAAAAGATTATTAGGAGAGGAGATAAAAATAGAGTCTGAAAAAAAATCAAGTAGTAAAAACGAACAGCTGGATTTGTTTGGAAATATAGTAGAGGTGAAAAAAGAAGCAGACAATTCAAATTCTGATGAAACAAAAACTTATGCTGTTGCGGAAAAGAATATAAACAATACGAAACATCAATACAATTTAGTAGAAAGTGAAACGGACTTAGATGAATTAATTGCTTTATTAAAACAAAGTGATGAAATATCATTTGATACAGAAACAACAAACATAGATGCCAATCATGCAAATCTTGTAGGAATGAGTTTTGCTATAAAAGAGGGCGAAGCTTACTACGTGCCTGTTTCTGAAAACAAAACAGAATGTTTGAAACAACTCAAAAAATTTGAATTGTTGTTTGGCGATACAAATAAAATATGGGTAGGTCAAAACATCAAATATGATGTTTTGGTTTTAAAGTGGTATGATGTTGAAATTAAGGGGAAGTTTTTTGATACCATGCTTGCACATTATGTTTTTGAACCAGAAGGAAAAAGAAGCATGGATTTATTAAGCGAAAAGTTTTTAGGGTATGAGCCCATTCATATTGAAGAGTTGATTGGAAAAAAAGGTAAGTTACAAGGCAATATGCGTGATGTTGAAATAAATAAGCTTAAAGAATATGCAGCGGAAGATGCAGACATCACCCTTCAGTTAAAAAATGTTTTTTTACCCAAAATACATTCAGCCAAAGTTGAAAAAGTTTTTTATGAAGTAGAATTGCCATTGGTAAAAGTGCTTGCCAATATGGAGTTTGAGGGAATTAATGTAGATATGAATTTTCTGCATCAATATTCAAAAGATTTAGAAAAAGAGTCGAAAATTTCAGAAGAGCTTGTTTATGATCAAGCGGGAGTAAGATTTAATCTTGCTTCTCCTAAACAATTAGGTGAAGTGCTATTTGAAAAATTAAAATTAGATCCTAAAGCAAAAAAAACAAAAACAGGTCAATATGCAACGGGCGAAGATATTTTATCCAAGTTGGCTGTTCATCATAAAATATGTGACGACATTTTGAATTTCAGAGAACTTGCAAAACTAAAATCAACTTACGTTGATGCCCTTCCATTGTTGATAAATAATAAAACCGGCAGGCTCCACACCAGCTTTGCTCAGGCAGTGGCAGTAACAGGAAGGCTTAGCAGCAATAATCCTAATTTGCAAAATATTCCAATCAGAACAAACAGAGGTAAGGAAATCAGAAAAGCATTTATTCCTAGGGATGAAAACCATGTAATTGTTTCAGCTGATTATTCTCAGATTGAATTAAGAATTGTCGCCGCTATAAGTGGAGATGTAAATATGTGCGAAGCATTTAAAACCGGAACAGATATTCATACCGCCACCGCTGCAAAAGTTTTTAATGTTCAAGAATCTGAAGTCACCAAAGAAATGAGGTATAAAGCGAAGAGCGTAAACTTTGGAATTATATACGGTCAGGGAGCATTTGGATTGGCAGAAAATCTAGGAATATCAAGAACAGAAGCCAAGGAAATTATTGATAATTATAAAAAACAGTTTCCTAGCATTCAAAAATACATGGACGATACGATTGAGTTTGGAAAGCAAAATGGCTATGTTGAAACACTGATGGGAAGGAAGCGCTGGTTAAAAGATATCAACTCGGCGAATTTTACTGTTCGTGGATTTGCAGAGAGAAATGCAATTAATTCTCCTATACAAGGTACAGCAGCCGATATGATTAAGTTGGCAATGATAAAAGTTGATGAAGAATTCAAGAAACATGCTTTTACATCTAAAATGATATTACAGGTTCATGATGAATTGGTATTTGATGTGCATAAGAGCGAGCTGGAAAAAGTTAAGCCAGTTATTTTAAATTGTATGCAACATGCTTTGAAGCTTCCTAACGATGTGCCCACAGATGCAGAAATCGGTTCTGGAATCAATTGGTTGGAGGCGCATTAAAATTATAATCTAATGAAAAAGCCTTTGTTGATTTACTGTTATGATAGTTACTGTGGATGGTGCTATGGATTTAGTGAGGTGATGAAAAAAATAGAACAAGAATTTAAAAGCATACTTGATTTTGAAGTACTAAGTGGCGGTATGATTTTGCCCGAAAAGCCCGTTCATATTAATGCTACAGCAAATTATATTTCAAAGGCATATCAAATAGTTGAAGAAACAGCAGGCGTTAAATTTGGATCAGATTTCTTATGGCATATTTTCAATCCTCAAGAAAGCGATTGGTATCCAAATTCGGAAAAGCCAGCAATAGCACTTGGTATTTTTAAAGAGTACTTTCCTGAAAAAGCAATTGAGTTTTCATCAGCTCTGCAATATGCACTTTTTGTTGAAGGCAGAGATTTAACTGATGATGAAGCCTATCGCCATTTATTGAAAGCGTATTCTATAGATGAAAATGTTTTTTATCAAAAACTACAGAGTCAATCTTACAAAGAAGTTGCTCATAATGAATTTTCTATTGTAAAAAAATTGCAAGTAGAAGGATTTCCAGCTTTGTTTTTACAAACTACAGAAAATAAATTTTATTTCATTGCGAATGGATATACAAAGGAAGAAATTGTTAGACAGAATATCAATAAGATCTTAGAGCTTGGTTAGTGATTATTTATTTTAAAGGAATAATTTCTCTGCAATTGCGACACTTTCAGATTTACCAACATCAATAAATTTATTTGCTGAACAGTCTTTTCCGAGGATTAAATTATTTTCTGCTAAACTTAGATAAACGTCCGTTAATGAAAATTTTCCTTTTTGGGTAATATGGTTAAAGACAGTGGGATTAAAAATTGCCACACAACAATAAGCCATAGAATATAATTCAGCTTCTTGAATAGATATTTTTTTCTCGCCAGTAGTTTTGTTTTCCCATCCGCAAAGTCTGTTTTTATCATTAAACAAAAAGTTCCTTGTTGATATTCTGTTTGAAACGGAGAGTGAAATAAGTGATTGATTTTGATTGTGAAATAAAAGCAAATCTGTTATAGAAATATCTGTTAAGATATCTGCATTGATTGTTACGAAGGGCTCATCAGTATTTAAAAAAGGCATCGCTTTCATTAATCCGCCACCTGTTTCTAGTACTTCATTTGTTTCATCGCTGATGAGAATATTGCTTCCCCATCCATTATTTTGTTGAATGGCATCAATAATTTGCTCTGAAAAGTGATGGACATTAATAACCACATCAAAAATACCATTGGCTTGTAAATATTCCACATTGCGCTGCAACAGCGACTTTTCATTAACCAGTGCAAGTGCTTTCGGATGGTTATCGGTCCAGGGTTTAAATCTAGAGCCTATACCAGCAGCAAATATCATTGCTTTCATTTTACCCAGTTTTCTTTGTTTAAATGTGATATTTCAGTCTTAACGCCAAACTTATTTTTAAGATGACGATTTAAAGATTCAGCGGCGTATACACTTCTGTGTTGCCCGCCGGTACAGCCAAAATTTATTTCTAGGCTTTCAAAATCTCTCTGAATATAATTCTCAACAGCAATGTCTACAATATCGTAAATGCTATTTAAGAATTGTGGCATTTTAGTATGTTGCTCTAGATAATCTTTAACTGGTTTGTCTTGCCCACTTTGTGTTTTATACGTTTCAATTCTACCGGGATTTAATATTCCTCTGCAGTCAAAAACAAACCCACCTCCGTTTTTCGTGTTGTCTTCTGGATAACCATTTTGAATGTATGAAAAACTGTGAATCTTAACAGTTAATGGCGTTTGTTCAGTTGCCTTTTGAGTTTCAAAAGATTGTATGGTTTCTTCAGAAACAATTTGTTTTAACAAAGATTCAAATAAAGGGAAACCAATACCAGTTTTTTTATTTTCTAAAAACGATTTTAAATTTCTTAAAGCTAAAGGGATGCTGGTTAAAAAATGAGCTTTTCTTTCAAATAGCCCTCTAAATCCATAAGCCCCTAATACTTGAAGTAATCTTACTAATACATAACCATTATACTGATTTACAAAAACAGATGTATTCAATTCTTCTTTTATTAGCCCATTAACACAACTCATGTAATGTTCCAGCAAATTATCTTTCCATTCATCTGAAAGATTTGCTTTTGCTTGCCACAATAATGAAGCAACATCATATTGCAAAGCTCCTTTCATGCCACCTTGATAATCAATAAAGAACACTTCGTTCTCTTTAATCATGATATTACGACTTTGGAAATCCCTAAACATGAAGTATTTGAGATTTACATGCGACAAGTAATTGCTAATGGCTTCAAATTCATCAATAACATTTTCTTTATCGTAAGGGATTTTTAAAGTATCTAAAAAATAATATTTGAAGTACATTAAATCAGACATAATAGCTTGTTGTCCAAACTCTTTATTTGTAATACACTGATTGTAGTCGATACGCTCATCGCCATTTACTTGCAAGTTGGCAAGGGCTGTCAGACTTTTTTTAAATAACTCATAGGTTTCACTGCAGTGGCCTTTTTTTTCCAAAACATCTAATAAAGATTCACTGCCAAAATCTTCTTGAATGTAAATTTCTTCATTTTTTTCTACAGCATAAATAGTAGGAACTGGAGCATTTATTTTTTTAAATTGGGTGGTAAATTCAATGAAGGTTTTATTTTCTTTAACATTAGAATTAAATGTAGCAATGAAAGTTTGATTTTGAGAATGCAGCCTAAAATACAATCTATCGCTTCCGCTTTGAGGAATCTTTTCAATTCTTATTATTTCTTCTTGATTGAATGTTGAAAAAAGGTCTTTAATTCTGTCTAAAATATCTTGCATAAAAATTGATTGCATGTAAAAGTAATAAAAATAATCATGCGCTTGTTGAAGCATAGTAAATCAAGAAGTAACATGATATAATAATTCAACAAAGCCATTACATTTACAAAAAAATAACGAAGTCATAATGTGTTTTCATTACTCTTTGACTCAACAAAAGTCATTTATCGAATCTACTCTGAAAGTAAAATGGGATATTGAGGGATGGAATCCTGTTTATCATGCAGCAGGATTTGAGTTTTTGAAAATGCCTGTAATTACAATGGATAAGCCTTCGGAAATTCAACTATTTAACTGGGGCTTGATACCACATTGGATAAAATCAAAAGAGGAATCAATAAAGATCAGGAATCAAACATTAAATGCCAGAACAGAAACTGTATTTGAAAAGCCTTCCTTTAGAAACTCCATAAAAATAAGAAGATGTTTAATTCCTGCTGATGGTTTTTTTGAATGGATGGATTTTAAAAGCAAAAAATTCCCTCATTATATTTTTTTAAATGATGGGCAACTGTTTTGTTTCGGAGGAATTTGTTCTACTTGGGTAGATTCAAAAACAGGTGAGGTTATAGAAACCTTCTCCATCTTAACAACTCCTGCCAATTTTTTATTAGAGAAAATACATAATCTCAAAAAAAGAATGCCATTAATAATTTCTCCAAATGATTACGAAACCTGGCTTAATAAAGACATTGACACAAAAAAAACAGCATCCTTTTTTAAACCATATAATGATGAGGAAATGAATAGTTATACTATTTCAAAACTAATTACATCAAGAACACAAAATAGAAATGTAGAGGCAGTGACTGCTAAATTTGAATATCCAGAATTGATCAATGTATAAATGATTTTTAAACCATTTGTTTTTTCAATTGCACAAAGGACCAAGCAGAAATTGGAAAAATGAAAAAAGGCAAAAGCCAATACCAGCTATCTGCTAAAAAATAAATTGCAAAAGAAAATAAAGCAATATAAAATGGGTAAATGATAAACAAAAGTCCAACTAGTACAGAATCGTAATGGTCGTTTTTTGAGAATTTCTTCCAGCAAAAATTTTGAATTGGAATATAAATAGGAGCATGTATCCATTTGCCAAACTGAGAAGGCAAAAACAATAAAATATTTTTTAGGGAAGAAATGGGGGTATGAAAAGCTTCATTTATTCTTGTTTTATTTGTAGAATCTATATGAACAACCAATGCTTTTAATGCTGTGTGAAGTTTAAGATTGAAATCATTAATCGCTTGCCCATTAATTGAAGTAAAATCGAATTCATGTTGTTCTATTTTATTTCCAATATTAATTTGTACGTTTTTTCCAAATCTAGAAAAAGAATCATAGTTGATTCCGATAGGCAGAACAGATAAATTTATCCCAGCTTCCCAGCTACTGAGTGCAAGTCTGGCTGTACCTTTTTTTAGTGATCTTAATTTCCATTCATTAACACAAAGCCCCTCACTAAAAATAAGTACAATTCCATTTTTGCTAAAAATATCTCTGCAAGTATTAAATGTTTGATAGTTACTATTGAGATTTTCATTGCCTTCGCTCAATCTATAGACAGGCAATATATATAAGTGATTTAATAATTTAGCAATGAAATTATTTTTGAATGCATCGCCGCGAGCTAAAGAATAAATAGGCTTTTTAAAAAGTGTAGCCAAGATGATTGCATCCAAAAAAGAATTGGGGTGGTTACAAGCAATTAATAATGGCCCGTCTGAGTTAAGTAAATGTTCGTTTTGTATTTTAATATTTCTACAATAAATTTTTATTGCAAGTTTGGCTGGTAATTTTAAAAGTTTAAATAACAAGTGCGATGCTTTTTCGATTAAATTGTTTTGCAAAAATAAAACACTTGTTTATACTAATTCTCATAAATGTTTTGAAGCAAGAATACTGTTTTTTGAAATCCCCCAAATTAAACTGATATAAATAAGGCTGCAAGTTTTATAAGAAATGCTTTTACAATCATAACTTTACGCTGGTTTCTTGGTTTTCCAATAGAAAGCTTGCTATTCACAATAAAGTATAAAATGAAAAAAAACTTTCCATTAATAGTTGTATTAATTACAATGTCACTTTTTGGGCTTATTTATTTTCAAATTTTGTGGTTAAACACAGCTCGCAAAACCAAGGAAAAACAGTTGCGCGAAAACATATATATTGCTACCTCCGAAGCAGCAGAAGAACTAACGAAACCAAGCTCCGTAATTACATCTCTAAATCAATCCAAAGAATATTTTTTAAAAAAGAAAAATAATATTTCAGATGTTTTCTCAATATCTGTAATGGATAGATTTACTAAAGAAGAAATATCTTCTGTCATTCGTAATTCATTCACAAAACATTTCTTAGAAGGAGTCCCATTTGAATTTGCAGTGTCTGATAACAGTATTACTGGTAATCAAATGCAAAGCGATAATTTTTTCAAATTCTTTTCTGATTCTGCTAATAATACAAATATTGCCATTCCATTAGAGACGAATAATTCCGGAGCCATAGATGATATCACAAAGGAGGAGTTTTTAGTCGTAATCGTACCTCATCAATCAGCTATTGTTTTCAAAGAAATATTTTGGTTTATAATAGGCACAATTCTTTTTACAATCATCATTACCACTGCATTTTTTCTCACTATTAGAACATTGCTTTCGCAAAAGAAAATCAGTGAAATCAAAACAGATTTCATTAACAACATGACCCATGAGTTTAAAACACCTATTGCTACTATTTCTTTGGCAATCGATGCATTGAAAAACGAAAAAGTAATTGCTGACCCAACTAAATCCGAGTATTTTATTAGTGTAATAAAATCTGAAAACAAAAGAATGAACAAGCAAGTAGAATCAATTTTACAGGCTTCTTTGTTGGATAATAAGGAGATTCAATTGAACCGAAAATTAATTTCAGCACATCAGTTTATACAACAAGCAGTTGATAATTCAATGCTTACATTACAAGAAAAAAACGGGAAAATCGCTACTAATTTAGAGGCGAGTTCGGATGTGATTTTTGCAGACGAACTACATTTTAGCAACATCATCAATAATATTTTAGATAATGCCATAAAATATTCTAAACCAGAAGGTGTAACAATAAAACTTCACACAGAATCTAAGGGTAAAGACATTAAAATTGTTATCAGTGATGATGGTATAGGGATGTCAAAAGATACAATTAAACAGATTTTTGAAAAATTTTATCGAGCCCATACAGGCAATATTCATAATGTAAAAGGATTTGGCTTAGGGTTAAGCTATGTTAAGTCAGTAATAGAAGCTCATAAAGGAACAATAAAAGTAGAGAGCACTTTAGGAATTGGCTCTAGGTTTACCATTTTGCTACCACAAGCAAGCTAAATCGCACTTATCCACACGAATTCACCTATATCCACAGTCGCCAGTCTAAAAATCACTAAAATTTGCTGAAAAAACCAATGTTATTGGGCTATATCACTTTGTGGATAAATATGTTGGTGTAAAAAGATGTATTAAAGTGGGAAATTGTGTTATTTTGTGTCAACATTTAATTAATAACTCAAATCCCAAAAAATGATAGGTTTCATAGGCGAATATGAATCTACTGTTGATGCAAAAGGAAGATTTCTCTTGCCTGCTGGTTTTAAAAAGCAATTGCCGGCATTAGAGGGTTCAACTTTTGTATTAAATAGAGGGTTTGAAAAATGTTTAACACTTTATCCAATTACAAGCTGGAAGCCTTTACAAGAGAAAATTAGTTTACTCAACGATTTCGATCCTAAAGTTAGAGCCTTTAGACGCTATTTTTTAAATGGCGCTACACAAATTGATTTGGATACAGCCGGAAGATTATTATTACCAAAATCATTAATGGAATATGCAGGACTAGAGAAAGACATAGTATTAGTATCTGCCATGAACAAGATTGAGATTTGGGATAAGCAAAAATACCAAGAGTTCTTTGATGATATGACGCCAGACGGATTTAGCAATTTGGCAAATGAAGTAATGAATAAAAATGATGACAAGCAGAATAGTTGAAAATGAAGTCAAATGAAAATCAAACAGCAGACGGCATAACGTCAACTGAAAAATCAAACGACTATCATATTCCTGTTTTGTTAATCGAGACTGTTGATGGGTTAAACATTCGACAAGATGGTGTTTATGTTGATTGCACCTTTGGCGGCGGTGGACACAGCAGAGAGATTTTGAAACGCTTAGGAAATGCAGGAAAACTTTTTGTATTTGATCAAGATATCAATGCAAAACAAAACTTGCCAAATGACGACAGGGTTGTTTTTATTCAACAAAATTTTCGCCATTTGCAAAAATTCCTTAGGGTTCAAAAATGTTTAAAAGTAGATGGAATATTAGCCGATTTAGGAGTTTCTAGTCATCAGTTTGATGAAGCAGAGCGAGGCTTCTCGATTAGGTTTGATGCCAATCTTGATATGAGAATGGATAGAAGACAAACGCTAACTGCAGCTGATATTTTACAAACCTATTCAGAACAACAATTGCATAAGCTGTTTGAAATCTATGGTGAGGTAACGAATTCGAAAACACTTGCTAAAACAATTGTTTCGAAAAGAAAAATTTCGCCTTTAAAAACGATAAGTCAGTTTAAGCAAGCGATTCAAGAAGTAGTAAAAGGGAATCCCAATAAATATTTGGCTCAGGTTTTTCAGGCTTTGAGAATTGAAGTGAACGATGAAATTGGATCTTTAAAAGAAATGTTAAGTCAGTCTTTGAAGTTGCTAAACAAAAATGGAAGATTATCAGTAATTACCTTCCATTCATTAGAAGATAGAGTGGTAAAGAATTTTATTAAAAATGGATCATTAGAAATAGTTGAGATTGATGATGTGTATGGAAGTAAACCAAAGAGTTCATTAAGTGTAATTACAAAGAAACCAATTGTTGCAGGAAAAGAAGAGTGTTTAAAAAATCCGAGATCTAGAAGTGCAAAACTAAGAGTCGCAGAAAAAAACAGTTAAAGAATGATTGACAACAAAAACACTATAGAGAAAAAAAATTCAGGTAAACTTGAATTTAAAAAATATTTTAAAGCAAGTACAATTGTAAAAAATATCCCTTTCATATTATTTGTTTCATCGTTAGCAATTATATACATTTTTATAGGTCACTATGCGGATGGTTTGACAAGAAAAATTAGCAAGTTAGAGAAAAGTGTAAAAGAGTTAGAATACGAATATAAATGTGTTAAAAGTGAAGTGATTTATAGAAGTAAGTTCAGTGAGCTTTCAAAAGTGGTAGAACCTATGGGTTTAAAGGAGTTGAAAGCACCGCCAGTGTTGCTTGTTGATTCTTCGAAAGAAAAAAAATAAAAAAAGATTTTAGATTAATATAAGTTTTAAATAGATACTTGCCTTGGATATTAGAAAAGACATATTATGGAGGGTGTACTTGTGTTTTGTGTGCATCATGTTAATCGGCTTTCTGGTTATAGGGAAAGCTTTCTTAATCCAAACCGTTGAAGGTAAATATTGGAGAAGTAAAGGAGATAGTTTACAAAAATTTGTTCCTATAGTTGCAGAGAGAGGCAGTATATACAGTGAAGATGGCAGTATTTTAAGTACTTCAGTTCCCGTATATGATGTTGTGATTGATTTTAGAGTAGAGGGATTGCATGAAAAAAACGGCAAAAGATTTTCAGAAAACATAGATTCACTTTGTTTCTATATTGATCAATTATTTGATGATTCAATTTCTGCTGATGAATACAAGCAAAAGTTAGTACAAGCTTACCAAGAGAAAGAACCTTATTATGTTTTAAAAAGAAAGGTCAATTTCGAGGAGTATAAACAAATGAGAGAGTTTCCTTTGATAAGAGAAGGAAAATACAAAAGCGGATTTAATTTCTTTCAAAAAGATAAAAGAATTAATCCTTATGGCTTAATGGCTAATAGAACAATTGGCTTATCAAGATTGGATCCTCAAAAAAATGTCGGGTTAGAAAAATCTTATGATAGTGTTTTGAGAGGCACATCTGGAGAGCGTTTGGTTAGATATGTGGCAGGTGGATATATGCCAGTTGAAGGTGGAGAATTTGAGCCAATCAATGGAAAAGACATCATCACAACTTTAGATACATATATTCAAGATGTGGCTGAGAATGCGTTGATGAAAATGTTGGTTACAAACAACTCAATACATGGAACAGTTATTGTGATGGAAACTTCAACAGGCAAAATTAAAGCTATTGCGAATCTTGGGATTCAAGAGAAGGACAGTACTTATTCTGAAGACTTAAATTATGGAATCGGTAAATCAACCGAACCGGGATCGATTTTTAAATTAGCTACGTTATTAAGTTTATTAGATGATAAATATGTAACTATCAACTCAATGGTTGATTGCGAAGGTGGCGTGAAATATTTTTCAGGTTTAAGAATCAAAGATTCTCATTTAGGCACTGGTGTTATTACAGTAAAAGATGCATTTGCTAGAAGTAGTAATGTTGCGTTTGCTAAGTTAGCAACACAATATTACCAAGATCAGCCCATGAAATGGTGGCAACATCTTGATCGTTTCAGACTCAACAAATCTACAGGTATAGATATTGTTGCTTCTTCTGGAATGCCAGTAATCAAAAGTCCAAATAACAAAAGTTGGGGCAAAACTACCATACCATTTATGGCACATGGTTATGAGGAATTAGTTACTCCTTTACATATGCTAATGCTATACAATGCAGTTGCTAATAATGGTAAAATGATGAAACCTTATTTAGTTAATTCTATTCGTAATTATGGCATAGAAGTTGAAAAATTTGAACCAACTGTTTTGGTTGATAAGATTGCAAGCGATGAAGCACTAGTTCAAGCAAGAGAATGTATGAAAGCTGTTGTAGATAGTGCACATGGCACAGCGCATAAAGTCATGTTTG
The DNA here is from genome assembly GCA_947453295.1 of Chitinophagaceae bacterium. GTDB lineage: Bacteria > Bacteroidota > Bacteroidia > Chitinophagales > Chitinophagaceae > Ferruginibacter. Next base: position 11,642 of record CANGGD010000004.1, on the reverse strand, counting down.
ATTCTGCATATTCAATTGCAGGGAAGACAGGAACTGCCGTATCAGCACTCAACAATAAAGGGTATAATAAAGGGAATAAAATTTATCAAGCTTCTTTTATAGGTTATTTTCCTGCAGAAAGTCCAAAATACACAATGGCTGTTGTTATTCAAAACAGTAAAAAGTCTAAACGGATTTATGGCGCTGATGTATCGGGTACCGTTTTTAAAGAAGTAAGTGATAAAATATATAATCATTTTTTGAGTAAGCCTAACCGCAAAGAAAATATTACAATTGATACAGCATTGTATAGTTATATCGGATTAAAAAATGATGCTCAAAAAATATTCAACACCATCGGAATTGCTTATCAAGATTCTGTTTTTTCTTCTTCTACAAGTATTTGGAGATCCATTAACTATAAAAATAACTATGCAGGATTAAGTGAACCTGCTCAAATTTCTACAGTGTCAAACATCACTCCTAATGTAACAGGAATGGGTTTAAAAGATGCAGTATATCTATTAGAAAATAAAGGACTAACAACCGTGGTTACAGGAAAAGGAAAAGTATATAGTCAAAGTTTAAAACCAGGCTCTAATTTTTCAAAAGGTCAAAAAATTTTATTAATGCTCAATTGAGTTTTTTTATATGTTAAAAGAGGTGCTTTATAAAGTTAATATCAGGTCGGTTTTTGGAGAAGCCAATCAAGACATAACGAATCTGCAAACAGATTCCAGAAAAGTATCTCAAGGAACTTGCTTTATTGCTATCAAAGGAATTTCTGTAAACGGTAATGAATTCATAACAAAAGCAATTGAAAACGGAGCTATTGCTATCGTTACGGAAGAAATGCCTGCAGTTCTAGTTGATGCTGTTACTTATATAATCGTTGACAATGCTGCAAATGCATTATCAGTAATGTGTAATAATTTTTACAACTCGCCCGCTTCGAAAATGAAAGTAGTTGGCGTAACGGGAACAAATGGTAAAACGACTATTGCAACTTTACTTTGGAAACTTTTCTCTGAATTAGGTTGTAAATGTGGATTAATAAGCACTGTGCAAAATCAAATTGGAGACGAAATTATTCCATCAACCCACACTACACCAGATATAATTAGCTTGAATGAATTGCTTAAGCAAATGTATGAAAACGGTTGTACTCATGTTTTTATGGAATGTAGTAGTCATGCCATTCATCAAAACAGAATCGACGGTATAGAATTTTCTGGAGCCATTTTTAGTAACATTACACATGATCATTTAGATTATCATCAAACGTTTGACGAATATATTCGCGTAAAAAAATCATGGTTCGATAATTTGTCGAGCGCTTCATTTGCTATCAGCAACATAGACGATAAGCGCGGAGCTGTTATGTTGCAAAATACAGTTGCAAAAAAGCATTTTTATAGTTTACAAACATTAGCTGAATTCAAAGGGAAAATACTTGAAAATAGTTTGAGTGGATTGCACATGAGTATAAATGATATCGAGGTGCACTTTAAGTTGATTGGAGAATTTAACGCTTATAATTTATTGGCAGTGTATGCTGCAGCTATTTTATTAGGCGAAGACAAATACGAAGTGCTTGAAATTTTAAGTGCATTGACAGGAGCAGAAGGAAGGTTTGATTATTTGATGAGTCAACATAAAAATGTAATTGGAATTGTTGATTATGCACATACGCCTGATGCGTTAATTAATGTGTTAGCAACCATTAAAAATCTACGTCAGGGGGAACAAAAAATTATAACAGTTGTAGGTTGCGGAGGCAACAGAGACACCTCCAAAAGACCAATAATGGCTGAAGTTGCTTGCCAATACAGTGATAAAGTTATCCTTACCTCTGATAACCCACGCAATGAAGATCCTCTCGAAATTTTGAAAGAAATGGAAACAGGTGTAAATGTTATTGCAAGGAAAAAATGTATCACTATATCTGACAGAATGGAGGCCATTAAAACAGCTGTAACACTTAGCGAACAAAATGATATTCTTTTAATTGCGGGTAAGGGACATGAAAAATACCAGGAAATAAAAGGAGTTAAATATGAATTTGATGACAAGAAAGTGATGAAGGAAATGTTTGAATTACTAGAAAAATAAATTTAATTAAAGAGAATGCTGTATCAATTATTTCAATGGATGATGAAAAACAACTACCGAATACCAGGTGGAGGTCTTTTTCAGTTCATTAGTTTTAGAGTGATACTAGCTTTGATTTTTTCTTTGATTATTACTACTGTCTTCGGAAAAAAACTAATTACTTTCTTGCAAAAAAAACAATTAGGGGAAACTGTTAGAGATTTGGGTTTGGAAGGAGAGCAACAAAAAAAGGGAACTCCAACAATGGGTGGAATTATTATTATTCTTGCCATCTTGATTCCTACTTTGTTGTTTGCCAATCTTCATAAAGTATATATCAGATTAATGATACTTTGTACAGTATGGTTAGCTGTTATTGGTTTTATCGATGACTATCTTAAAATCAGAGCTAAAAGAATTGCTAAAGAAAAAGGCATTGATTTCAAGAAAACAAATGCAGATGGATTGGCAGGTAAGTTTAAAGTTTTTGGTCAAATCATGCTGGGGATTATTGTTGGGGCAACACTCTATTTTAATCAGAACGTTTTGGTAAAAAGAGAAATATTGTCTAATCAAAGTGTAACAATAAAAAATACAATTACAACTCAAACAAAATTTGATACGCTTGTTGTAGATGGTAAAAAAAGAGTGTTTACAAATGCTAAAAATGTAATTACTACAATTCCATTTGTAAAAGGACATGAATTTAATTATGCAAGATTGTTGCCAAAAAGTATGGAAGAGTATACTTATATAGTTTATATACTCATTGTGATTTTTATTGTTACTGCTGTTTCAAATGGTGCGAATATAACCGATGGATTAGATGGTTTGGCTACAGGGGTAAGTGCAATTATTGGAATTTGTTTAGGCATATTTGCTTATGTAAGTGGGAATATAAAATTTGCTGAGTATTTAAATATAATGTACATCCCTAATTTAGGAGAACTATCCATTTTTATCGCTGCTTTCGTTGGTGCTTGTATTGGATTTCTTTGGTACAATTCATATCCTGCACAAGTTTTCATGGGGGATACTGGAAGTCTTGCTTTAGGTGGAATTATTGCAGCATTAGCAATTATTGTTAGAAAAGAATTATTAATACCTATTTTCTGTTCTGTTTTTTTAGTGGAGAATGTTAGTGTAATTATTCAAGTGAGTTATTTTAAATACACGAAGAAGAAGTATGGAGAAGGCAGAAGAGTTTTTTTGATGAGTCCTTTACATCATCATTATCAGAAAAAAGGATTTCACGAAAGTAAAATTGCAGTAAGATTTTGGATCATAACTATCATAAGTGTTGCAATGGCGATTGTAACATTGAAACTCAGATAGTTTAATTCATAATACTATTGAAGATATCGTAATCCGCTACCCTTTGGAAACGAACCCATTAAATTCTATGCTTTTGAAGAACCTTTTCGTAATCCGAAAAGTAATTATGGAAAATTATTTTCTATAATTACGGATACCGATGAAAACAAACAAAACGCACCCAAAGAAAACCAATTAAAATATTTCCCCAAAAGGGAAATCAGAAAAACTTGCCTGTCAACTTGTTTGGCAGGCAGGCTTCTCTGAAAAAAATTAAAACCAAAAAACTTGCAAAAGATTGTCATTTTAGGTGGAGGGGAAAGCGGAGTAGGAGCTGCTTTGCTTGCAAAGCAAAAAGGATTTGATGTTTTTGTAAGTGATGCAGGTGTTATAAAGCAACAGTACTTAAATGAATTAATGGAGAATGGAATAATGGTTGAATCAAATGGACATACACTAGCTAAAGTTTTGGAAGCGAATGAAGTAATTAAAAGTCCAGGTATTCCTGAAAAAGCTGAAATTATTAAAAAAATAAGAGCAAACAATATTTCGATAATTAGTGAAATTGAATTTGCATACCGTTATAAAGGAGAAAGCAAATTGATTGCCATCACAGGAAGTAATGGAAAAACCACAACGACAGCACTTACTTACCACATTTGTAAACATGCAGAAAAAGACTGCGCGATGGTTGGAAATATAGGTTATTCATTTGCAAGACAAATTGCTGAAAATCCTAAAAGTCTTTATGTTATTGAAGTGAGTTCTTTTCAACTTGATGATATTAAAACCTTTAGACCAGATGTTGCAGTCCTTACAAACATTACAGAGGATCATTTAGATAGATATGATTACAAAGTTGAAAACTATATAAAAAGTAAGTTTAAAATAACACAGAATCAACAAAAGAACGATGTTTTTATTTATAATCTCGACGATAATTTAACCACAAAAAATATTACTAACCAACCAATACAATCAACCCAAGTCCCCATCACTATGAACAGAGAACTACCACAAGGTGTTTATTTAACAAATGCACAAATGCATTTGAAATGGAAAAATGAAGAAATGCTAATGAGTATTGAGGACTTTTCATTAAAAGGAAAACATAATCAATACAATAGCATGGCAGCTAGTATGGCAGCAACAGCTATGGATATTCGAAAGGAAAAAATCAGAGAAGCCTTGCAAACTTTTGAAAGCATGGAACATCGTATGGAAAAAGTTGCTACCATTAAAAATGTTGAATTTATCAATGACAGTAAAGCTACAAATGTTAACTCAACTTGGTTCGCCTTGGAAAGCATGGCCAAGCCTGTGATTTTAATCCTTGGAGGAGTGGACAAAGGCAATGATTACAGCCTTTTAACTGAAATGGTGAAAGACAAAGTAAAAGCAATTATTTGTTTGGGAACAGACAATTCCAAAATCCATGAAGCTTTTGGTGAAATTGTTCCTTTAATTGTTGACAGCAGTTCAGCAGAAGAAGCTGTAAAAAACGCATTTCATTATGCTAATAAAGGAGAGGTAGTATTATTGAGTCCTGCGTGCGCAAGTTTTGATTTATTTAAAGATTACGAAGACAGAGGCAATCAATTTAAAATGGCAGTTAGAAATTTATAAATAAGATATCAAAATGCAGTTATTATCAAAAATAAAAGAGTGGTGGAATGGATCTCCAAAATTGGAATTGTCTGTTAATACTCCTCTCAAAGGTTTTGGCGACATGGGAGAAAACATTGTCAAAAAAACAAAAGGTGATAAAGTGATATGGGCATTCGTGATTGTTCTAACACTGGCAAGTTTGTTATTAATATACAGCAGTACTGGCTCACTGGCTTATAAAATGAGTAGAACAACTGAAAGTTATTTATTCAAACAATTCGCATTAATTGTTGTAGGATTCCTTATTATTTATTACGTGCACAGAATTCATTACAATATCTTTTCAAGAGTGGCTATTATAGTTTTTTTTCTTTCTATTCCTTTATTAATATACACTTTGTTTTATGGAGTAGAATTAAATGCTGGAAGCAGGTGGATAAAACTTCCAGTTATTAATATGACTTTTCAAACTTCTGATTTTGCGAAACTATCCTTATTTATATATTTAAGTAGGTTGTTGAGCAAAAAGCAATTGGTGATAAAAAGTTTTTGGAAAGGATATGTGCCTGTAATACTTCCAGTAGTTATAATCTGTGTTTTGATTGCACCAGCAAACCTTTCAACCGCATTACTTATTGGAGGCACTAGTTTTTTATTGATGTTCATTGGAAGAGTAAATACGAAACACTTATTAGCAACAATTGCAATAGCGATGATTCCATTAATTATTCTTATTTCTATTGCAGTTACAACTTATAATAAAGAAAATAACACAAGTGGCAAACTTCCAGAATCCATTAAACTAAAAAGGATGTCGACTTGGATAAGTAGAATCCAAACTTTTATTTATGGCAGTAAAGATGGAGACAATGAAAAGTTATACCAAATTAATCAGTCCAAAATTGCTATTGCAAATGGAGGTTGGTTTGGAAGAGGTCCTGGTAACAGCATGCAAAGAAACTTTTTACCACATTGTTACAGCGATTTCATTTTTGCCATTATTATAGAAGAGTATGGCCTCATTGGTGCTTCATTTATGTTGATCATGTATTTGATGTTTTTATTAAGATGTATTCGATTGTATAATAAATGTCCGTTTGCTTTTGGAGCATTTTTAGCTTTAGCATTAAGTTTTACGTTGGTGATTCAGGCAATTGTAAATATGGCAGTGAATGTGAGTTTGTTTCCTAACACTGGTGTTACGTTGCCGTTAGTAAGTATGGGCGGAAGCAGTTTCCTTTTCACATGTATAGCAATAGGAATTATTTTAAGTGTTGCGAGGAATGTTGAGCAAACAGAAGGTTCGCAATTAGAAAAAATAACAGAAGCTCAAACGGCTTAACAACATGATGAAAGAACATCAAATAGAAAATGAAAAAAAAATCATCATTGCTGGTGGAGGAACGGGCGGACATATTTTTCCGGCAATTGCAATAGCTAACGCGATTAAACAATTAGAGCCTAACAGTAAGTTTCTATTTGTAGGTGCAAAAGGAAAAATGGAGATGGATAAAATACCACAAGCTGGGTATGAAATAATGGGGTTGGATATTGCAGGTTTTAATAGAAGTTCTTTGATAAAAAATATTGGGTTGCCTTTTAAACTTTTAAAGAGTTTTTTTCAGGTAGCAAGAATAATTAAAAGCTTTAAACCTGATGCTGTAATTGGAGTTGGGGGCTATTCAACATACGCTGTTTTGAAATATGCTCAATTAAAAGGAATACCAACTTTTATTCACGAAGCCAATTCATTTGCGGGCAAAAGTAATACGTTGCTTTCCAAAAACGTAACGAAAGTTTTTACAGCCATTGATGGTATGGAGAAATTTTTTCCTGCATCTAAAATTCAAATTACAGGAAATCCAGTAAGGTCTTCAATTGCGAAAAATTTGGATAGTCGAGATGCCGCAATAAAGTATTTCGAACTGGATATAAATAAAATAACAATTTTAAGTATTGGCGGCAGTTTAGGAGCGAAAAACATTAATGAAGCAATTGCAGGAAACATTGAATTATTTGAATACAATAATGTGCAATTAATTTGGCAAACAGGAAAAACATTTTTAGCACAGGCTAAATCTATTGCAGAAGGAAGGAAAAATATTTTTGTTACCGATTTTATCAGCGATATGAATTTGGCATATGCCGCAGCAGATCTGGTAATCAGCAGAAGTGGAGCGATGTCTATTGCTGAATTGTCGCTAGTAGGGAAACCAGTAATTTTTGTGCCATTTCCTTTTGCTGCAGAAGATCATCAAACAGTGAATGCTCAAAGATTAGTAGAAAAAAATGCAGCATATATGATTCAAGACAAAGAAGCGGTTTTAAAATTAATTCCTGCAGTTATAGAATTATCAAAAGATCAAAACAAAATGACAACACTAACAAACAATATAAAAAATTTCGGAGTGTTAAATGCCGATATAGAAATTGCACAGGCAATTTTAAAAAGTATTCAATGACAAATGAAATAAAAAATATTGACAATTTTTTTAGAGCGGTTGCTGAAAATTCGGCAGGGGAGTTGTCTGTTTATTTTATTGGAATAGGAGGAATTGGCATGAGTGCGTTGGCAAGATATTTTAAGAATAAAGGTGTAAATGTTAGTGGGTATGATAAAACTCCAACTGCACTTACAGAGCAATTGGAAAAAGAAGGAATTAGAATTCATTTTGAAGACGATATAACATTGGCTGATAAAAATGCAGCATTAGTGATATATACTCCAGCTATTCCAAAAGAAAATTTGGTGTATCAATATTATGAGAACAATCAATATTCGATTTTTAAAAGAAGTGAAGTGTTGGGTAAAATAACTGAAAATGCTTTTAATGTTTGTGTTGCCGGCACCCATGGAAAAACAACTACCAGCACAATGGTAGCTCATATATTAAGAGAAACAGGGTATGGATGTACTGCTTTTTTAGGCGGCATTGCAAGTAATTATGGAACAAATTTTTGGAGTAGCGAAAACAATGTAGTAGTTGTAGAAGCGGATGAGTATGATCGTAGTTTTTTGAAATTAAATCCAGATGTAGCAATTATCACTGCAATGGATCCGGATCATTTGGATATTTATGGAAATGAAGAAGCTTTTTTATCTGCTTTTGTAACTTTTAGTACAAAATTAAAAGAAGATGGCTTGCTCATCACAAAAGAAGGATTAAAAAGATCTGCTGATTTTATTGGAAAAAATAAAGTTACTTATAGCCGAGATTCGTCAACAGCACATTCTTTTGCCAATAACATATCTGTATCCAATGGCGCTTATCAATTTGATGTGCATATTAATAATGAAATAATGAGAGGCTTTACTTTAAATATGGGAGGCTTACACAATATTGAGAATTCGATTGCGGCAATAACAGTAGCTTATTATTTAAAAATTGATGAGGAAAAAATAAAATCTTCAATTGCTTCTTTTAAAGGAGTGAAACGCAGATTTGAATATATAATAAAAACAGATTCCACAGTAATGATTGATGATTATGCCCATCATCCTCAAGAACTGGAAACATTAATAATTAGTGCAAAAAAATTTTATCCAAATAAAAAATGTTTGCTTGTATTTCAACCACATTTATTTACTAGAACAAGAGATTTTGCAGAAGGCTTTTCAAAAGCATTAGGATTGGCAGATGAAATTATATTGTTGCCGATTTATCCGGCTCGAGAAAAACCAATAGAAGGCATTACAAGTGAAATGCTTGCTGAAATGATGATTAATAAAAATGTAGTATGTGCTACTAAAAATGAATTGCTTGATTTCATCTTGCAAAAAGAAGATGTAGAGTTGATAATAATGGCAGGTGCTGGAGATATAGATACTTTAATAGTGCCAATAAAAGAAATATTGATTAATAAAAATTAACATGAAGCTGACTAAAAAAATAAATGTCAAATTGATTCTAATTTCAACTCTTTGGGTTTTGTTGGGAGGCGCTTTGATTGTATTACTAGTGGCAGCTTTTAATAAAAAAGAATCGGCTTTATGTACAGGTATAAAAATAGAAATCGAAGGTGCTACAACAAATATCTTTATTGATGAACATGATATTAAAAGCATAATTGGAAAATATGCCGGCAAAAAAATTATTGGAAAAAAAATAAAGGATTTTGATATAGAGTTTATTGAAAAAGAACTGGAAAAAGATGTATGGTTAAAAAAAACAACAATTTATTTTGATAATCAAGGCATATTAAGAGCCAATATTTTTGAACGAGAGCCAATAGCCAGAATATTTGCAATGGATGGTAATACATTTTATATAGATGATGAAATTAGAATTTTGCCTTTAAGTTCAAAACACACTGCAAGATTGCCTGTGTTTACTAATTTTCACACTATTGAAAAAAAATTAACTATAAAAGATAGTAATCTATTAAATTCTATAAAATCACTAAGTGTGTTTATCCAAAAAGATTCTTTTTTAATGTCAATGATTGATCAAATTGATATCAATAAACAAAATCAATTTGAATTAATCCCCAAAATGGGAAAACAAGAAATTTACTTTGGAGATACTTCATTTATGAAAGAAAAATTTGAAAGGTTTACTTTGTTCTATAAAAATGTAATACCAAAATATGGTTGGGATAAATATAGCAAAGTGGATTTGCAATTTCGAAATCAAGTAGTTGCATGTATAAAAGGTAAAGAAGACATTAAAGCTGATTCTATGAGGGCTTTACAAATAATGAAAACTGTTGCTGAATACTCAGAGAAAGCTGCTAACGACACTTCAAGATCTCTTTTATTAGATAATGCTACTAATTCAACTGACATTTCTTTAATTATGCAATCTCTTCAAAGAGATGATGACGATTCTGATACAGCAATTTCTACCAAAACACAAACTAAAAAAAACAGTATCATAATCAATAAAGAATCAGAAAATAAAATAAAAAAATCACAAGAAAAAAATCGTAATAAAGTAAAAGCCTCCACACAAAAAAAATAACACACTTAAAAAATATCACAATGATAACAAACGAAACAACCATACAAACAAACACAAACCAACCCATTATGCAAAATGAACAACCCATCATTGTAGGCCTTGATATTGGTACTACAAAAATCGCTGCTATTGCCGGCAGAAAAAACGAATTTGGCAAACTAGAAATCTTAGGTTTTGGACGCGCCAACAGTAATGGCGTGGAGCATGGAATGGTATTAAACATTGATCAAACCATTAAAGCCATTCAAACCGCATTAGAAAAATGCTACGAGTCTAACCCTAGCTTAAATATTAATGAAGTGTATGTTGGAATTGCAGGCCAGCATATTAAAAGCTTACAAACAAGAGGCGATATCGTTAGGCAAACATTAGAAGAAGAAATTAGACAGGAAGAAATCGACAGATTAATTGCTGATCAATACAGAACTTATATTCCTTTAGGAGATCAAATTATTGATGTGATTCCACAAATGTACACAGTTGATAATTTTCCTAACATTCCAAATCCAATTGGATATAGCGGAGTAAAAGTTGGCGCAAATTTTCATATTATAACTGGCGATAAAAATGCCATCAGAAATATAAACAGAAGTGTAGAAAAAGCAGGACTAAAAACAAAAGATCTTGTATTGCAACCGTTAGCTTCGGCAGCTGCTGTAATGAGTGAACAAGATTTGGAGGCAGGTGTTGCAATTGTAGATATTGGTGGCGGTACAACGGATTTGGCATTGTTTCATGAAGGCGTTTTAAGATACACCGCTGTTATTCCTTTTGGTGGAGAAAATATAACTAACGATATTAAACTCGGTTTGGGGGTATTAAAAGTACAAGCTGAAGCCATGAAAGTACAATTTGGAAGTGCATTGAGCGATCAAACAAAATCTAACACGTTCATTACAATACCTGGTTTAAGAGGAATGGCACCAAAAGAAATTTCTGTAAAAAAATTAGCAGAAATTATTCAAGCAAGGATGAGTGAAATAATGGATTTTGTTTCTTACCACTTAAAACAATCTGGTCTTGATAATAGAAATCTAAATGGAGGAATTATTTTAACTGGAGGCGGATCTCAATTAAAGCACTTACTTCAACTTACTGAATATTTAACTGGATTGAATGCAAGAATTGGAATTCCAAATGAACATTTATCTGGTGATTATAATGATGAGTTAGCTATGCCAATGTATAGCACTTGTATTGGATTAATTTTAAAAGGGTATAATGACTTTGAAAATAAAAACATGCAAATGGCTGATAATTTCATCAAATTAAAAGGAAATGAATCTGTAAAAACAGAACAAACTACTTCGGAAACTATATCAGAGGAATTAGAAATAGCTAGAGAAGTTGTTAAGCACCCTCGCAGAACACTAAAAGAATTCATGAATGGATTTAAGAACAATTTGATAGAAATTTTCAAAGAAGAAGATGATACACATTTAGGTAATTAAAATACATTTGCAAAAAACTATAACTAACCCATAATTTAAAAAATATGATACATTTCGATTTGCCAAAAGAACAATCATCAATCATTAAAGTGATTGGAGTAGGTGGAGGTGGCAGCAACGCTGTTAATCACATGTATTCCCAAAATATCGAAGGTGTTAATTTCATCATTTGCAACACAGATGCGCAGGCAATTGCTTTAAGCAAGGTGCCAAATAAAATACAACTTGGGCCACATTT
>CANGGD010000003.1 GCA_947453295.1 Chitinophagaceae bacterium | reverse complement strand
ATTTGCAAGTATTATAGCCATTGTAATGTTAGGCGAAGTATTAGATATCTATAAAATAGTAAGCGCTGCTTTTATTTTTGTAGGTGTTTTCTTAAACAACAAATCTGTAAGTAATGATTGAATATGTACAAGTAAAAGAAGAACATGAATATCAGTCAGCAGTAAAACTATTCAAAGAATATGCAGAGTGGTTAAATATTGATTTGTCATTTCAGCATTTTGAAGAAGAATTGAAATCAATAAAAACAATGTACGCGCCCCCATTAGGAACTATAGTTTTATGTAAGCAGGATAATAATTTTGTTGCCTCAGTAGCTATTAGACCTTATAAGGAAAATGTTGCCGAGTTGAAAAGAATGTATGTTCAACCTAATTATCAAGGCAAAGGAATCGGAAAAAAATTGCTCATGCTTTCAATAGATTTAGCAAAAGAAATGGGATATCAAAAAATACTTTTAGACACTTTAAATACGATGTTACCCGCGATGCAGTTATATAAATCTATGGGGTTTTATGAAGTAGAGGCATACTATAAAAATCCAGAAAAAACGGCAGTGTATTTTGAAAAAATAATTTAGTTTTTTTTGGGATAGTCAATAAATAAAAATTCTTTTTCAGCGCTTTCAAAATCTTTCCAGCTATCATTTTTTATCTGTACAGCAAATATGGCACATGTGGGCATATTATCTATATGGACTTTGTTGCATAATGAATTTACAAATTCTGTTATTCCGGGATTGTGACAAATAAGGGCCACAGAATCTAATTTATCGTTTAGTTTTTCTACAACGGAAAAAATAACTGTAGCAGGAGCGTGATATAATTTATCTACATATTCAATTGAATCATTTTCTAGGTTAAATTCTTTGCTAAAGAAATCACCTGTTTGTTTAGTTCTTAATGCACTGCTGCAAAGAATATAATCAATTGAATTAATTTTTTGATGAAGTCTGGAAGCCATGATGGGAGCATCTTTTTTTCCTCTTTCATTTAGAGGTCTTTCAAAATCTGATTGATGTGGCTCAGCCCAACTACTTTTCGCATGTCTTATGATGAACAACGTTTTCATTTTTAATACCCCCTTATATTTTTTCCTTCTAAATAATTCATTAATGCTTTGTTACAAACTTTATTTCCTCCCGGAGTAGGGTAGTCGCCGGTAAAGTACCAATCTCCTTTATTATTGGGGCAAGATTCATGAAGGGTTTCAATAGTTTGATATATAACTTCCACAGGAATATTTAATCCTGTAGGGGTTATCAGTTCTGCAATTTTATTTGAAATCTCTTCAGCTGTAAAGGGAGCATAAATTTGACGAACCAAATTTTGAGTATGTAATTCGTTATTTTTTTCCATCAAGTTGTATTGAACCATTAAATCAACCAGCAAATTTTGTTTGCCATTTTCTTTTAATAATTCAATTGCAGCTTTGAAAGCAACAAAATCACCTAGTTTACTCATATCAATACCATAACAATCTGGATATCTAATTTGAGGAGCTGAAGAAACAATAATTATTTTTTTTGGCTTAAGTCTGCTTAACATTTTGATGATACTTTCTTTCAGAGTAGTTCCTCTTACAATGCTATCATCAATTACAATCAAAGTGTCTTCATCTTTTCTAACGGTGCCATACGTAATGTCGTAAACATGTTGTACCATTTCGTTTCGGCTACTGTCCTCTGTTATGAATGTTCTTAATTTAACATCTTTAATTGCAATTTTTTCAATTCGCACTTTTCTGTTTATCATTTCAGAAAGTTTCTCTTCATTAAAATCATTCTCCCAACTTAATATTCTTTCTATTTTTATTTTGTTCAAATAATCCTCTGCGCCTTTTATTAAACCATAAAATGCAGTTTCTGCAGTATTCGGTATGAAAGAAAATATTGTATTTTTCAAATCGTAATTAATTGCTTTTAAAACAATATCACTCAAATGATAACCTAATGCAATTCTTTCTCTGTATATTTTTTCATCACTTCCTCTACTAAAATAAATCCTTTCGAAGCTACAGGCTTTCCTTTCTTTAGCAGGCAATACTTCTTCTATTGAATAGGAACCATCTGCCTTAATAATTAAAGCCATTCCAGGCATTAATTCCAACACCTCATTTTCATCTAAATCAAAAGCAGTTCTAATTGCAGCCCTTTCACTTGCGGCCACAATAACTTCATTATTTATGTAATAGTAAGAAGGCCTAATACCGTGCGCATCTCTCATAATAAAAGCATCTCCATTTCCTGTCATCCCTGCAAAATGATAACCACCATCAAATAACGGCGCCGCTTTTTTTAATGCCGATAAAATGTTTGTACTCTCTGGGTTTTTTTCATCTTCTTCTACTAAGAAATGATGCAACACTTCTAACATGGCAGCCAAATCACTTTGTTTAAAAAAATCATTTGGAGTAAAAGAAATATTGTCAAATAATTCTTCAGTGTTTACTAAATTAAAATTACCAGCAACAGCTAAATTTCTTGCTGGAATAATATCTGTTTTAATGAAGGGATGACAAAAGTTTATATCATTTTTTCCTTGAGTTCCATACCTTAAATGTCCTAATAGTAATTCACCCATAACATTGATATGTCCTTTCATTAATCCAGGATGATGTTTGATATCTGGATGTTGCATTTCAACAGCTTCAATTTCTTTACCAATTTTTTCAAATAAATCTGCAATGGGTTGATGCGCATTGCTTCTTAATCTATATAAAAAAGGATATCCTGCTTGTGTGTCTAATTTAATACTTGCTATTCCTGCTCCATCTTGGCCACGATTGTGTTGCTTTTCCATTAATAGATAAAGCTTATTTAAACCATATAATGCGGAATGATACTTTTGTTGATAATAGCTAAATGGTTTTCTAAGTCTGATAAATGCTAAACCGCATTCATGTTTAATAGCGTCGCTCATGTGATTGTGATAGTCTGTCTAATAATTGTATTTATCAAAATTAATTTAAAGTATGTATCAAAAAAAAATCTCGTTGCAAAACGAGATTTAAAAAATTATAATCCACTTATTGTTAATCCTAATTGCAGCAACTTCATATTGGCAGCCACTTTATCTTTAAACATAGTGTTAAGGTTGTAAGCACCAAACAATGAAAAGTTTCCATAACCTATGCGAGCTGTTGCCATCACCCTTGTAGTATTAAAATAGCTTTTAGAGCTCGTTTTTTCTGTAAACTCATTAATAGTATTATCACTTGCATTTTGAAGTGTTTTTCCTTTTGAATGCGCATTAACAAGAGTGCCAACTTTTACACCTATTGCTCCCTTTATTGATTTGTCTGGGTTTGCAGGATTTGATGAAAATCTCATTTCAACTGGTAATTCCAAGAAGCAAGTGGTAAGCTTATATTTTTTGAAATGGTTAGTACTATCTAGTTTGTCAAAAGCAAGTACAGGTTTTGTGCCATTTACTCCCACACTTAATTTATTAAAAAAAATGCTACTTGTGCCTACACCCCCACCAAATGCAACACTAAAATGCTTATTGGATGCAAAGGGTTTATCAATCATAAAATAAAAATTTGCGCCACGAGAAATTGATTTTATTCTTGATTGAATACTATCCGGAGCTGCTGTCCAATGATCTGAACTAAATTGAATTAAAAAATGATCAGAAGGATGTGTGTTTATTTCAATTTTATTTTTCGAATCTTGTCCAAAACTTGAATTAAAAAAACTAACAAAAGCAAATAAAAAGAAAACTTTTTTCATGTGTTTATATTTATTGTTTATTATTTGTCACATGTTATGCCTTTATTACTAATTCCCAGTTGATTTTTGCTGGTTCCTATTGGCATTTCATGTGTTTATATTTATTGTTTATTATTTGTCACATGTTATGCCTTTAATAATTGTTGCCGATTGGTTAGAGCCGGCTCTTAAGGCATTTCATGGTAGAAATAACTTTGTTGAAAAACCATTTTAGAGTTGAAAGCTAATGAATAAAAATAACGACTCAAAATTTTCACAAATATATGCTTACTTATGTTAACATATTAGCTTTCGTAAATGAAATTATATGATGTACATTATTATAAATCAAATGAATAACACGCAAAAAAAAGAGACTATCTCTATTTTTTAGCCAGCCTCTTCAAATGAAAAAAATTAAAGCTTATTAAATTGCTTCACAATTTTTTGATTGCTTAATTGAACATTAACAAGGTACGTACCGCTTTTTAAAACAGATACAGGCAATGAAAATTTATTGTATCCTTTTTTAATATCTAAAAAACTATTCAATATTTTCCTTCCGAAAATATCAGTAATAGAAAGGCTTCCTTTTTCTGATTGATCAGCATCAAAACTAATATTCATCAAATCAAGAACAGGATTAGGGTTAATATTAATTTGAGTTGTACCTGTATTAATTACTTTTTTGATGTCAGAATATTTAGATGCGCTATTTTTCTCGATTATTTTTAAACGATAAAAATGGTTTCCTTTTGAAACATTTGCATCAACAAATTGATATTTATTATTTAATACATTGTTGTTTTCAGATGATTTTACTTCCCCTATTGATGAAAAGTTAATTCCATCATTACTGTGCTCAATATTAAAATTGCTCATATTGATTTCGTAAGAAGTTTCCCAGTTTAAAATATTTTTATTGCCCCTATTTCTCGCATTAAATGAAATCATATTTATTGCATCTGCATCTCTGTAAATATTAATGTCATCAATTCCTATTACATTTCCCCAATCACTTACACCTTCAAAACCTAACTGGAACGTATGTCCATTATATTGAGTTGGAATTTCTACGCTATGTAATTTCCATTCAGGAATAGATGCGGTTAAATCTAATCTAGCGAAACCTTCTAATCTTGTCCAAGTTTGACCTTTATCTTCAGAAATTACTAAGTAACAACTATCAACAGATATTGGTTGACTGTTATCATGAGTCATATAAAAACTAACATAAGCTCTGCTGTTTAAACTATCTATTTGATCATAAACTGGTATTGTGATACAGTTTCCATAAATAACACTTCTAAAATATTGTGTGTTTGTAATTCCTTCATTGAATAAAGCATCAAATAATAAGAAGTTATTTCCTGGAGATCTAGGTGTAATGGGCGAGGTTAAATATGCATTAATAAATTCTCCTTGTTGTAATGTCCAAAGTTGAGCATTTCCATCAATAATTTCTATGTTATTTATTCCTGAACTAATGTTTCCTTCAAAGTCTTCTGTAATAAAAGAGTTATGGTTCAAATTTGTATTGACTGCACTTGTAGTCGTGTATTTGAAGGTGTCATTATACAAAGAACCATCACCGTCTAGAGTTACAAAAGCTGTATCAATGTTTTCACCAACATTTGAAAGGTCAATACCTGAGAAAGAAATAATTTCAGACTGACCAGCTAAAATTGTTGAGCTATTGGTTACAGAACCACTGAAGCTATTAGCGCCCCCAATATTTAGTGTAACTGTAGCAGCACCTGGGTCTATTGGGCTAATCCCATCATTTGACAATTCAACTTGAATGGTTTGAGGTTCATTATAACATGAAACTATTGGGTTAATGATATTGATAATCGAAGCATCAAAAGTAAATAAATGCGCAAATTGAATAGAAGGTCTTTTAATTGTTTGAGTTAAATTCGTCACATTAGAAGCTGGTAATGTGTTTCCATTATATATCCTAGATGAAAAAGCAGTGCTACTTGTATTGTTGCCATTAGCTGTGTAAAAAGAAAATCCTCCATGTATTGTATTATCAAGCCTTTCAATTAAAACCTGCAAATTATTTCCTACATTTCTGATAAATTGATTTTGTAGATTAATTTCAAAAAAACCTGTATTTGTAGGACTAATCGCTCCGTTATAAACTAATTGATAACTACTTGTATCATATTTTCCAGATAATGTGTTGAAAATAGATTGTGTAGACGAAACGTTTTTCATCCAAACTTTAAATTTGCTTATTGTATTAGGAGACCCCAAAGCAACAACATAAAAACTAATCGATTGAATGGCAGTATTGGCCGTAGTAAATGTTGGACCAAGAAGCTCTTCGTTAGTATAGATAGATTCACTTGCATGGTAATAGCTTCTACCAACTACAGCATCTCTACTAGCTTGTTGATTGTTCGAAATTACAACCCTTTGAGCTTGTGATTGTAAGTTTATTAATAACAAGGATAAAAAAACAAAAAAATTTTTCATTGGTAGGTTGGTTTGTGGTTTTACTAAATATTTAATATCAATATTTAGTCTTTAAATTAAAGAAAAAAGATAAATAGCAATTTACTAAGAAAAAAACCAAATGACTTAAAATTTTTATGCTAATTGTTATCTGAAAAGATGATATTGATTTTTTTTGAAATCTCACATGCTATATAGTAAAAAATTGTTTATTCTGTTCTACTATTTACACTTTCAATTCCAATATTTAGTTCAATTTTTTGAATTAGATTTGTGAATTATTGAAAGTATGAATAAAAATAAAACCCATGATCATGAGTATACAAAAATAATAAGGCCTTGCCATTCATTATTTGATCTGCGTTTTAAAGGTGTTAGAGAATATAAAGATTTCTACTATTTAATATTTTTTGAGGCTATACTGTTAATATGTGCAGTTCTTATCATTTATATTATTAAATCTATAAACTCATTATATAGTCATTTTGTTATAATCAACCCCCTTATTGGAGTTGTTAAACCTTTTACATTTGTCATAATTCTTATTAGTATTGGAATTATAATATTTAATAAAGTTGAACAAAGCAATATGGATTCTGTATAGTTTTTTCAAATTATCAATAAAAGTGATTCTCCCATGATTAATGTTACTAAAACTTTCTTACCTCCACTTGATGAATACCAAAATCAACTTCAAAGAATTTGGAAAAACGAATGGCTAACAAACAGAGGAGAATTAGTTGTTGAACTAGAAGAAAAATTAATAAAATATCTTTCTGTTTCCAATATCATTTTAATGAACAATGGTACAATTCCCATTCAAATTGCAATGAAGTTATTGGGTAAACAAGGTGAAATAATCACTACTCCATTCAGCTATGTTGCAACATCGGCAGCAATCATTTGGGAAAATTGTACACCTGTTTTTGTAGATATCAATCCTGAATATTTATCAATAGATGAAAATAAAATAGAACAAGCAATTACTTCTAAAACAACTTGTATTTTAGCTACCCATGTTTTTGGTAATCCTTGTAATATTGAGGCTATTGAAAACATTGCAAAAAAACACAACCTAAAAGTTATTTACGATGCGGCTCATGCTTTTGGTGTAACATATAATAATCAATCAATCTTTCAATATGGTGATGTAAGCACCTGTAGTTTTCATGCTACTAAATTATTTCATACAGGAGAAGGGGGAGCTGTTTTTTGTCAGGATGACGAATTATTTAAACAGTTTTTTTATAGTCATAATTTTGGTCATAATGGCCCATTAGATTTTCATGGACTAGGCATTAATGGCAAGATTAGCGAATTACAAGGCGCCATGGGGTTAAGCGTTTTACCATACATGGATAAAATTATATCAGCTAGAAAAAACACAGTGGAATTTTATTTGAAAAACTTAAATGAACAGCATTTAGTTTTCATGAAAATCAGAGAAAATACGAATTGGAATTATAGTTATTTTCCGGTGGTATTCAAATCTGAAGAAGCATTACTTAAGGTGCAAAGCAACTTAAATTCCTCTTTGATATATCCAAGACGATATTTTTATCCATCTTTAAATACCATAAAATACGTAAATGGTTGTAAAATGGAAGTATCTGAAGACATTTCAAAGCGAATTTTATGTCTACCACTATATCATGAATTGTCTGAAGATATTTTAATCAATATTACCAATATAATTAACGATGCGTTGTAATTTTAGAGCAATTATTTTAACCCAGTGAAAAAACTAATTTTTACATTTAGTTTTCATTTTTTATGAATCCATTAGTTTCAATTTGTTGCACCACATTCAACCATGAAAGGTTTATAAGAGATTGTTTTGATGGATTTTTGAAACAACAAACAAATTTCAAATTTGAAATACTTGTTTATGATGATTGTTCAACAGACAACACAAAAAAAATAATTGAAGAATATACCGCTCAATTTCCAGAATTATTTTTTCCAATTTATCAAACAGAAAACCAATATTCAAAAGGCGTAAGAGGCATTATGCCTCGGTTTAATTTTAAGAGAGCCAGAGGCAAATATATTGCTACTTGCGAAGGAGATGATTACTGGACAGACCCATTGAAACTACAAAAGCAAATCGATTTTTTAGAGAATAATGAAGACTTTGTTTTAACGGGCCATGATGCAAAAAAAATAAATGAAAAGGGAGAAATAATAAGAGAATGGAGTTTGCCTAAAAACAAAAGAAGGGATTGCTCTTCAGATGAATTACAAAGATTTTTTTATGCCCTTACATTAACTATGTGTTTTAGAAATGTACCTATTTTGCAACAAATGCCAGAAGAGTTTTATAAATCTAATAATGGAGATACATTTTTAATTTCATTGCTTGGCCATTATGGTAAATATAAATACATGCCAGAAATTACACCTGCAGTGTATCGCATTCATCAAGGAGGAATTTGGAGTTCTAAAAAAGACACTGAGCGAATAAAGATGGTAAGAAAAACCTATTTTGAAATGCAGCAGTATTATAAAAGAATAAACAATGAGGCATTGTTTTTATATTACTATAAAAAAGTTGTAGTATTTTCTTTTCAGCTTTTAATTCTTAATCTTAAAAGTTCTAAAACAATAAAAAAACTATTTGCTTCATTTCTTGAATTTATTCAAGATATTCAATTTAGCAAATATCCATCGAGGATTTTTAAAATGACTAGCTGGCATATTTTTGGAAGACTGTAAATTAATTCAATAAAAAAAGTAGAATATGAAGTTATCTGTAATGCAACCTTATTTTTTTCCTTATATAGGGTATTTTCACTTGATTGAATCTACAGATAAAATAATTTTTTATGATGATGTTTCATTTATAAAAAGAGGATGGGTTAATAGAAATAATATTTTAATTAATGCACAGGATTATTTATTCACAGTACCCCTAGAAAAACCAAGCCAGAACAAATTGATTAATGAAATACCCGTTTTAAACGATGAAAAGTTTAAAAATACATTTTTTAAACAAATTCAGAACGCATATCAAAAAGCGCCCTTCTTTAAAGAAGTAAATGAAATATTACAATATGTTTTTTCAAATGATTACAACAATATTGCCGATATGGCCATAGCATCAATTTGTAGTGTTTACCAATATCTGGATAAAGAATTGAATTGGGATAAATCTTCTGTGTTTAGTCCAGAAACAAGAGGAATGGAAAAGGCAGACAGATTAATTCAATTAAGTAAAAAATCCGGATGCGATCATTATATTAATTTAAAAGGGGGAATGGAATTATATGATAAATCCTATTTTGAAAAAGAAGGCATCACATTAAATTTTACCGAATCTATTTTAAAAGAATATACTCAATTCAATAAAAATTTTGTACCCTGGTTAAGCATTATTGATGTATTGATGTTTTGTGAAAAAGAGGAAGTATTAGATCAATTTAAATCATATCAATTAATTTAAATCAACAAATATGGTTAAGATAGGAATTCATGGAGTACCTCGATCTGGAACAACATGGTTAGGTCAATTAATAAACAGTTCGCCAAATGTAAAATATAAATATCAGCCACTGTTTTCATATGAATTGAAAGGGTTTCTAAATAAAAACTCTTCTATTGAAGAGATCAACGATTTTTTTATTAAACTACAAAATACAGAATCAAATTTTTTGGATCAAATAGACGGAATTCAAAAAGGGATTATTCCAACATTCCAAAAAGACACCATTACGCATATTGTATATAAAGAAGTTAGATACCATCACATTATTCAAAATATGCTTGAAAAAGATGCTGAGTTAAAAATTATTGGAATTGTAAGATCTCCTCTTGCATCCATAAGTTCATGGCTTCGTTCTCCAAAAGAATTTAGAAAGGATTTAGGATGGGATGAAATGGAAGAATGGAGGAATGCCAATAAAAAAAATGAACAAAAACCAGAAGAGTTTTATGGTTTTGAAAAATGGAAAGAAGTTGCTTTGTTATTTGAAAGTCTACAACAAACATATCCAGATAGATTTTATTTAATTAACTATAACGATTTATTATCTGATACCGAAAACGAATTAAAAAAACTATTTAGCTTTTCTGAAATACCAATGAATACTCAAACGATTGATTTTATCAAACAATCAAGAAGTCAAAATATTGTTGACACCTATTCTGTTTTTAATTCAAAAACGCAAGATAATGACTGGCAAAATCAATTAAATCCAGTTTTAATAAATGAAATAAAGAACGACCTTACAAATACAACTTTAGAAAAGTATTTATAAGTACAACTTGAGAAAAAATTTTAAATATGGTTGACGCTCAATTATTGGTAAGCATTTCGTGTATAACGTATAACCATGTAAAATATATAGAGCAATGCATAGAAGGCTTTTTGAAACAAGAAACAAATTTCAAAATTGAGATACTTATTCATGATGATGCTTCTACAGATGGAACAAAAGAAATTATTGAGGCATACCACAAGCGCTACCCTGAATTTATATTTCCAATTTATCAAACTGAAAACCAGTATTCAAAAGGAATTACTGCGGTGAATTACACTTTTAATTATCCCAGATGTAAAGGAAAATATATTGCTTTATGTGAAGGCGATGACTTTTGGACAGATCCATTAAAACTACAAAAGCAAATTGATTTTTTGGAAGCAAATAGAGAATATAATCTTTGCGGTCATAAGGCCTCTGTTTTAAAAATGAATGGAGATATTATTGATAACTCTCACTATGTAAATAAAAATGATGAATTAACTTTTGATGATGTAGCAACAAAAAGAAAAAATATTCCCACTTCATCCATAGTATTTAGAAACAATGTGAATTTTCCTCCATGGGTTTACAAAGTGTATGGAGGCGATAGAGCACTTATTTTTCTAAATGCACAAGTAGGAAAAATTAAGATTTTAAATTTTAATGCATCTGTATATAGAATTCATGAAGGGGGTGTGGAGCAGAGATATAAAAACAATAAATTTGCCCTTCCCATGAGGAATATTAAAGAACAATTTATTTACTACAATGTTTTATCAAAAAGAGCGCACAAAAAAACAATTTTTAATAATATCATTTATAACCATTTTTACATTTTAATTTGGTCTCTTTTAAAAATTAATCTGAAAATATTTTTTATTTCATTGTTTTCATTATTTAGTTTTTTGATATTTCATACCATTAAAATAAAATAATTAAACATTTGTTTTGGCAATTAATCTTTAAGGGTTTTATAAAAAATACTGCACAATAATACTAGATACAGATATAAAAAAAATGTTGTAAATATTTTCCGGTCTGCTCTTCTTACTAAACAAGATCAATTTTAAAATAGGTTAAAAAATAAAAAATATTTTATATACAATTTTTAGTTGAGGTTCATACTCACATAATGGCAGATATCTGTGGATTATAGATTAAACAGAATAATCCAAAAAGCTTTTGACTGCGAAATACCTAATTGCATTATCTTTATTATTTCAAATAAAAAATCAATCTAAAAGCAAAAAGATTATACATGGAAGTTCCTTATATACATGATGAAATTATCCATAACTCTGGCGCTGCTGGTCAGGTATTGCCAATTTTATTTGAAATATATAAACCTCAATCCATTATAGATGTAGGATGCGGTTTAGGTAATTGGATTCAAGTGGCTAAAAATTTAGGAGTAGCAGAAGTTACAGGCGTTGACGGTAGCTATGTAAATCGTTCATTATTAAAAATTGAACCAAATGAATTCGTTGAAAAAAATTTAATTGAAAAATTTGATTTACAAAGAAAATACGATTTAGCAATTTGCTTGGAAGTAGCAGAACATTTACCACCCACATCCGCAGAAAAAATTATTGAATCTTTAATAACTCACGCAGATGTAATCATGTTTTCGGCAGCATTGCCCGGTCAAGGCGGACAAAATCACATCAATGAACAATGGCCATCTTATTGGCAAGCAATTTTTGAAAAATATAATTTTCAAATGATTGATTATTTCAGACCTAAGATTTGGAATAATCCAAAAATTGAAAGATGGTATAAGCAAAATCTTTTTTTGGTAGTTAGAAAAGGTCATCCTCTTTCAACTTCAGAAAACAATCCCGCTTTATCACTTATCCATCCTGAATTGTTTGAAGTAATAATACAACAACACCAACAAAAAACGGTTCATTTAAAATCAATCATAAATAAATTAAATAAAAGAGATTTTATAGGAAAAATCACTCGCTTATTTAAATCTAAAAAATAATGTATAAAATCATTAACCTTGTTCCTTTTGAAAAAAAGGAAAATTATTTAATGAATAAACTTCATGATGTTAGTATTTTAATAAAAACATTAGAACGTCCTCAGCAATTAATTAATCAATTACATTCTATTCAGAAATATAAATTTCAAGGTCCTATTATTATTGCAGATGACAGCAAACTACCTTATAAATCAGAAATTCTTGCCCTTTTCCCCCAATTAAATATCACCTATATTAATCTGCCTTTTGATACCGGAACGGCTGAAGGACGTAATGTAATGCTAGAACATACCACTACCGAATTTTTTGTTTTGTGTGATGATGATTTCATTTTTGAACCCAGAACACGAATTCCAATAATGAGAAAATTGCTGGTAGAAAATAACCTTGATTTACTAGGAGGCGTGTTTAGACAATACAATTTAAAATCAAGAAAAGACAGATTAAAATTCAATATTTCGAAATGGTTTTTAAAATTGAATATTCTTATTCCTGCTACAAACATATTTGAATACCATGCGAGCTTTGATGTAAATGGTCATATTTGTAGCATGAAAAAAGTTCCTTACAAGGATCCCTTTACGCTATGTGATATGACACATAATTTTTTTATTGCGCGTACAGAAAAAGTAAAATCATTTGGTGGATGGAATCCAATATTAAAAGGTGGAGAACATCAAAACTTTTTTATAAGGGCTAAGATGAATGGATTAAAAGTTGCTACCACAAGAATATGTGGAGTTGTTCATGATAGATGGTCACCCGCTCCATCTTTATTTAAAGAATTAAGAGATAGAGGCGCATATTATCAAAAATTAGCACTGGAAGAATTCGGAATAACCCAAATGGACAATTTTAAAAAAGTGATGAATGAAAAATTTGGCGAATAATATTTTCCTTAAAAACGTTTTAAAATAATGCAACCTTTTTTCAGTGTCATTATTCCTTGTTATAATCAAGCTATTTATTTATCTGATTGTCTAAACTCTTTATTAGATCAAACATTTAGCGATTGGGAAGCTATAGTTATTAATGATGGTGCTAGCGATAATACTTCTGAAATTGCCAATCAATTCTGCAAACAAGACCATCGAATAAAATTAATAGAAAAAATTAATGGAGGTCTTTCTTCGGCAAGAAACCATGGAATACAATTATCAAAGGGCAAACGAATTATTTTTTTAGACGCCGATGATTTTCTTTATTCCAATTGTTTACAAGAAATCAATACAGCACTTATAGTAGCAAATGATAATCACTTGGTACAATTTGGATACACGTATATTTCTGAGCATAAAGACAAAATATTACACACAACATTACCCATAAAATATAAAGACTTTCGGTTTAAAGTAATTTCAGGAGTTCCTGGTCCTTGCCATACTTTTTGTATTAGTAAAGTCATGGTTAATACAATAGGCTTCTTTGATGAAAACTTGAAAAGCCTTGAAGATTGGGATTATTGGTTAAGAGCTGTAAAAGTTGGTGCGCAACAATTAGTTATTGATAAGCCACTTGCATATTATAGGTATGTAAGAAATAGCATGAGTAGAAATGCTTTTGTGATGTATGATTCTTTTAAAAAAGTGGGGGCAAGAGCACCTAAAAAAGACAATCGAATTTTAATTGATTCTCCATTTAATCAGGATGTATATTATGATATGAAACCCATATTTCAAGAATTTTTAATTAGAATTTTAGGCGTTTCAATCATGCAAGGAAAGGTAAACGAATCAATAGAATTATTTAAAGCAGAAGCAATAAAACCAATCAATACTTATAATGCTGTAGAATTCGAAACCATGTGCTCCTACCTTAGTTTCAGATATTGGTACAGTAAGGAAGACATTAAATTTGTATTCACAAGTATTTATCCTCATTTCGTTTCTTTTTTTAAGCAGCTTCCAATTAATAATCAAACCAGAAATAAAGCATTATTTACTATCTTTAAAAGGCATTTTTATTATAGAAATATTTTTAAATATGGTAAATTGATTGGAAGCGTCTCTAATTTAATATTAAGAAAGAGATACCAGCAGTAATATTTTATTCATGAGCTTAACCAACGGAATATCAATTGTCATTTGTACATTTAATGGTGTTAAAAGACTAGGCCCTACACTTCATTCTATTTTCGCTTTGAAAAATTTACCAAATGTTGAATGGGAATTAATAATTATTGATAATGCCTCAACAGATGATACCTCTTCGTTTTGTGCTGATCTAATACAAAAAAATAAATTCGAACATAAATCAAAAATCATTCTTGAACCTAAAGCTGGATGTAATCATGCAAGAATGAGAGGCTTGTTAGAAGCTCAATATAAATGGTTGTTATTTTGTGATGATGATAATCACTTGTTTGATGATTATTTAGTGAATGCTTGGAAAATTTTAGATGCCAATGATAAAATAGGCGTTTTAGGAGGTTGTGGAATTCCTTTGTTTGAATCTGAAAAACCTAATTGGTTTGACAAATACTCAAAGTCTTTTGCTGTAGGGCCTCAAAGCAACCAAAATGGAAAAATAAATAGTCAAAAAAGAAAACTATATAGCGCCGGAAGTTTTTTTAGAAAAGAGGCCTTAGTATTTTATTATGATAAAGGCTTTAATGCCATAATGGAAGGACCAAAAGGCGATGAGCTTACAAGAGGTGAAGACACAGAATGGTGTATTATGCTTGAGTTGATTGGGTATGAACTTTGGTATGAAAGCAACTTAAAGTTTTATCATTTTATGTCTGATGGAAGAATGACCTGGCAATATTACTTGAAATTAAAAAAAGGAATTGCATCAGGAAAAGCAAAGTTTGAAGCCTATAAACCATTGATAAAATTAAATAAACCCACTCGTTTATTTTTCATCAGAAACTATTTATACAAATCTGTTTTATTTCACTTTATTTGGATTCAATATGAAATAAAAAAAATGCTTCTCAAAAACTATTACTCACAAGAAGATCTAGAAATCGGTAATTCAATTAATCCAACAGTGGCTAAATCATACAGAGATAATTTCTCTAAAACATTTATTCATTTCAAACAATTAAAATTCATTTTAAAATAGATTATGCCCTTTTTTAGTATAATAATTCCTTGTTACAATAGAGCTGGCATTATTGAAAGACCTTTGAAAAGCCTTTCCAATCAAACATTTCAAGATTTTGAAATAATAATAATTGATGATGGTTCTACAGATAATAGCAAGGAAATAATAGCTCCTTATCTTACAAACAGTCAAGTAAATTATTATTATCAAGATAATGCAGGTGTTTGTTCAGCAAGAAATTTTGGCGCTCAAAAAGCTAAAGGAGAATATTTAATATTTTTAGACAGCGATGATGAAGTAGAAAAAAATTGGTTGAATGATTTTTACTTATTAAAAGAACAACATTTTGATATGCTATTTTGTAGCGTACAATTTGTAAATCAACAAGGAAAAATTACAATTATAGATTGTATACAGCCCTCTGCAAAAAATAAATCAAGAGGAATTTTTTATGCTGGTAGTTGGGCAATGAAATCAACTGTTTTTTTTGAGATAGGTATGTATGATGAAAAATTGAAGTACAGTGAAAATACTGATATAAGATTAAAATTAGTTCAAAAAGGAGTTTCAATGGGATTCATAAAAAACCCTAATTTTATATATTATCAAAATTTAAATGGGGGCAGTAAAAATGAACTAAATAAGATTCAGTCTAATGAGTATTTAATCGAAAAACATAAATTGTTTTTTATAAAACGTCCAAAAGTTTTACAAACTTTTTACCACTCAATTGCAACAAGCTATTTCAAATTAGAGCAATATAATAAAGCCAAAAAAAATATTATTAAAGCGTGGAAAGCAAATCCAAAAAATGTAAAAATATTTTTCAAATTAGTATTGATGCATTTTACATTTAAAACAAATAAAAGATGGAAATAATTTCAGAAAGAAAAAAATTCTTTGCTGCATTTATAATGACGTATCGACGAAATAGTACTTTACAAACAACGATTGAAGCATTGTTCAATCAAACATTTCCACCAGAAAAAATTGTAATAGTGGATAATGACATTGAGTTTTCCGCAAAACCAATTTTTGAATTATTATCTCATTATCCTTTAGAATATTATAATGTAGGCTATAATTCCGGACCCGCGGGGGCATCTAAAAAGGGATTAGAAATATTAACCGCTCAAGAATATAAATGGATTGCATGGGTTGATGACGATGACCCTCCTGTTTTTGAGAATTGTTTTGAGCTTTTGTTACAAGTTGGTGAAAATGCTCCCAATTGCGGATGCGTGGGCGCTGTAGGACATTACTTTAATAGAAAAAATGGAATTATTACAAGAGTTCAAGATGATGAGTTATTAAAACCAGGCATAATTGAAGTTGACCAAATAGCAGGAGGAATGTGTAAAATTGTAGCCTCTAAAGTAATATCAGAAAAAAATATTCTTCCAGACGAAAAACTTTTTTTTAGTTTTGAAGATTTAGACTTTGATTTAAAATTGCAAAATGGAGGATTTAAGCTCTATTGTTCAAGAGACTTATATTTAAAGCATAGAACTAAATTTAAAACTCAAGGAATTACAAAACAAAGAGGAAATAAAAAAGATATTAATAAACTTTGGAGAGATTATTATTCTACAAGAAATATATTATTCATACTTAGTTATAACAAACTAAACTTGGCAGTAATAAAAACTTTATTTCGTTCATTCATAAAAATTCTTTTAAGTTTTCGTTATGGCTTAAATTATGGGATGAAAAATGCACGATATATTTTTAAAGCCATTTTAGATTTTTCATTTAACAAAAAGGGTCAAATACATTTATAAAATATGCTAAGTGTAATAATGCCTGCATATAATCGGGCACATGTCATATCTAAAGCAATTAACAGCGTCTTACATCAAACATTTACAGATTTTGAATTCATTATTGTAAATGATTGTTCCACAGATAATACAGTAGAGGTTATAAATTCTTTTTCTGACAGTCGTATTTTATTAATTAATGCCTCAAAAAATAGTGGCGCTGCAGCTGCCAGAAACTTAGGAATAAAAAATGCCAAATACAGTATTATTTCTTTACTAGATAGCGATGATTTTTATGAACCTACTTTTTTAGAAGAATCATTTCAAGTATTAAAAAACACCAATGAACAAATTGGTTTTATGTGGACAGGCTTAAAAACTATTAATAATGATAAAATTAGTTTTAGCCATTGGGAGCCTCCTTTTGTTAAATCAAATTATATCACCTTCCTTCATGCTTTACATATTGGAACCAACTCTGGAATTTCAATTAAAAAAGCCGTATTCGAAAAATGTGGATATTTTAATGAGTCACTACCAGCAGCAGAAGACACCGATTTCTTTTTAAGAATTACTCAAGAATTTGGTTATACTTTTTCTCATAATCATCTTATAAATATTAATAAAACAGGCGAGGATAGACTATCCAAAAATTACAGAAAAATAGCATCAGCATATAATCTTTTTATTGATCAACATTTGCCAGTCATTAATAAATATCCAAAATTGCAAAAAAAATATTTTTATAAATTAATGTGGCTTAATTATCATTTAGGAAAAAAAGAAATAGCCAGAAAGTATTATCAGAAACTAAAGAAATTAAATTTGCTAAATGTAAAAGCACGAAGAATTTATTTTCTATTTGAAATATTTCCATTAAAACTGGCATCTTATATTCATATAAAATTTGGACATTAAACGTGAAACTCCTTTTTACCATAGATAGTTTACAACAAGGCGGTGCAGAACAAAGTATCGCTCATATCATAAAGCATTTTTCAAAAAATGCTTCTATAACCATTTTGTATTTTTATCCAAAAGCAGATTTATTGTCTACTTATCAAGCATTGGATTGCAATATTATCTCCTTGAATTTACAAGGGAAATATGATTGGACAAAAGCTATCAAAGGAATGATAAATGTAATTAATGAGGTAAAGCCTAATTTAGTAATCACCTCATTGTATAGAAGTAATATTATAAGCAGGGTTGCCTGTAAATTAACTAATACCAAATTGATAGGTACGTTTGTGGATGATAGTTATAATCCAGAAAGAAGAAAGACTTTTAAAGGAATCGGATTATTAAAATATCAATATACATGGTTATTAGACAGATTAACAAGTTTCATTCCTTATGCTTGGATATCCAACAGTCAATGTATTGGAGAAAACAATGCAAAAAAATTAGGGTTATCTCCAAAAAATATTCATGTAGTATATAGAGGAAGAAATAGCGAAAACTTCAAAAAGTGGATAGCGCCATCAACAAACAATTTCGAGTTTGTAACCATTGGTAGGCTTTATGAAAAAAAAGGATATCCAGAACTCATACAGGCTTTTTCCAAATTATCTAAGCTGCACGATAATGTTAGACTTACAATTTATGGCGAAGGATCTTATAGACCAGAAATAGAAAAACAAATTCAATCGTTACACTTGAATGAAAAAATAGTTTTAGCAGGAAATGTTCCTGGAGCATGGTTAAAACTATATGATTCTAATTGTTTTGTATTTCCTTCACGATTTGAAGGATTTAGTGGTGCATTAGTTGAAGCTATGATGACGGGCATTCCAATTATTTCAAGCGATATCCCAATGAATCTAGAAGCTGTTGAGCATCAAAAAACAGCATTAGTTCATCAATTAAAAAATGCAGATGATCTTTTTGAAAAGATGAATGAAATGATTAAGCAATATCCATCAATGATTGAAATGGGTGAAAGAGCAAGAGACATTTCAACACAAAAATTTGATATTAAAAACATAGCCCATCAATACGAATCCTTATTGTATACGTTTGCAAATAAAAAATAAATTACTCAATTTGAAAATTTTACAAATAATACAGAGGAGCCAATTACGAGGAGCAGAAATATTTGCTTGTCAATTAAGTGAAGCCTTACAAAATATGGGTCACCAAGTAGACGTATTGATTTTGTTTGGAAAAAAATCTGATACTTTCCATTTTCCTTTATCCTTTAATTATTTAGAAGCCAATGAAGAAAAAAGATGGTGGGATTTTAAAGGCTATAAAAAATTAAACCAATTTATAAAAAAAGGTAATTATGAAATTATACAAGCTAATGCAGGTGATACATTAAAATATGCAGCATTATCGAAGAAAATATTTGGTTGGAAAAATCAATTAGTATTTAGAAATGCCAATAAAATAGGAGACTTCTTAAATTCCATTTCAAAAAAATTAATAAATAAATGGTTGATGAAAGAAGTAGATTTTATAGCTTCTGTGAGTAAAGAATGTATGGATGATTTTGCTTGTTGTTTCCCTAAATTTAAAAACAAGATTGCTTGTTTACCTATTGGAGTAAAGATTTTAATTAATGAAGAGAATGTTGAAACGCCTCTAGATATTCAACAATTAAGCAAACCCCTTTTATTGCATGTAGGCGGATTTGTTCCTGAAAAAAATCATAACGGACTTTTAAATATATTTTCTAAACTATTAATTGAAATTCCTACTGCAAATTTATTATTGGTTGGAGAAGGAAAATTAAAAGATAAAATTATTTCTTTAGCAAAAGAATTAAATATTGAACAACGCGTACATTTTTTAGGAAAAAGAAATGACGTTAATCAATTAATGAAACATTCAGACCTTCTTGTTATGCCTAGTTTAATTGAAGGGCTTCCAGGCGTAATTTTAGAATCATTTCACAATTGTTTACCTGTAATTGCTTATGATACCGGAGGCATTAAAGAAGTAGTAATAACTAATAAAACAGGTTGGTTAATAAATAAAAATGATGAAGTTGGCTTTTTAAATGCAATTAAATTCTGTTTAAATAATAATACAACAGAGATTGTAAATAACGCATTTAATCTCTTAAAAAAAGAATACTCAATTGAAACTATTGCAAAAAAATTTGAAGGCTGTTATCAAGAAATAATAGACGCAAGATTAAAATATTTAAAATAGATTATAATGAGTTCAAAAATAAAATTAGCAAGTTTAGGTTATAAGCCTTCATTAGATGGTTTACGAGCTTTAGCAATTATTTTGGTTGTATTTAGTCACGCTAATTTTAAATTTTTTCAAAATGGAGGAATAGGGGTCTCGATTTTTTTTACTTTGTCTGGCTTTTTAATTACTACATTATTGTTAGATGAATTTGATTTCAAAGAAAAAATTTCTCTTAAATCTTTTTATATTAGAAGATCTTTTAGATTGTTTCCTGCATTATATGTTATGCTTTTAGTAGTAGGCATTTATGCAATCTTTTATTGGACAGGTCAAGATCAGAAAAATATATTTAACGATCTTCTTTCTTCCGCTTTATACTTATATAATATTTCATGGTCTTGGGGTTGGGGTGCCAAAAATTACCTTGTCTATCATACTTGGTCATTGGGTGTAGAAGAACAGTTTTATTTAATTTGGCCCTTCATTCTAATCTTTTTTTTAAAACTTAAAAAGAAGACTACTTTAATTAATTGTTTAATTATTTTCATTTTAATGGTATGGATTTTAAAAGCATTTAATTGTTTTAATTATGTAGCTGGTAGTATCGTTAAAGAATCAATATTTATGGGTTGTCTTTTAGCTCTATTAAGAAACACTCAAAAAATACCTGAAAAAATCAATGCTATATTTCCTTTTATATCCTTATTCGTTTTATTATATATTGGTGTTTTTCCCAACAAATATTTGAATCACATAAACAATACATTTCTTCCAAATGTAGTAGGAATTGCAAGCTCTTTTTTAATTATTTATTTAATAACTGAAAATACATTGTCATCTTTTTTTAGCAACAAGTATTTGGTTTTCATAGGTAAAATTTCCTACTCATTATATATTTGGCATTTACCAGTTTTTAAAATGTTTTTTTATCATTCTACACATCCTCCAATTATTTCATTTATTTTAAAATTCGCAGTAACAATAATTTTGTCTTTATTGTCATGGTTTTTAGTGGAGAAATCAGCAAGAGATTTAGGCAGAAAAATTTGCGAAAAGGATTAACATTAACCATACAGAAAAGTTATATATTAGTTTTCATAGTGAAAGCAACAATAAGACATAATGATTACTATCTGATTGTTTTATGATTGCAGACCATAAAAATTCATCTAGAATAAGACAAATCCAATTCTTTTAAGTAAGAATACTTATGAAACAATAGGACAAAAACCAATTTTTTAATCTTCTTTGTTATTAATTTATCCATTCTAATTTCTCAGACCTATTTTTACAATAGCAATCAAGACGTATTAATCCTATCCTATAAAAACTTAAATAATCCAACCATCCAATAAAACCAATGATCCAACTCCAATGAAAACAAGGCTTCCGAATCCTATGTAACTAATAATTAAACTTCTGAAGCCAAAATAAAAAACCCCGAATATTCGGGGTTTTTAAATACTATGTAAAACGTAAGATTAACTTACAATGGTTCCTACTTTTTCTCCAGTTACAACTTTTAATAAGTTCCCAGGTTTATTCATATCAAAAACAATGATTGGTAAATTATTTTCCATACAAAGCGTAAAAGCAGTCATATCCATAACACTCAATTTTTGAGTTATACAATCAGCAAATGAAATTTTTTCATATTTTTTTGCTGAAGGATCTTTTTCCGGATCAGCTGTATAAATTCCATCCACTCTTGTTCCTTTTAAAATAACATCTGCTTTTATTTCAACAGCTCTTAATGAACCTGCAGTATCTGTTGTAAAATATGGGTTGCCGGTGCCAGCACCAAAAATTACTACCCTTCCTTTTTCAAGATGACGAATAGCTCTTCTACGAATGTATGGCTCCGCAATTTGATCCATATTAATAGCACTTTGTAGCCTTGTGTATACTCCAACCTTTTCTAAGCCACTTTGTACAGCCATTCCATTTATAACGGTGGCAAGCATACCCATATAATCACCTTGAGCCCTTTCAATGCCGGTTTCACTTTCATTCATGCCTCTATAAATATTTCCACCGCCAATTACTAAAGCTACTTGTATACCCAACTCAGTTATTTGTTTAATATCTTTTGCATATTGAGCAATAACCGTTGAATCAAGTCCAAAATTCTTATCACCCATTAAAGATTCACCAGACAATTTGAGTAATACTCTTTTATACTTTGGAAGCATATAGAAAAATATTTTTTTTAAAAATAAATTATTTTAAAATTATAGTTCAAAAAAAACCCGGTATAAAACCGGGTTTAATAAAATTAGCCTAATGCAATTCTTTTAAATGTTGTTACCTTCAAATCGGCATGAACAGATTTTAAATATTCTGCCACCGATTTATTTCCATCTTTTACAAAAGCCTGAGCCATTAAAGTATTGTCTTTAAAAAACTTATTTAATTTACCCATAGCTATTTTTTCAGCCATTTCTGCAGGTTTACCTTCAGCTTTTACCAATTCAATCGCAATTTCTTTTTCTCTTGCAATCGTTTCTTCTGAGATAGAAGTTTCGTCTACCGCTAATGGATTCATCGCAGCAATTTGCATAGCAACATCTTTACCAGCTTCACTTGCTTCAACAGTTAATCCAACTAAAACTCCCATTCTATTTGCACCATGAATATAACTAGAAACATATGGAGCTTCGATTCTTTCAAATTTAGAAATTTCTATTTTTTCTCCGATAGCTGCTAATTTATCGCTAATCATATCAGCTATTTTAGCACCATTTATTGAAACTTCATTAAGCGCTTCTGCAGAAGTTACATTATGTTCAATTGCTGCATCAGCTATGCTTTGAGCAAATGCAACAAACTCTGCATTTTTACTTACGAAATCGGTTTCGCAAGAAATACATAATACAATACCTGCTTTATGATCAGCGGTTGTTTTTGCAATTACCACACCTTCTTTTGCTTCACGATCGCTACGTTTTGCAGCTACTTTTTGTCCTTGTTTACGCAACCAATCAATTGCTGCTTCAAAATCACCATTACTTTCTGTTAATGCTTTGCGACAATCCATCATGCCAGCTCCTGTAGCCTGACGCAATTTGTTAATGTCTGCTGCTGAAATTGTACTCATAATTTTATTCTTTTATCCTCTGTAAATGAGAAAAGTTTAGTTGTTTAATTTTTTAAATTATTATTTTCCTGCTGGTCTTCTTGCTCCGGCACCAGCTGAAGCAGGGCGACGTTTTCCTAAAGCAGGGCCACCAGGTCCTCTACCTCTTTTTCCTTTATCATCACCAGCATCTACTTTTTGTTCAAAACGAGCTGCTTTAGCTTCTGCACTTTCTTCAACGTCAACATTTTGATCATCATCATCTTTATCTGCCTGACGTTCCTGTAATCCTTCTGCAATTGCTGCAGTGATATAATGAACAATGATAGCAATTGATTTGGTTGCATCATCATTAGATGGAATAGCAAAATCTACTTTATTTGGATCACAATTCGTATCTACCATACCGAAAGTGCTTATATTTAAACGCTTTGCTTCTGCTAATGCAATATGCTCATGCCCAATATCAACCATAAATAATGCAGCTGGAATTCTGCTGATGTTAGCAATACCACCTAACACTTTTTCCATTTTATCTTTATCTCTAGTAAGTGTCAATCTTTCTTTTTTGGTAAGATTTTCTGCACTACCATCTGCTAATAATTTTTCGATGCTTTGCATTTTCTTTACACTCTTACGAACCGTATTGAAATTGGTAAGCATACCACCTAACCAACGCTCAGTTACAAAAGGCATGTTTACACGCTTTGCACTTTCTTGAACGATTTCTTTTGCTTGTTTCTTAGTAGCCACAAACATGATTTTCTTACCACTGCGTGCAATTGCTTTTAAAGCAGCAGCAGTTTCTTGCAAACCTTCCACAGTTTTGTTAAGATCAATGATGTGAATTCCTTTCTTTTCTGCAAAGATGTAAGGAAGCATTTTTGGATTCCATTTTTTCTTTAAGTGACCAAAATGAACACCTGCCTCCAAAAGTTGCTGTTGTAATGATGTATTTTCCATTATATTATTTTATAGTTTGAATATTTATAAGCTTTAGGCACAATAACATTGAACCTGAAACAAGAAAGTGATTAACGCTTGCTGAACTGGAAGCTTCTTCTTGCTTTCTTTTTACCTGGTTTTTTACGCTCAACTGAACGAGGATCACGCTTTAATAAGCCCGCAGCTTTAAGCACCGGACGATACTCAGCATTTACTTCAAGCAAAGCTCTTGATATAGCAAGTTTAGTTGCTTCTGCTTGTCCTTTTACTCCACCACCAGTGGCATTTACTAAAATATCAAACTTGTCAGCAAGTTCAACTACTTTTAAAGGAGCTTCCACTTGATTTTGTAAATAAACCAAAGGGAAATAAGTTTTATAGTCTTTTCCGTTTACTGTTATTTTTCCATCTCCTTTTGAAAGAAAGACACGAGTAACAGCTTCTTTTCTACGGCCGACTGCATTTTTTTGCTTTTCCATTTATTATACTTTATGATATCTATGATATCGAGTTATTTAATTTTTGTGAAAGTTAAGGATGCTGGTTTTTGAGCGCCATGCGGATGCTCTGCACCTGCATATACAAAGAGTTTTTTGTACATTTTACGACCTAATCTATTTTTAGGCAACATACCCTTTACTGCTCTTTCAATAACTACTTCAGGTCTGCGTTTTAATAAATCTTGTGCCGCTTCACCTTTTTGACCACCTGGGTATCCGCTGAACGTTAAATACTCTTTATCTTCCATTTTGTTACCAGTGAATTTTACTTTATCACAATTAGTAACAATTACAAAATCTCCACAATCAACATGAGGAGTGTAATAGGCTTTGTTCTTACCACGTAGAACAGACGCAATTTTTGCGCACATACGACCAACGGTTTGATTAGTACCGTCTACAACGTACCAGTTGTGTTTAACGGTAGCCTCGTTCGCATGTTTTGTGGTGAAATGTAATTTACTCATTTTACTTTTTTTTAGATGATGCTGAGGCTATCCCCTCAGACTTTTAAATTTTGGAGTGCAAAGATATTGGCAAAACATCTATTTAGCCAAACATTTTATCAACTATTTTTTATCGCACTTTTATAAGTAATTGATTTTCAGCAAAAAAATATGCAGTAAATTATAGTCATACCTTTAAAATAAAAATCGGAGTCATGAAAATGACTCCGAGTGAACTTTAAATTGCAGATCAAAATGTTGGTTTTACAAAAGAAACATTAAAATTTGTTTACAATATTATTTCAAAATTGTCAACCAAAATAGTTCATTAATGTTCATTAATATAAAATTAATATTGAAATCTGCTTAAGTTTGTATTATGTCAAGAAAAAAGAATACCGTTTCAGTAAATGAAATATTAAATATAAAAAATACAATTCTTGAGAATGGAACTATACCTATTGTTAATGCTGTAGATTGTTCCACCCTAGCAAAACATATTTTTTCAATTACTGGAAAATATATATCAGATTCAACATTAAAGCGATTTTTTGCATTCAATTCCTCTTCTTTTGCACCAGCATATCAAACTGTAAATATTTTAAAAGAATATATTTCTATAGAAATAAACAAAACAGATAGCTTACAAGCTACAGCAGATTTAATTTCTGATTTTTTTAATCCTATTCATTATGAAAAAATTGATAGAACAGACACAAAGCTTCAAGCAACCTGTAGATCAATTGCTATTCATGTAAGAAAAAATCAAACCTTATTTGAAAAAGTAATGGAGCCTATAGCGAAAAGCAAATTTGGTAGAATTTTCTATTACGAATTGTTTCTTGATTACGAATATTTGTCTGCTTATCAATATAAGGGCTATGAAAAATTTCTTGAACACGAAAAGTCATATGAAGGCAAATTGTTTGGAAATGCAGCTTTGTTTTTAAAGTATTTTTTTGAACAAAATATGGATCAAATAAAAATTCATTGGCAAAAAAATGCAATGTTGTACAACCCGCAAAAAAAAATACATCCATTTGTTCATGGAAGACATTTTAAAATTGAATTAATTGGCAGCATGTATTTTAATCCTAGCAACATGAACAATATTCTAGATAAAATTTTTAAAATAGAGAAACTCATTCCAAGAAATGGAAAAGGTTTATTTCGAGAGTTTCCTGGATTTCATTTTATGGTTTGTGATGGACTATGGCACACGAAAAATTATAAGCAATTATATGCTTTAAGTAAAATTGCAATAGAGCAATTTGAAAGAACAGAAGAATTTATTTGGAAAGGATATTATGATCAATTGTATATTTATCACGCCTTGGGCCTGTCTATGTTAGGAGAAAAAAGCGAAGCAAAAAAAATAGCAACTACTATAAAACCCAAGAGATTTTATTTTACTACTAAAGCCTATTACGAAAAATTATTTATTACTTTAAAAGAAACGCTGACTTGATTATTTGAACGATAAGTAATTAGAATTAGTTTTGTTTTCTTACGTATTTAGTTAGAATTACTATTAACTGGCCTTCAATTTTTCCTTCTATTTGTTCAAGATTATCAGCAACTAATTTTATGTTTTTAACAACAGTACCCATTTTTGCATTCAGAGTTGACCCCTTAACATCTAATGACTTTGTTAATACTATTGTATCTCCGTCTTGCAAAATTTGTCCATTAGAATCTTTATGCAGTTCAACAGATCCATCATTTTCATGATCTCCATCTGCTTTTGCCCAAGTTGTTTTTTCTTCATCTAAATACATTAATTCTAAACTCTCTGCAGCCCAACTCTCTTCCCTTAATCGATTTAGCATTCTCCAGGAAACAATTTGAATACCATCTATTTCACTCCACATAGAGGTAGTTAAACAAGACCAATGTTTTTGATCGAGCATTTCTTTTTTCTCAATTTGAGCTAAACATTTCGGGCAAATCATCATGCAACTGTGTTCATCTTTATATTTTGCATGAGACACTTGATAAATAGAAAGCGAATCGGCAGATGAACATAATTCGCATTTGTTATTGCTTCTCACAAGAAGCATTTCATTAAGATTCATTGTTGGTTTTTTAATAGCATTTTTAAAAACTTGTAAATTTTTATATATGCTTTTGAGAAGGATTTAAATGTTAGAAAGGTGGTTCATATGGATATTATAATTTAATGGGATGGCGCAAAGATAATATTTATCACAATCTAAATTCAATCAATAAAACACCTTGTATCAATTTGGGTATAAGATGTGTCTAAAATTCATACTGATAGTAATCACATAAAAATATATCTATTAAAGGCAAATTAATTTTTGATAGTGTGTAGTTTGATTCTTGTGAAAATCAATGGACAAATAACAGGAATTATTATTGGGATAACAATATTTTTTCTTTTACTATTTATAAATCCTTTTCATTTCTCACAAAATGCAAATGTTGTTTTATCTGTTGCTGTTTTAATGATTATGTGGTGGATAATTGATTGTGTCCCTAATCCAGTTGTTGCATTATTGCCACTGATAATATTTCCTTTGTTTTCAATTACTACAATAAAGGAAATCACAAAAGCTTACTCAGATCCAGTTGTGTTTTTATTTATGGGAGGATTCTTTATTGGCATCGCTATTGAAAAATGGAATCTACATAAAAGACTTGCATTAAACATTATAAAACTAACGGGAACAAATGGTAATAATATTATAATTGGATTCATCATTTCAACAGCCTTTCTCAGCTTATGGTTAAGCAATACAGCTACAACCATGATGATGTATCCAATTGCTATTTCAATGATTCATATTGTAAGCAATCAAAGCAATTCAGAGCAAGACATAAAAAACTTTTCAATGGTTTTAATGTTATCAATCGCATACTCTTCCAATTTTGCAATCGGTACAATAATTGGAACCCCTACTAATATCGCCTATATAAATTATATAGAAGAAAAATTTAATTATGAAATTGGCTTCTTGGATTGGATGAAATTATTTATTCCATTAACAATCATTTTGATGTTCTTATTATATTGGATAATGGTTAAACTCGTTTACCCTAACAATATAAAATCGTCTCCTGAAAGTAAAAAATTCATGAATGAAGAATTAAAAAACCTACAAAAAATTTCAAAACCAGAACTAAGAGTTGGTGTCGTTTTTCTAACCATTATTAGTTGTTGGATTTTTAAAGATGCTATTAATTATTATCAACAATTCATCAAATTAGATGATACTAATATTGCTTTAATCGGCGCCGTTAGTTTATTTATTATCCCCTCAGGAAAAAAAGAAAATCAAAAACATATTATGTTGTTGGATTGGAAAGATGCAGATAAAATGGCTTGGGGCATACTTCTATTATTTGGTGGAGGCATTGCAATAGCCAATGCATTAGAATCGCAAAATCTAATGCAAAAAGCTGGAATGTATATGAGCGAAATCGGGGTTCAGCACATCTTTATTTTGATGTTGATTATTACTACTTTTTCTGTTTTTTTTAGTGAATTAATTAGCAATGTTGCTCAAGTCATGGTACTATCACCGGTAGTTACTTCATTGGCTATCTCATTGAAACTAGATCCTTTGCTATTAGGAATTCCAATGACAATTGGAGCCAGTTGTGCCAGTATGTTGCCCATGAGCACGCCCCCTAATTCAATTGTTTACGCAAGTAATTTAATTAAAATGAAGTCTATGTTGAAGATTGGTTTTATTCTAAATGTATCGAGTATAGTTATTATTGCTTTGTATTGTTATTTCATTCAGCCTTTAATTCATTGGAGAGTAATAAAATAAAAATCACAAACAACTTTGTAAAAAATCTTTCATACCCAACAAGATTTTCTCTGCTATTTTTTGCTGAAAACCTTCATCGAGCACTTTTTCTTCTTCCTCTAAATTACTAAGGAATAACGTCTCTACTAAAGCGTTAGGATATTCAGTAGGACTATTAAGCATAAAATTAAAAGACCCATTATTTCCATAATCTTTTAAACCCAATTCAAGCATTCTTTTGTAAATAGCTTTACTTAATGGTTTAAAGCCTTCATATCTATAAAATGTGCTAGTGCCACTTGATCTAAATGGATCTGTTGAAGCATTTAAATGAATACTGATTAATAAGTCGGGAGCGCTATCTCTATAAAATAAAATTCGTTCTTTATTATCAAAAAAAGTTTCTGTAGTTCTTGTCATGATTACTTTTGTTCCTTCGTTTTCCAATAACTTTTGAAGTTTAATGGATATAGGAAGCGTTATCATTTTTTCTGCTATACCCGTTGGTCCTACTGCACCGGTATTCGTACCTCCATGTCCAGCATCAATTGCAATGGTAAGATTGTTGAGGGATAAGCTTTTAGGTTGATGCTTTACTTGAATGATTAAAACATTGTCTTTGTAAAATATTTTATGGCCCCAGTGTTGATGATGATTTAAGGTGATGGTTAATCTTAAAATATCATCAGCAATTTGTTCGTATTCCACTTTCTTTATTTCTTTTGCTGAGGATAATTGATCAATCCAATTTGTATTGCTAGTGGCACCAAAAACATCAACAATTATTTTTGATGGTTCGGTTAATTGAAATGATTGATAAGGCAATTTATTAAAGAGCTGCACTTTTACATAATCATAATTTGAGTCACCCATCACACGAATCTTATCCGTAAGTGATTTTGCAGCGAAACTTCCTTTTGGTAATGGATTCACTAATTCATCTGGTATATAAGCTGTTCTGTTTTTAGACAATTGAATTTTATAATTACTTCCCACTTTTCCAATAACTTTTAAAGGTATTAAGCTGTCGATATAGCCGATTTTTGCCCCACCTAATCTATCTTCACCAAGTCCATAAAGCAAATGTGCTAATCTCCCTTTTGTTATAACCATATCTTTGGAAGTATCACGCATAACAGTATACGAAGAGCTGCTCGATTTGGAAATTATTTTTCCTGCGCTGTCTAATTGTACAATTAATTTAGTTTGGTTGAATGTATCGGTAGGTTGAACAATGTATTCTCCCTGATAAATCCCTTGAATAGGATTATTAATAGTTTTCGGCATTTCATACAAAGCAAAACCATTCATAAGTTTTACTTTACAATTTGGAAGGGCCTTTACTTTAATGGATAAAATGTCGCCAGGTTTTAAAACTAAATCTCCTTCAGGAAATATTTGAATTCTTTCTATAGACAAATCGCCTACCTCTTTTTCTGCTGCTGGTTTTTTGTAAGAATAATGTATTGTTTTAGAGATTTCCTTGCTGTTTTTTGAAGATGAGATAATGGTAAAACTAGTGTCTCCTTCAACAAGATTTAATTCCATTGCAAAACCTCCAGTTGAGTAAACTTTTACAGGAATTTGATTAATTGTTACTAAGCATGATTTGCAAGTACTTCCAATGATGAACTTTTGATTGCTGTAAACTATGTTGGTTTCTTTTAGCGGCTCTGTTAGTTTAATAAATGGCTCGATTGTTTTTTGAGACCATCCCATTAACCCAGAGAAGCAGGATACAATAACGACTAGAAATAGGTTGAAAGATTTGAACTTCATATCAATTAGCATTCTTCATAAAGTTAGTTATTTGATTCAATCCTAAACAATTATTTTTGTACTCTATATCATTAAGGATGCTCCAAATATTTCTATTCATTGTATTGCTATTACTATTTGTTTATTCAATTTTATTATTGATTTACAGAAGTAACTGGAAAGCTATTCCTGATTTTTCATTACACAATATCAAAGAAAGCAGATCAAAATTATTTATAAGTGTAGTTGTTGCGGCTCGAAATGAAGAAGACAATATCGCAAATTTGATTGCATCATTTCAACAACAATCTTATCCAACAGATTTATTTGAAATAATTATTGTTAATGATTTTTCTACAGATCAAACAGTTGAAGTTATTCAGCAAATCAATTTTTCAAATGTTCGATTGCTGCATTTATCAGATTATGTAAAGGACGGCTCAATAAATTCTTATAAAAAGAAAGCTATAGAAATAGGAGTTGCAGCAAGTAAGGGAGAATTGATTGTAACAACAGATGCAGATTGTACAGTAAAAACAGACTGGTTAACTAATATAGCAGTTTTTTTTGAACAGCATCAGCCTGATATGATTGTAATGCCTGTATTAATCAAACACAATACATCATTTATCCAACTTTTTCAATCTATTGATTTCATGTGTATGCAAGGTATAACAGGTGCGGGTATACATAAAGGTTTGCATGGAATGTGCAATGGAGCTAATTTGGCATATACCAAAAAAATATTTGAAGAAGTAGGAGGGTATAAAGGCGTTATTAAACAAGCAAGCGGAGATGATATGATGCTCTTACATAAAATATCGGCAAATGCAAAAAATAAAATCTCCTATTTAAAATCACCATCAGTAATTGTAGAAACAGCGCCTGTAAATACTTTTAAAGAATTTGTTCATCAACGCATACGATGGGCGAGTAAGGCCACTCAATATTCAGACAAAACTTTATTGCCTGTTTTATTATTAATCTATTTGTTCAATTTTAGTTTGGCTTGTTTAATAATTGGCGCATTAATAAAATTACAAACCGATATTATTTTTTATTGTTTAATGTTACTATTTG
Source organism: Chitinophagaceae bacterium (assembly GCA_947453295.1). GTDB lineage: Bacteria > Bacteroidota > Bacteroidia > Chitinophagales > Chitinophagaceae > Ferruginibacter. The sequence goes on along the minus strand of CANGGD010000003.1, from coordinate 16,487 downwards.
TAAAAACAATTATAGAAATATATTTCCTTTATCCCGTAGCAGTATTTTTTCAAAAAGAAAAATGGCTTTGGATATTTCCCTTATTACAACCCGCACATATTTTTTATACAATAATAGTTGGTGCTTTAGGAAAAGCAGGAGCTTATCAATGGAAAAACAGGAAAGTTAAGTAGTGTTCTGTTATGACAATGGTGCCACTGGAACATTTCTAGAAAATCCTTCTTCAAGGGAAATAAATGTTTCAGTTCTTTCAATGCCTTTAATTTTTTGAAGTTCATCATGCAACACAAAACGCAATTGAGTAATATCTTTACAAACCACTTCAATAAACATACTATAGTTACCAGTAATATAGTTAAGACGAATAATTTCAGGAATCTTCATTAAATCTTTAGCCACGTTATCGTAGAGTGAACTTTTTTCTAGATAAATTCCTACAAAAGCAGTAATATCATATCCTAAAAGTTTTAAATCTACATTTAACCTTGTACCTTTAACTATCTTAAACTCTTGTAGTTTTTTGATACGAACGTGGATAGTACCTCCACTAACAAATAGTTTCTTACCTAATTCGGCATAAGAAATCTCTGCATTATTCATCATAGCTTCTATGATTTGCAGGTCAAGTTTGTCAAGATTTAATTTTCCGGCCATTTTGATTTGAATTTTAGTATGTTTTCAAAATAATATACAAATATTTGGATTATTTCTATATTTTCAAAATTTATTTTGAAATACTTTCAATAGAAAGAAGAATTATTTAGTTTTACCCTTATAAGTTCTTAAAAATTGTGGGGTGATGAAATTCTTTGGCAGACATGCCCTCTTGTCTCGGGGGTGAGGATAAAAGGATAAACGTAACATAGAGTTGAAACATTGGAAACGGTGTTTCATCCGGGATCGACCACCGAAACCATTTGTGTTATGGCTAACTTCCTCGTGAAGGTTCGAACCCTTCCCCTACAGCAGGTTTTTATTTTACAGAAGCCCTTGCAGCGTGAGTTGTAGGGGTTTTTTGTTGGGATATATAATACTTATTTCACAAACTCCATTGTAAATACCTGATTGCTTTTTTCTTCTATAACCTTAATTATATAAGATCCTTTGGGTAGTCTTGAAATATCAATCCCTTTTTTAACATCTGGTTGTACTGCTTGATAAACCAATTTTCCAACAACATCATAAATCCAAAAACCATTTATTTTGTTATCGGCAGCCATATTTAATTTCAAAATATTGTTTTGTATTGGATTTGGCACAACACAAAAATCGCAACTTGCTTTTTCTATTATCTTCAAATTAATTGTACAACTCTTTCCACCAAAATTTATAGCAAATGAAGCCATGCCAGTATCTGCCGGAGTTCCGGATATGTTATATATTAAATTCCCATTTCCATTTGCCAACGTTCCAGCCTGCAATGTTGCTGTTAATCCAAAAACACCGGTTGAATTTGTAACAGCTCCGATAGCATATTGTATTCCATTTCCTCCAGAATATGGAACGCTTGCTGTACTGCTATAAGCAGTTTTCACAATTGCTTTTTGATTTGAAAACACAACAGCATTACAACTAATTGCATTAACAGTGGCTACGGGAAGTGGTTGTGTATATTGTTGCACAGGTTCTGTAATTGCATTTACTTTTGTAGTTGTTCTTGTTCCAAAAAAAGTTGGACCAACAACATAAGGGTATGCAGAATTCCATTTGTTATCAACTGTTGCAAAATAGCAATAGATTCCATTTGGGTATTCTGGTGTTATGCAAAATCTTCCATTATGCTCATCAAGATAATCGGGAGTATTAGTGTTGGTAGCATTGTATTGATAATCTTCTCTAAAATAACCTAAAGGATAAGTAGCATTTACTGCAGGTCCCGGAGTTACAGTAGCGCCATTTGAGTTAGTATTTCTGACTGTAATATTTCTTAACACATAACTCGATTTCATTCTTGTAATACCACCTGTTCCATCTACATTTTTATATGCATAAGCTCCATAAATTGGAAATCCATCATAAGCAAAACCTATAAGTGGAGAATGCCGAGTGCTATCTATTACATATAAACCATCTGAAGTATATAGATTACAAACTGTTGAAACAACATTCAAGTCAAGATTAAAAGCACTAGGGTTTTGATGATGATGATAATTGCCCATTGCAGGATGTCCTTTTGAACAATCAAATCCTTTTAATTCTCCCACAACCGCATCTCTGTTCCAAACGCCATCACCAAATCCACCTAACGGACCACCAGCTAATGAATTGGTAGCATTTCTCCACGATACGCCATCTCTATAATCGAATAAGGCTACTCCATTTATAAAAAGTCCAATGTTGCCTCCTGTTGTGTTAACAGGGGTTCCAGTGTTTTGTAATGGATTTAATGAAACTTTGAAAATTGCATTTTGAGTTGTTGCAATGGAAGGATTGCCATCTAAAAACGGACCAGTAACATAAGAAGGGATTCCATTGGTTTTGATATAAGCCCAACTATTAGAGTAAGAAACCTGCTGCACATTGGCTAAATCATTATCTTGAATTGGGGTTGAATTCCCATTTACATAATGACGACCTTTTGTTCCATTAGTATTTTGAAGCCAAGAAACTATTGCAGGATTGGTTTGTGCAATTGAAACTAGGGAATAAAAAAAGATGCTAAACAGTAATATAGATTTTCTCATAGTTATAAATATTTTTTCTAACGCTAATAATTAAAATGAATTACGACCCTTTTATAAATTTCTTTGTGATGATTTTTTTATTTGCTTCATCCATAATTTTTATAAAATATATTCCTTTTGATAAAGCCGCAACATTAATACCATTAGTAATTTCAGGCTGAGGCAACATCATCATTGTTCTTCCCACTGCATCACAAATCCAAATATAATAAGCTTTAGTTTTTGTAGAATTGAATTTGATATTAATTACATTAGCTACAGGATTTGGATTAATACTAAAATTAAAATCAACATCAGCGTTATTTGATGAGTCTGCTCTTACGGCACTGCATGTTAAATTATTATTGAGTAACAGATTCATCTGATTACATAAATAGATGTAATTGTTATAATCGGCTTCTACCAATGCGTCTTTCAAAAGATTTTTTGTTTCTTTTGGATCAACAGAGAGTTTAAAAAAGTTTTCTCTTCCGTCATCAAAACGAATCAATTTATATTCAAGATTTTTGATTGCCTTTCCGTCAGAAGAATCTTTAACTGTTTTAAAAATTTCAGAAAACGACCATTGTCTAATGGTATTATTTTGATTTTTGAGTATTGGCATTAAGCTCTTACTGTCTACCGGTTTATTGATTGGTATTTGAGAGGACCAATTGTATTGTCCAAATAATTCTAAAACAGTAGCAAAAATATCTACTGTATTTACTAAAGCATTTGAAACTCTACCTGGGTTTATAACAGAAGGGCCTGCAATCATTAAAGGCACGTGTGTACCGTATTCATAAAGTGTTCCTTTTGCTCTTCCTGTATCTGCTGTTTGTGCAACTTTTGCAATGGAGCCATTATCACCAATAAAAATAAAATCGGTGCTATCAAATTTATTGATGGCTTTTAAAGAATCAAATAATCTTCCTAATTCATGATCCATGGCTTGAATCATTGCTTTGTAATATTCTTTGGAATTACGATTGATATCAACAGGCGTTCCAGTTAGGTTTGTAAATTGATGTAAGCCAGATGGTGGAAGATGAATGGGGTCGTGCGGAGCATTTAATGCCAAACAAACATAAAACGGCTTGTCAACATTATTTTTTATCCAAGAAAAAGCATTATTGGTTTCTTCGGTGGTTGCATAATTAGTATTCGTTGATGTTATGCCGTTAGTGGTTTTAGTCCAGTCGAAATAACTAGGAGTTAATGTTCCGGTAAATGGTCCTTCAAAATGCTGAAAGCCCATTCTGTTGGGAGCAGTAACATTTATAGCGGGCATAGGTTGGTGCAAATGCCATTTTCCAATATGAGCTCTTGTAATATTCTGATTGAAAGATTTTAATATTTTCGGAATGATAATTTCATTGGTATCCAACACGCCCGATCCACCAATACCACCAATGATACCACCTACGCCGGTTCTGAAACTATATCTTCCAGTAATCATCGTAGCTCTGGTAGCAGAACAAACCGGATCGGAAGTTACATTTGTAAATTTAACTCCGTGCTCAGCAAGATATCTTAGGTGAGGAACGGCTACCGTATCCTGATGGTCTTCATAGAAACCAAAATAATCTGTACCAATATCATCAGCAATAATCAGCATTACATTCCGATTAGATGATGGGGCTGGAATACTATTGTTAACATTTAAATTAATAACGCAATTAATTCCATTAAAACTAATTGGAAAACTTGCAACTCCAGATGAAGTAGGCGTACCTGTTATGTTATATATAAAATTGCCTAGCCCATTACTTAAGGTTCCTGGTTGAAGTATAGCAGTTAAACCGATTACCCCAATTGAAGAAATTGCACTTCCTGCCGAATAAGCAACTCCATTGCCTCCGGCATAGGCAACAGTAGCAGTTCCATTGTAATTAGAATTAACTGTGGCTGTTGTAGAAAAAAATGCATTATTGCAACTCATACTTGAAACACTTGCAGTGGGCGTTGTGCTTCCAACTACAAATTGACCCATCATACCTTCATCTTCGTGCAATGAAATATGACAGTGGTACATGAAAGGATGAATATTATCAGCATAATCATCAAATTTGGCAATAAATTTAACCGTTTCATTTGCCTTTACTAACACAACATCTTTCCAACCTTGCTCGTAATTTGGAGGCGCTATGCCGTTTCTTGATAAAATATAAAACTCTACATCATGTATATGAAATGGATGCGCAAAAATAGAAGAGCTTTTTAACTCCCAGATTTCAGTATTATTTAAAGGAACATTATAATCATTATAGCTTATGTTAAACATTCTTCTGTTAATCAAAAAAGCATTGGGTCCAAGAATAGTAACATTTGGAAAGTTGCTTCCTGCAGAATCAGATAGGGTAACCGTTCTTGTTATTGCGGAGTTGGCTTCTGAAGGAAAAATATTAGCAGTTAAAGATGAAGGAATAGTAGTAATAGGATTTGCACCTTGTGCTCCAACATTAAGATGCAATACTCTAAAATCTTTTTTCCCTAAAGCATTAGCAAATGGCCCATTAATGAAATTTTCACCACCACCAATGAAATTAGACAACGTTGAATTATAAGCCTTCAAATCAAAATTAGTTCCGGCTTGACCGTTGCATTGAACTAAAATTTCTATTCTTTCTCCTGGTGATAACAAATATCTGGTTAAGGATACAGGCTGATTTAATAAACCGCCATCAGATGTAATTACATAAAATGCTCTATTATCGCTAAATCCTAAATTATAAGATCTTTCAATGGCTGCATTTAAAATTCTAAATCTCACTACTTGAGCCGGAATTGTGTACTGCGGACTTAATACTCCATTTACTAAAGAACTATCGCCATAAGGCACAACACTAAATTGATTTGCTGTGGTAAAATCTCTGTCGGTTAAAACTAACGGAATATCATCAATGCCATATTTCCTGGGTAAAGGTAAAGCCGCTTCTACAGGATCTCTTACAATTATTAAACCGCCTACACCTTTTGTAATTTGATCTTGCGTCATTTCGTGTAGGTGTGGATGATACCAATAGGTAGCAGCATTGTTTGTCACCTTCCAAAAGGGTTGCCATAAAGTACCAGGAGGAATGATCTGATGAGGTCCTCCATCCATTACAGCAGGCAAATGCAATCCATGCCAATGTAAAGTTGTAGAATCATTGAGATAATTTCTTACATTAAGATGAACCGTATCTCCTTTATTGAAAAACAATGTTGGCCCCCAAAATTTATTATTGATACCAGCTGTAACTGTTTGTTGGCCCGGTAATATTTGAGAAAATGTGTCTTTGATATTTAAATTAAAGGTTGTTCCCGAAAGCGTATCTGGAATCCAAAGTGGTTTGTATTGTGCCGTAGTTGAAATTGAAATAAATAATAAAAGAAATAGGTAAAGGATAGGAAATAGTTTTTTCATTCAGTTAGTTTTAATAAAATTAGTTTTATCTGACTCACCCATATTAGAAAAGTTTAAGTAAATGTTATAATTGCTATTATTTGTTACTTTCTTTTGAACACAGATTTTCCATTGATAAAAGTTTGTAATGTTTTAATTGAAAGTATTTCTGCTTCTTTGCATTTCATAAGGTCTTTATCCAGAATAATAAAATCGGCTGATTTCCCCATTTCTAAACTTCCTTTCTCTTTTTCTTCAAAAGCGGCTTTTGCAGCCCAAAGGGTCATGCCTCTTATTGTTTCTTCTCTAGTCAAAGCATTTTCAATCTGAAATCCATTTTTTGGAAAACCATTAGCATCTTTTCTCACAACAGAAGCATAGAAAGTTTTAAATGGATCAATATATTCCACAGGAAAGTCTGTACCCAAAGGCATCCAGTTATTTTCTTGCAATAGCTTTTTATATGCGTAGGCTTCTTTTATCCTTGAACTTCCTAATCTATCCCCAGCCCAATACATATCGCTTGTTGCATGTGTGGGCTGTACAGATGGAATAATATTATTATCTCCGAAAAAATGAAAGTCTAATGGATTCATTACCTGTGCATGTTCTATTCTCCAGCGCTTGTCATTTTTTCCTTTTAAAACATTTGCATAAATTTTTAATATAGTTCTGTTACCGCTATCCCCAATAGCATGTGTACACATTTGAAAAGGCGTGTTAACTAGCAATTTTGCTATTTGATCAAAATGAGTTTCTTTATCCAATAAAAATCCTTTCCAATCTTGTTTATCCGAATAATTTTCTAATAAGCAAGCTCCTCTAGATCCTAATGCGCCATCTGCATATAATTTAAATCCACCCACATGCAGAAGTGTTGATTTATAGGGTCCTTTTGAAATCCAACGGTTATAATATTCCGCGCTATCTGATAATAGTGCAAATACTTTCATTTTTAAATTTCCTGATTTTTCAGCTTGCATCAGTAATTCAACCGTATGTTCATTAATGCCACAATCGTGCACCCCCGTTAGTCCGTAGGCAAAGCATTCTTCCTGTGCTTGTGTATAATATTGTAAAGCAAGACTATCTGAAACAGTTGGAATTTTATTATCTACTAATGACATTGCATTATCAATTAGCATTCCTGTTAGCTTTCCATTAATAATTTCAACGCTTCCGCCTGTTATTTTTGTTTTGCTGTTGACACCTGCAATGTCTAATGCTTTTTGATTTACAAGTGCCGCATGACCATCAATTCTTTTTAAAAAAACGGGTCGGTTTGGAAATAAACTATCCAAAATATTTTTGTTGGGAAATGATTTTAAAGGCCAGTCGTTCTGATCCCATCCATGCCCGTAAATCCATTCCATTGGTGCATGTGTGGCATAAGCCTGAATTTTTTTTATTACTTCGTCAAATGATTTAGTTCCATATAATTCGCATTTCCATTTGTCGGTTGCGTATCCTGTAAAATGACAATGTGCATCTATAAATCCGGGAAACAGGGTTTTACCCTTTGCATCAATTATAGCATCTGATTGATAATTATTTAAGATGTCTTTATTGGACCCCAATGCAATTATTTTTCCATTCTCAATTGCCATAGCTTCTACAATTGAGAAATTGTTGTCTACTGTATATATTACTCCATTATGAACAATTAACGAGGCTTTTATTTTTTGTGAGCAAGAACCCAAAGAAAAAGCTATAAATAGAAATAATACAAATGACGGAATACAATTATTTTTTGTTGAAAACATGTTTTGATTTTTTTCAAAAATAATATAAATACCGAGGATGTATTTTCTAACTTTGAAATAATATGTATAATCAAGAACAAATACTTTTATTACAACAGGACACAAAAGAGTGGTTGAATGATAAATCCCCCAATGAAAATAATATAGAGGCTTTAAGGTCTGTGCTTAAATTTCATGAGTATCGTTATTATGTTGAAACTAATCCACTTATTAGTGATTATGAATATGATTTGCTTTACAAAAAATTAGTATTGTTTGAGCAGCAAAACCCTTTGCTTATTACCAAAGATTCTCCCACACAAAGAGTAGGTGTTGGATTGATAAAGGATTTTCCTAAAGTACAACATTTGGTTCCCATGCTATCGCTTGAAAATTCTTACAACGAAGAAGATTTATTGGATTGGGATAGAAAAGCAAAGGAACTTTCTGGACTGAATGAAATTGAATATACAATTGAGCCAAAATTTGACGGAGCAAGTATTTCACTTGTTTATGAAAATAATGTTTTAGTTAGAGGCGTTACGCGTGGAGATGGTGAAACAGGAGACGACATTACACCTAATATTCGACAAATAAAATCTATTCCTTTATCAGCAGCATTTAGTAATCACAATATTCAGCAAATTGAAATTCGTGGTGAGGTATTGATGAATAAAAGTAATTTTAAAAAGTATAATGATAGTTTAATGGAAGAAGGATTGCCCCCATTGGCTAATCCCAGAAACGCAGCGGCAGGTTCCTTAAGAATCAAAGACACATCAATTGTTGGCAAGAGAAATTTAGAAGGCTTTTTGTATCATGTTAGCTATATTTCAAAAACGGATGAAAATAAAAAAGAAACCCTTCATTCTCATTCAGATATTTTGAATTTGTTGTGGGATTTGGGTTTTAAAAGTCCGAAAAAAGAAATGAAATTGGTTAAAGGAATTGCTTCAGTAATCAATGAAATCAATGCTTTTGAAAAACAAAGAGATGATTTGCCTTACGAAATTGATGGACTCGTTATAAAAGTAAACGATCTCCATTTGCAAGATCAATTAGGTATGACATCCCATCACCCAAGATGGGCAATTGCTTATAAATTTAAAGCCCGACAAGCGACCAGCCAATTATTATCTGTAGAATTTCAGGTTGGAAGAACCGGAGCAGTTACACCCGTTGCAAAGATTCAACCAGTTCAAGTAGGCGGCGTAACCGTTAGTAGCATTTCTATTCATAATGAAGAGTATATCAAAGAAAAACAATTGAAAATATTGGATCATATTTTGATAGAAAGAAGTGGTGATGTAATACCACAAATTGTAAAATCTTTAATTGATTTGCGCAATGGTTCTGAATCAGATATAGTATTTCCTAAAACTTGCCCTGTTTGCAAAGATCAATTATTTAAAACAGAAGAGGAGGCGGTATGGAGGTGTATTAATATTAATTGCAAAGCACAAGTAGTAGAAAGGATAATTCATTTTGTGAGCAAGGATGCAATGGATATAAAAAGTTTTGGAGAAGCTAATGTGCGCAAATTTTTTGAATTGGGTTTATTAAAAGACATTCCGAGTGTTTTTGAAATGGATGTACATAAACTAAACAGTATAGAAGGCTTTGGCGCAAAGTCTATTCAAAATTTAGCAATTGCTATTGAAACGAGTAAAGATCAGCCGCTTCACAGATTGATTTATGCGTTGGGCATTAGGTATGTTGGCGAAACTACAGCCAAAATGCTGGCTCAGCATATTTCTCATTTAACTGATTTAGAATCTTATTCGGAGGAGCAATTGCAATCCATTGATGACGTTGGCGTAAAAGTAGCCAAATCAATATTTGAATTTTTTCATAATGCGGATAATATTGAAATGATTAAAAAGCTTGAGGCTTTAGGTGTCAAAATGGAATCTCATTCAATTGTAAATAAAACTGGCAGTTTATCTGGACAAACTTTTTTATTTACCGGCACCTTAAATGAAATGAAACGCTCAGATGCCGAAACAAAAGTTGAAGAATTGGGAGGTAAGTTATTGAGTGGCGTTAGTAGTAAATTAAATTATTTGATTGCAGGAGCAGATGCAGGCAGTAAACTTGAAAAAGCCAAGAAGATACCTTCAATAAAAATACTATCTGAACAAGATTTTTTAAAATTAATATTGAAGTAGTGTAATAGTTTCCTATATTTATAAAATAGAGAATCTCAACTATAAATTTAAAAACCAAATCTAACCATTAAAACCTTTTACAATGATTAAGAAAATCACAGGTGAAATCTGGAAGCAAATGCAATTTTCGGGTTATAAAACACTCACAAAGAAATATGCAGTTTCAAATCATGGAAGAGCCGCTAGTTACTTAACTTCTGTTGATAAAGACGGCAAACTTTTAAATGGATCATTAACATCAGGCTACAGAACGCTCAATCTTCATGTTGAAGGTGGAAATGGCACAATTTATTTACACAGAGAAATAGCAAAATTATTTTGTTCAAAAAAATCTCCTAAAACTAAATATGTGATTCATATTAATCACAAAAAAACAGACAATAAAGCAAAAAATTTAAAATGGGCAGATTTATTGGAAGTAAGTGCTCATCAGCAAAAAAGTCCTGAGAAAATTGCTTACAAAGAGCGTCAAGCCAACAGAACTGTAGGATTGAAATTAACAGCTACACAAGTTAGAGCTATAAAAACTACCATTAATAACCCCAAAAGAAAATTAACGTACAAGCAGCTAGCAGAAAAGTATGGCGTTAGTGAGATGACACTATATAGAATTAAAAGTGGTGAAAATTGGGGAAATGTAAAATAATATTCAAAAAGAGGGATCAAAATTTGGTTCCTCTTTTTTTTTAAAAAAATGGCCCGTGATAAAAATCACCGGCCTTGCTTACCTCTGAAACCACAAGAAAATCTTTAATTTCTTGAATATCTTTTAGAACAATCTATAATCGTTTACAGTTGTTTCTAGTTTTAATTTGATTACAACACTAACTATTAGATGAAAAAATCAAATAGTGGAGTGCAAAAATAATATCCTAGCCGAGACCTCATAATTTTTTGCAAACTATTTTTAAAAACAACTGAATTTTTAATAAATCCTAGTATAAAAGCCTTTTAAAAACTAATAAGTGTTAGTTTTGGCACTATATTTTTTTATGGCAAAAATTATCACAACAAAAAACGTAACCAAAAAAGAGGTCATTACTCAACATGCGGCTGTGTTATTTAGACAAAAGGGTTTTGCAGGAACTTCAATGAGAGAATTAGCAGAAAAATTAGGAATAGAAGCCTCCAGTTTATATAATCATATAGGTTCAAAAAGCGAATTATTGCAAACGATCTGCTTTGCGGTAGCAAATGATTACAATTCACAACTAGAAAAAACGGAGTTGTCGAATGAAAAAGTAGCTGTTGTAATAGAAAATATCATTCGATTTCATATTCATATGATGCTACATCGTTTTGATGAAGTGTTTGTAGCAAATCATGAATGGAAACAATTACAAGAACCTTTTTTGAGTAATTTTTTACTTCAGAGAAAATCCTATGAAGCTAAATTGATAGCGCTCATTAAAAAAGGGATTCAGACAAAAGAGTTTGTCAACATTAATCCTCATGTAGCAGTATTAACTATATTATCTGCAGTAAGAGGGTTAGAATTTTGGCAACGACACAAAAAAAATCTTGAACAAAAATCTTTAGAGCAGGATATTGTTTATCATTTATTAAATGGATTGAAAAAATAAATAGTATGAGTGTATATTTTCACAAATTAAAAATCAAAACAATTAAAAAAGAAACAACAGATTGTGTTTCGGTTGTTTTTGATGTGCCAACAGAACTTTCCTCAACATTCATTTATAAAGAAGGTCAAAATTTGACTATTAAAAAACTAATTAATGGAGAAGAGGTAAGAAGATCTTATTCTATTTGCACTGCTCCACATGAAAACGAATTAAAAATTGCAGTCAAAAAAGTAGAAGGAGGAAAGCTATCAAGTTATATGAATGATGAGTTGACGGATAATGATATTTTGGAGGTAATGCCCCCAACAGGAAAATTCAACGCCGATTTGCAGTTAACTCACCAAAATCATTTGGCTATTGCAGCTGGAAGTGGAATTACACCCATCATTTCTATTATCAAACATGTGTTACAACAAAATAATAAAGCTCATTTCACATTGATATATGGAAGTAAGAACAGGCCAAATATTATTTTTTTTGAAGAATTAGAAAACTTGAAAAATCGTTTTATCGATCGATTTACTTTTATCAATATTTTAAGCAGAGAAAAAACAGATGCTGAAATTTTTTATGGAAGAGTGGATGAAAACAAACTTCATCAATTAAAAAAACTTGTAGACTTTAAAAATATTAATACCGCTTATTTATGTGGACCAGAATCAATGATTTTTACATCGCGCGATTTTTTAAAATCAGAAGGGGTTATTGAAAAAAATATTCATTTTGAATTGTTTACTGCTCCAGGTCAATCACAACAACAAAAAAATAAAATCAAAAATGAAGAAATTGTGGACGTTGGTCCGCAAAGTAATATTTCTATCAAATTAGATGGAAGAACGTTTAGCTTTCCGTTGGCACAAAACGGAAATAATATTTTGGATGCAGCTTTACAAGTTGGTGCAGATTTGCCCTATGCTTGCAAAGGAGGAGTATGTTGTACGTGCAGAGCAAAATTATTGGAAGGCAAAGTAAGTATGGATGTTAACTACGCTTTAGAGCAAGAAGAAATTGAACAAGGATTCATATTAACTTGTCAATCACATCCAACAACCGAAAATGTTGTTATTGATTTTGATGTGAAGTAACCACCTAAACGATTCCTAGTTCCAGCATTCATCTCCCATTAATCTTGCAAGCTCTAGTGTGCTGATGCAGAGTTGATATTCGCTTTGTAATTTAGTAAGACTTGCTTTTTCAACATTAGCCGCCGCTGAAATTATATCTAAGTAGGTAGCAACACCATTATGATATCTGCTGCTAGTAAGATCTAATGCAGATTTTGCAGATTTAATTTGACTTTCGGTGTTCTTGATTTTTTTATTATTAACATCAATATCTAACAAAGTTTGTTCAATATCTTTTTTGTTGTTACTTAAAATGCTTGCTTGAAATAATTGATTTTGTGTAACAATAGATTGTTGCAATTTTACTTGCTGTTTCGTTTTTCCAAAAGCATCAATAGGAAGTGAAAAAGATATTCCTGCTAAATAATTAAACCGAACTTCGTTTACAGAAGGAACATAACCATTTTTTATACCCGCTGCGCCATGAATATTTAAATTGGGTTTCTTGTTTAATTGAATGATATCTATTTCTTTTTTTGACAATAAAACTTTATCGTTTGCAAGCTGAAATTCAGGATTGTTTTTTTGAAAAGAAGCCAGCGCATCATCAATATTTAATGATTCAATAATTGAATCAAATTCTTTCCCACTTATTTTATTAATCCCAGTTGTATAATTCAAAAGATTTAGTTGCTTTTGAATTAAGCTTAACAAATCAATTTTTTTATTTTCCTCCGCATCAATATTAGCCTGTAAATTCAATGCATCAATTTTTAAGGCCTCACCACTCATGATTTTTTTATCAATAATTTTTTTATTCTCATTAAAATAAAGAAGAACACTGTCTTGAATAGCTAATGCTTTTTGAAAATAAATTATTGTGTAGTAAATATTTGCTACCTGATAAGCAAGTTGAATTTTGGAAGCTGCAGTAGTATGTTTTGAGAATGACAAATCAACTTTTGCTTTGTCGATGTTGGTTTTCAATCTTCCAAAATCATACATTGGATAAACACCTCCAATAGAAGTAGCTACGTTGCTGGTAGGGGCAAATTGTATTTCTCTTCCATTAATAGGAAAAGAAATTTTAGGCATCACAAAATTGTAACTGGCACTCACATCAAATTGAGGATTTTTATTAAGCTCAATAAGATTTAATTTTTCTTGCGCAGTAATTTCTGCATTTTCCACTTCTTTTATTTTGGGAAAAAACACAAATGATTGTTTCATTAAATTTTTCAATTCATCATTTAATTTGACTTGTGCCTGTAACAATGATGAAAAACTTATTGTTACAAAAAGGAAAAAGAATTTCTTCATCTTATATAAAATTTAAAAAATTACCGCAATTATTTTATTATAAATTCTTAATTATAGTTCAATAATAGATTACCCATTAATGAGATTCTGCCGCCGCTTTCATTGCTGTCGCAATTTCAGCGGCTGATTTTTTCTTTACTCTTAAAAACAACACTAAAGGAATTACTGCTAAAAAGAATATGCCCACTAATCTGAATGAATCTAAATAACTCAAAAAATATGCTTGTTTGTCTACCGAATAACTTAATGATGCGTAAGCTTTTGTTGTTGCGCCAGCCACATCGCCAGTTTTTGCAATAATACCTTGTGAAATGGAATGAATTCTTTCATTCAATACAGTTGAACCATTGGGCATTGCGCTTACGAGATCGCTTCTATGTTGCGCATATCTATTACCAACATAATTATTAGCTACTGCTATCCCAAACGCTCCTCCTAATTGACGAATCATATTGTTGAGAGAAATTCCGGTTGGATAATCTTTTGGTTCCAAACCAACAACAGCCTGATTAATTAATGGCAACTGACACAAAGCAATTCCAACAGCTCTGATCAGTAATGGAACAAAGAAATCTGATTTACCCACATCAGGACTCACGCTCGCACTCATAAATGCATACAAAGAAAATAATAGAAATCCTGTAAATACAAATGGTACTGGTGTTACGCCCTTACTCATTAGCTTTCCTATTACTGGCATTAATATTACTGCAGCAAGCGTAGGTAACAATAAAGAGTTTCCTGTTTCGAAAGCTGTAAAACCCAATACTCTTTGCGCTAACACAGGAAAAATAAAAACTGAAGTAAATAATCCAAACCCAGATACAAAAGTGAAAATCGTTGTAAATGCCAGATTTCTGTTGCCGAGCAATTTTAAATTTACTGCTGGTTGCTTAATATTTAGTTCATACACTACAAAACTTACCAATCCTACAACTGCAATAACGGCGCAGGTTCTAATAGTTTCACTGCTTAACCAATCTTCTGATTCTCCTCTTTCGAGTACATATTGCAAGCAACCAATTCCAGCCATTAATAATAATATTCCCGTGTAGTCAATTTTTATATTGGCTTTATTTTCTCCTTCTTTTGGTTTCTTTTCTACAAAATAAAAAGAGAGTAAGGTAGCAGCAATTCCAATAGGAATATTAATCATGAAAATCAATGGCCATGATGCATGATCAATAATATATCCTCCCAAAGTCGGGCCCAGCGTAGGTCCTAATACAATTCCCATTCCGAATAATCCTGCTGCAATTGGACGATCTTTGGGTTCAAAAGCATCAAATAAAATGGATTGAGAAGTTGATAGCAACGCGCCTCCTCCTATTCCTTGTATAAATCTCCAAGCTATTAATTCAATTAAAGTGTTTGATTGGCCACACATGTAAGAAGCAATAGTGAAGATAATCATCGACACTATGTAATAGTTTTTTCTTCCAAAGTATTCAGCCAAGAATCCAGTAAGTGGAATGATGATTACGTTGGCTATTGCATATGATGTAATAACCCAACTAACATCTTCTATGTTTACACCTAAACTGCCGCTCATTTCACTGAGCGCCACATTAACAATGGAAGTATCTATTAATTCCATCACCGCCGCTGTTACGGTTGTGAGTACAATAATAGCTCTTGCAATTCCTTTCGGTGTCATAGCCATATTGTAATTATTTTATTTCAGCGCTTACAAATACACTTAATCCTGCTCGCAAGTAAGATTTGTATTTTTCAATATTATTGATGCTGATTTTAACAGGAACTCTTTGTGTAACTTTTACAAAATTACCACTTGAATTATCGGGAGGTAAAAGCGCGAACTTCGCGCCAGTAGCATCACTTATACTTTCAATCGTGCCGGTAACTTCTTCATTTGGGAAAGCATCTATTCTTAATTCCACTTGCTTCCCAATAAATAAATTTTTGATTTGATTCTCTTTAAAATTTGCCGTAATCCAATAGCTGCTGTCATTTACAATTGAAAAAAGTGGCATCCCCGCTTGTACAAATTGTCCAACTGTAATATTCTTTTTTCCAATTTTACCGCTTGTAGGGGCATATATTTTTGTGTAAGTTAACTTCAATTTTAATTCATTAATTTTAGCTTCCTTAACTTTTAATGTTGAAACACATTTATTAATAACTGTTTGCATTACTGGAATTTTACTTTCAGCACTTTTTAAATCGCTTTGAGCGTTATTATATAATTGTTGTGCAGTTAAGTAAGCAAATTTGCTATCGTCTAATTGTTTTTGTGTGATTGCTTCGTCTGCAAATAATTTTTTATTTCTGTCATACTCATTTTGAGCTTGATCTAATTTTACTTTTTGAAGTTGAATAATCCCTTTATTTACATCTAACATAGAAACTGTGTTTTCAACAGCTGCTTTAGCATTGTCAATGTCAGTCAACGTTTGCATTGAATCTGCCTGCAACTCAGCAAGTTGACTTTGCAATTCAGCATCGTCAATTTCTGCTAAAAATTGATTCGTTTTCACGCTATCAAAATCATTTACCATTAATGATTTTACATAGCCAGAAGTTCTGGGAAGTATTGGT
>CANGGD010000002.1 GCA_947453295.1 Chitinophagaceae bacterium | reverse complement strand
TTTTTAAAGATAATTTTCTATTGATGTCATTACACTCATGAGCAGAAATATTGCCCTGTTTATTTTCTGCATTTATGAATTGCAGCCAATCATAGGTGTTTCCATATGGTTGTTGCGCAAGGAAGCTTCTCCATTCTACAGCATAATCTGAAGAAAGTAATTTATCGCCAGATTTTTTGGTTACTGCCGGATACGAATAATGAATATCTGGATGCACCAGTTTACTTGCTTTTTGACATGCAGTACAAATACCGCATGAATCATTTTCATCGTGTTGAGGAATGATTTTTTCCTCTCCAAATAAAGAAGGTCCTTCTTCGGAGCTACTAGATTTGCCGTTTACTTTTTCACATACAATATATTGCGAAAAGGCTCTTGCAAGCGAAAGTGAACCATTGCCCTCTTTTCCTAAAAATAGTAATGCATGGCTGAGTCTATTCTGCTGATACAGTTGAGTCAGCTTGTTCTTTATTTCATGTTGTCCTATAATGTCTTTGAATTGCACAATGCAATTTAAAACAAAAAACTTCCTTTATTCAAGTTGATTATTGTTTTTCATAACATCCAATATCAGTTATTCCTATCATTCTGATTTTGTCGTCTAAATCTTTTGAGAAATTAGTTGATGTTCCTGCATTAATATTAGGAGAAGTATTGTCTTTCGTTGTTCTAAAATCAAAGTAGTTATTATAAACATCCACACTATCAAAAGAGGGATTTTGGTTATTGATACAAGAAAGAATACTAATAAAAGACGGCTCCTGATTGGATTTATACAAACAGTTTTCTAGCGTTACTTGATATAAAGCCCCTTCTTCTTTTTGAAATAAAATTTCGGTTTCATTTAAACCTCCTGATCCCCAAAAAATACAATTTTTAAATGTGGCGGTTAAATCTTTTTTAAAAATTGTTCCGTTCTCTTCATAAAAATTATTTGTTTGAAGCACTGGTTTATCGTGTGATATAAATTTAGTTGAATATCCCACGGCTGTGCAATTTGTAAAATTATACACTCCACCTAATTCTATCTGAATATTATTTTTGCAATTTGAAATAATGCTATTGTCAATATCTATACTGCTATTGTGTGCAAATATTCCATATTCAATAGCATTGTCTATTATTGTTTGATGAATAGTTAATTTTGGATCTGCAGTTTCAGATGGATTATTTACCTCTATTCCTCTGATTGCGTTTTTTATAATGGCATATTTTAAAATATTTTTTTTGCTGGAAGTATTAAAATATAGTCCAGGCCAACTACCGGGTATGTCTTTGTAATATTCATCTAATCTATCTCCAGTAAAAATCACCTCTTTGTTTTTTTCTCCATTCACCAACAATGTTCCGTTTACTAAAATTTTTGAATTGGCATGAGTAAATATTTTACAACCAGGAAGCAATGATAATGTTGCGGCGCTGTCAATTTTTAACTGGCCTACTATTACATAAGGCAAATCATTATTCCAGGCTGTATCATTATGAATAGTTTGATGATTGATAAAATGAGCATTTTGTCCGTATCCTTCAAGTTGCACAAATTGATTGTTACCATTCCAGCTAATCAGAATGCTATCACTAACAATAAAGGGGAGACTATTACTATTTGGGTTGATAGTTAATGAAACAAATACATATATGCTATCATTCGCTGGTAATTCAAGATCACGAACCTCCGAATTGGATACTCCATCAATATTAAGTTTGTAGGGTGATGTTGCTCCCCCCATTAACTTAATTGTTGAAATGCGAATAGCAAGATTGTTGTTATTTCTTATTTTAAAATATTGTGTAACAGAGCCTACTGAAGTAAAAACGGTATCGAATTTAACAGAGTCTGTACTCTTTGTTATCATCGCATTGGAATCGTTTGTAAAGACTTCTTTTTTACATGCAGTAAAAAAGATAAAGCATAATATTAGTAAGAAAATACTTTGTGTATATAGCCTTCTCATTTTTCAAATGTAGATTTAAATTTTTTATTTTGTTACAATGGCAAGAGAAGCCACACTTAATTGCGTGCCGGGGATTTTTAATATCATATTTCCACATGCTTCTATTGTTGCTCCGGTTGTAATTACATCATCTATTAGTAAAATACTTTTGTTGATTAATTGTTCCATTTTATTAATCACAAAACTACCTTCTACATTTTTCCATCTTTCTGATCTGTTTTTATTTGTTTGAGATTCTGTATTGTGTGTTTTACTGATAAACGATGAGCTAACTGGTATTTTCAATATTTTACTCAAGCCCATTGCAATAATATTTGCTTGATTATATCCTCTTTTTATTTCTTTTTCTTTGCTGATTGGCATTGGAATGATGATATCAGGATTTAAAAAACGATTGCTTTGTAAAATAGTTTGGCCCATCATTTCTCCTAAATAAAAACCGATTTCTTTATTCGATTTATATTTAAGTTGGTGTAATAAATGCTGAATCAGTTTTCCTTTCGAAAAAAAATATTCGCTATGTCCAATTGTAATGGGTAATCTTCCTCTGAATAATCTTTCAACACTATTATCTGGAAAATCAATAAAATTGGTTGTTGGTAATCTTTTCAAACATCGATAACAAAGCATTTGATTTTTTGCAATTTGATCATTGCCACAACCATCACATAGATGAGGATAAAAAAGATGAAGCGCGTTTTCTAATACCGTTTCTAATAAAAACATGGATACGATTTAAAACAATAAATTACAAAGCTCTTCTACTTTTCCTAAAGAGATGATTTCAATTTTTGATTTTAATTTATCTAGCGACTTTGAGTTGTACTTGCTCACAACAATTTTTTCGAAGCCGAGTTTTTCTGCTTCTGCAATTCTTTGTTCAATTCTATTTACAGCTCTTATTTCTCCACTTAACCCAACCTCTCCTGCAAAACAAATATTTTGGGGAATTGAAATATCTTCATAGCTACTCAATAATGAAGTAACAATAGCCAAATCTATGGAGGGGTCTTCTACTTTAATTCCTCCAGCTATATTTACAAATACATCTTTCACACCAAAATGAAAACCGCCTCTTTTTTCTAAAACTGCTAATAATAACTGAAGTCTTCTTAAATCAAAACCGCTAACCGTTCTTTGCGGTGTACCATATACACTTTGAGTAACCAATGCCTGGGTTTCTATTAATAAAGGTCGAATGCCTTCCATGGTTGCTGCAATGGCTATACCAGATAGTTGATCATCCTTCTGTGTGATTAATATTTCACTTGGATTCGCTACTGGACGCATTCCCGTTCCAGTCATTTCATAAATGCCTAACTCAGATGTAGATCCAAATCTGTTTTTTAATGTTCTTAAGATTCTATACGCATAATGCCTGTCTCCCTCAAACTGCAATACGGTATCAACCATATGCTCTAAAATTTTGGGACCAGCAATATTTCCGTCTTTAGTGATATGCCCTATCATAAAAACAGGAATATTGGTTTCTTTTGCAAATCGTTGTAATTCAGAGGCGGCTTCTCTAATTTGACTAACACTACCAGGAGATGACTCCACAAACGGAGATTGTAAAGTTTGAATAGAATCTACAATTACCAATTGTGGTTTTAGCTTTTTTATTTCTTTAAAAATAATATTGGTATCTGTTTCTGTAAGTAAATAAAACTGTTCATTTGAAATTCCAATTCTATTGGCTCTCATTTTAATTTGCTGCTCGCTCTCTTCTCCACTAATATATAATGTAGTTATATTTTTTAATTGCAATCCATTTTGTAAAAACAAAGTAGATTTTCCTATGCCAGGTTCTCCTGCTACAAGTACAATACTCCCAAGCACGATGCCTCCACCTAATACTCTATTTAACTCAGCGTCTTCGGTGATTATTCTTTTTTCTTCTGCACTGCTTACATCGTGAATTGAAACCGTTTTTACTTTTTGATTTCCACTGTACTCTTTCCAATCTTCTTTTTGATTTTTATCATTCCCTTTAACTATTACTTCTTCAACAAAAGTATTCCATTGAATACATGATGGACATTTGCCCAACCACTTTGTACTTTCATACCCACATTGCTGACAAAAAAAAGATGATTTGGTTTTACTCATTCGGTAAATGTAATTTCAAAATCATTAAAGAAAAAAAACTGAATTGTTTTTTTGTAAAAAAGAAAAAATTTAAAACTAATTTTTCTGAAGATGATAAAAAGTAAAAGGGCCAATATTTCTATTGACCCTTTGTACTTACTAACCCATTAAATTCTACTGCTAAATTACAATTTGCAGCCACAAAAAAAAATTATTATTCAAAAATGTGTAAAAGTTTTATGAAAGCTAAGCTTTGATTTGTGTTTTTTTATAATACTTAACGTGTTGATTATCTTTAATATTTTTAAAAAAAGCAATTGGTTTTTTTTATAAGTAATTGTTTTTCAAATGACTTTATGGAATTAAAATTAATTTGGTTTGAAAAACAAACTAATTATATTTACAAATAATTTTGTTTTATGTACATAGAATTGGATCCAATTTTACTTTCTAATGCACGGCTTTCTATCATGTCTTTATTGAATATTCAAGGCGAAGCGGATTTTATGTTTATACAAAAGGAGTTAAAAATAACAGCAGGAAACTTAAGCACTCAATTAAATAAACTTCAGCAATTTGATTATGTAATAATTACAAAACAATTTAAAGGAAACTATCCATTAACTATTTGTAAAATAACAAACAAAGGAAAATTAATGTTGGAAGAGTTTTTTGTAGCTATAAATTCTTATGATAGAAATAAAGAAAAGCTCATCCATTATCAAATAGAATCTTAATCTATTATTCTATAATTTTTTCATCAACCGCATTCGCTACAATAGCGGTACTCATTTTTTTGAGTGGATTAGATCTTTGTGTTGTAAACTCTTTTCGATTATTAATAATATCAATACACCCATATAAGGCTTGTCTAGAAGATGTTTCGTCTGCAATACCTTTCCCCGCAATATCAAATGCTGTTCCATGATCGGGCGATGTTCTTACGGCTTTCATTCCTGCAGTATAATTAATTCCTTCTCCCAAAGAAAGAGATTTGAACGGTATTAACCCTTGATCATGATATAAGGCAAGTACTGCATCAAATTTTTCATGCTGTCCCCTTGCGAAAAAAGCATCTGCACTATAAGGCCCAAAACAAAAAATATCTTTTTGTTTTGCTTCTATTATTGCTGGTTTTATGATTTCAATTTCTTCTTTTCCAATTAATCCCTCATCTCCTGCATGTGGATTTAATCCTAGTACAGCAATTTTAGGTTTTGTAATTCCAAAATCTTTTTTCAAAGACTGATTCATCACGTTCAACTTGCTGATGATACTAGCTTTTGTAATTACTTGTGAAACGTCTTTCACTGGCAAATGTTCAGTTAGTAAACCAATTTTCATATTTGCAGCCACCATCAACATCACCACATCACTTAATTCAAATAATTTTTTAAGATAAGGCGTGTGTCCAGTATAATTAAAGTCGGATGTTTGAATATTCTTTTTATGAATAGGCATGGTCACTAAGCCATCTATCTTGCCCGCCTTTAAAGCATTTGCTGCAGTGGTTAGACTAATAACTGCATATTTTCCGCCTATATCATTCATTGTTCCAGGCGTTATTGCCACTTCTTCTTCCCAACAATTGAATACATTAATTTGCTTAGGGTTAATCTTGGTGGAATCTTTTACAATTGCCAAATTCATATTTGTTTCTGGAAGCGTTTTTCTGTAAAAATTAATGGCTTTGTTGTTTGCAAACACAACAGGAGTACAGATATCCAATACTCTATTATCGCTTAACACTTTTATTATTAATTCTAACCCTATTCCATTAATATCACCGCAAGTAAATCCGATGATGGGTTTTATTTCAGAAGTTACACTCATGAATCAAATCTTTAAGGGGTAAAAATACGATATTATTTTTTGCTTTGTATTCAGTTCTTTAAAATCAAATTGGCAAGTGTTCTTTCATACGTCAACCAATGGTTTCAATTCACTTACATTTGCATAAATGTACACGTTAAAAAAATCTCTTGGTCAGCATTTTTTAAAAAATGAATCTATCATACAAAAGATTGTAGAAAGCCTCTCTTCGCATTCATTCAATAATCTTGTAGAAGTTGGACCAGGTGCAGGAGCATTAACTAAAGAACTTATTAAAATTAAAGACATCAACTTTTTGGCTGTTGAACTTGATGAAGAAAAAGTAGTTTATTTAAAAAATCAATATCCAATTCTAGCAGACAAAATTATTTCTAAAAGTTTTTTAGATATTGAGATGCCCTTCAATGAGCCATTTACAGTAATAGGAAATTTTCCATATAATATTTCTACTCAAATTTTATTTAAAATTTTAGACTGGAAGGAGAGCGTTCCAGTTATCATTGGTATGTTTCAAAAAGAAGTAGCTGAAAGGGTTGCATCACCTTCCGGTTCAAAAGTATATGGTGTAATAAGCGTTTTTATGCAAGCTTATTATGATGTTGAATATCTTTTTGATGTGGCGCCCGATTGTTTTAATCCTCCTCCTAAAGTAATGAGTGGTGTTATCAGATTAACAAAAAAACAAACCCCATTAGTTGTAAAATCGGAAAGAGCATTTTGGGTTTTAGTAAAAACCGCTTTTAATCAAAGAAGAAAAACACTCCGAAATGCATTAAAGGGTCAATTCTCTCCTGAAGAATTGCAAAAAGATATTTTTAATAGAAGGGCCGAAACATTAAGTGTTGAAGAATTTGCTTCGCTTACCTTTTTTATGAAATCTTAATTAGTTTAGTTTAGAATTTTACTACGTTTTTATCTGTAAATTTGTGGCGATAAAAAAAAGGGTGAATTTTTGTCGGTTTTTTCAAAAATTTCTAAACAATGGGCTTCTCAACAAATCATACAATTAGATTAGTAACTGCCGCTTCTTTATTCGATGGGCACGATGCTGCTATCAATATCATGCGTAGAATTATGCAAAGTAAAGGAGCTGAAATCATTCACCTCGGACACAATAGAAGTGTTGCTGAAATTGTAGAATGCGCCATCGAAGAAGATGTTCAAGGAATTGCCATTACAAGCTACCAAGGCGGACATGTAGAGTTTTTTAAATACATGAAGGACTTGTTAGATGAAAATGGTTGTGGTCACATAAAAATTTTTGGTGGTGGTGGTGGTACTATTCTTCCGAGCGAAATTGAAATCCTTCATCAATATGGAATTACCAAAATTTATTCACCTGATGATGGTAGACAAATGGGATTAGAAGGAATGATTGAAGATGTGGTTAAACAATGTGATTTTAAACTACAAGAAAATCATGAGTACACTAAACCAATGTATTTGCCACAATCAAAAGACATAAGAAAAATTGCAAGATTAATATCCAACGCAGAAAATGGTATTACTACTAACATTAATAAACAAGAGGTCTTATCAAAAAACATTCCTGTATTAGGAATTACAGGAACTGGGGGCGCTGGAAAATCTTCTGTAACAGATGAATTTGTTAGAAGGTATTTGCATTCTTTTTCCGACAAAACCATTGCTGTTATTTCTGTTGATCCATCCAAGAAAAAAACAGGCGGCGCGTTATTGGGAGACAGAATCAGAATGAATGCAATTTCTTCTCCTAGAGCGTATATGAGAAGTTTGGCCACAAGAGAAAGTGATAAAGCTTTAAGCAAACACGTTCAAGACGCAATTGATATTTGTAAGTCTTTTGATTTTGATTTCATTATTCTTGAAAGCGCAGGCGTTGGACAAAGCGATGCGTCTATTCTTGATTATTGTAATGTAAGCATGTATGTGATGACGCCTGAATATGGTGCACCCTCACAACTTGAAAAAATTAATATGCTTGATTACGCTGATGTTATTTGCTTAAATAAGTTTGATAAATCTGGTGCGCTGGATGCACTTCATGATATTAGAAAACAATATAAACGCAGCCATCAAATTTGGGATGCAAAAGATGAAGAATTACCAATTGTTGGAACTATAGCAGCACAATTTAATGACGTAGGAATGAATTTGCTGTTTGAGAAAATAATCCATACTGTATTTACAAAAACGAAAATCGAATTTATAAAAAATATAGCTCAGGACATTTCACTTGATATTCAAACTCCTTCTACAATTATCCCACCTAAAAGAATGAGATATCTTGCAGAAATTGGAGAAAAAATTGAAGAGTATAATCAAATGACTTATGATCAATCTGTTTGCGCAAGTCAATATTATCAATTAAAGGGAACAGAAATTATTTTGAATAATTCTTCACCTGAATTAAACGATATTTTACAAAAACAAATCAACCAAACAAAATCAAAAATCAGTTCCGAAAACATTGAATTAATTGAAAACTGGTCGGCTGTCTGTGAAGTTTACGCTAAAGATTTCTACGAATTTCAAGTTAGAAATAAAACCATTAAACAACCTTTAACTTTTAATAGCTTATCTGGTACAAAACTTTCAAAAGTTTATTTGCCAACATATAAAGACTGGGGCGACATTTTAAAATGGCAATTACAGGAAAATGTTCCGGGAGAATTTCCATACACTGCTGGTGTTTTTCCATTAAAAAGAGAAGGCGAAGATCCAACCAGAATGTTTGCTGGCGAGGGCGGTCCAGAACGAACCAACAAAAGATTTCATTATGTTAGTTTAGGGCAACCGGCAAAAAGATTAAGTACCGCTTTTGATAGCGTAACCCTGTATGGTGAAGACCCTGCGTTACGTCCAGATATTTATGGAAAAATTGGTAATGCCGGGGTAAGTATTGCTTCTGTAGATGATGCCAAAAAATTATACAGCGGCTTTGATTTATGCGACCCTAAAACATCTGTAAGTATGACTATTAATGGTCCTGCTCCAATTGTTTTAGCTTTTTTTATGAACGCTGCAATAGACCAACAATGTGAAAAATATATCATTGAAAATAATTTAACTGCAGAAGTAAATAAAATTATATCAGAGAAATTTAATGCTTCATTGTTACCAAAATACAATACCGAACTACCAGAGGGAAACAACGGATTAGGTTTGCATTTGTTAGGAATGAGTGGTGCGGATGTGTTACCAAATGATGTTTATCTACAAATAAAAAAGAAAGCGCTTTCAACAGTTAGAGGAACTGTTCAAGCAGATATTTTAAAAGAAGACCAAGCACAAAACACTTGTATTTTTTCTACCGAGTTTGCATTAAAACTAATGGGAGATGTTCAACAGTATTTTATTAATCATCAAGTAGAAAATTTTTATAGTGTAAGTATAAGCGGATATCACATTGCTGAGGCCGGTGCAAACCCCATCACTCAACTTGCCTTTACATTATCGAATGGATTTACTTACGTAGAATATTATTTGAGCAGAGGCATGCACATTGATGATTTCGCGCCCAATCTTTCTTTCTTTTTTAGCAATGGCATGGATCCTGAATATAGTGTTATTGGAAGAGTTGCCAGAAGAATTTGGGCTAAAGCCATGAGAGAAAAATACAAAGCGAACAGCAGAAGTCAGAAATTAAAATATCATATTCAAACAAGTGGAAGAAGTTTACATGCTCAAGAAATTGATTTCAATGACATTAGAACTACCCTTCAAGCGCTATATGCAATCTACGATAACTGCAACTCTCTTCATACTAACGCTTACGATGAGGCTATTACAACACCTACCGAAGAAAGTGTTCGTAGGGCAATGGCTATTCAGTTAATTATTAACAGAGAGCTTG
Source organism: Chitinophagaceae bacterium (assembly GCA_947453295.1). Classification (GTDB taxonomy): domain Bacteria; phylum Bacteroidota; class Bacteroidia; order Chitinophagales; family Chitinophagaceae; genus Ferruginibacter. The sequence continues at coordinate 43,925 of CANGGD010000002.1, read as the reverse complement.
GCACTGCAAAAAATGAAAACCCAACGCAAGGTTCTTTTTTAATTGAGGAGTTAACGAATCTTGTTGAAGAGGCTGTGGTTACTGAATTTAAAAGGATTACAGAGAGAGGCGGTGTTTTAGGAGCAATGGAAAGAATGTATCAAAGAAACAAAATTCAAGAAGAAAGTCTTTATTATGAAACACTAAAACATACTGGCGAATATCCAATCGTTGGTGTAAATACTTTTTTAAGTAAAGACGGCTCTCCTACAATTTTACCTACAGAAGTTATACGATCTACAAAAGAAGAAAAAGATTATCAAATCACGTCATTAGAAACTTTTAAACAACTGCATCAAGATAAAAAATCTGAAATGCTAAAAAGAATTCAAAATGTTGCCATCAAAAATGGCAACTTGTTTGAAGAACTAATGGAAACCGTAAAATATTGTAGCCTGGGCGAAATCACAAACGCACTATATGCTGTTGGTGGACAATATCGTAGAAACATGTAAATTTTGAATTGTTCACGCTTATCGTTCAAAATAACTCACTTATTAGATATGCTTCTCTTGGCTTATCGTTTATCATTAATAGATGTAATATTGTGTTGGTTTTTCATAGGATATTGGATTTTAAAGCGGGGCTAGATTTTTGTCTTGGCCCCTTTTTATTTTAAAACATTTTATTCTTTTGCAAAACTACGATTCCTTAAAAAATCATTATCTGTAAGCGTAAATAGAAATTCAATTAGCGCTTTTTTTTCTTGCTTAGTAAAACTAATTTTTCTTTGTAGTTTTTTATCCAGCATCGGATTTAAAAGATTGTTGTTTTCATAATGCTCTATTATTGAATTCAAGTTTTTAATTGAGCCGTCATGCATATATGGATAGGTTACAGTAATGTTTCTCAATGTTGGCACTTTAAATTTTAAAGAGTCTTTTGATTGATGTGTGATTCCTTGTAATCCTATATCATGTAAACTATTTAATGACGTTCCGTTGTTGTGAAAATCATTATCTGTAAACAATGGTTCGGGATGACAACTTGCACAATTAGATTTAAATAATTGATAGCCTTGTAATTCGGTTTTATTAAAAAACAGTTTTCCATTCATTGCTTTATCATACTTGCTGTTGGATGAAACTAGCGACCCCACAAATTGCGCCAATGCCTTTAAAATTCTTTTGCTATTTATTATCGTATCACCAAATGCTTTTTTAAATAAAACAGGGTAGTTTTTGTCTTTTGATAATTTTTGAATAATCGTTTTCATTTGTTCATTCATTTCATTTTTAGCAGTTATAGGTGCTAATGGCTGAACTTCAATATGATTGATAGCGCCATCCCAATGCAGTTGATTCATCCAGGCAATGTTAATCAATGCCGGAGCGTTTCTTTTAGTGAGAGAATTGTTTACACCTTTGCTAAAATCTTTTCCCGCATTTGAAAAGGCAAATTCTTGTTGATGACAAGATCCACAATTAATTGTATTGTTTTTACTTAACCTCTTTTCATAAAATAATTTTTTTCCTAAAAAAAATCCATCTGCTGACAATCTATTTTTTTCAAAAATGTTTTTAACAGGCTGGGGCCAATTTTTGGGAATGATTTTTTCGATGCGAGGTTGTTGTGTTAATTTATTGTCTTTGAAAATCCAACTTGTTGAAAAAATGGAAATAAAGAAAAGAACTATTATGACAAGATGTTTCAATGTGTTATTGTTTCAATTTTTATTCTGCCGACTTTACTTTTGTTCTTCCCAACTTTATGTTAGAGCGTTTCTTTTTTTCTTCAACTCTTTTTTCGTTTGATGATTTTGTAGGCTTTGTAGCAATTCTTTTCGGATTTACTTTTAATGCAAGCTTTATTTTTTGATGCAGCTTCTTAATGGCTTCTTTTTTGTTTTCTAATTGTGTTCTATGCGATTGACTTTTTACAATTAAAAATCCATCTAAATTAATCTGGTTTTTGAGTTTATTCGATACGAGTGTTTTTTGATGGTCTGTCAAGAATAAAGATTTTGCAACGTGAAAATAGGCTTCCACCATTGTTTCTACTTTATTCACATTTTGGCCTCCCTTTCCACCGCTTCTTGCTGTGTTAAATTTGATTTCTTTTCTTATATCAAGCATATAGTTTCAAATTTAAGATGAAATATCACTATTTTTCAATGATTAAAGTTTTAAATACGTTTAATATTTCGGTATAAGCGAAAAAATGTACATTTTTGCATCAAATGTTTTTGAAAAAATGAAAAACGAAATTTATCGTTCTATTTTGGAAAGAAAAGCACTTCAAAAGAAATCTTTTGCTGTGTTAATTGATCCCGATAAAGTGAACGATGAAAATATAAACCAACTGATTAATTTGTCTGCAGACGCAAAAGTTGATTATTTTTTTGTTGGTGGAAGCTTGGTTGTTTCAGATTATTTAAATCAATGTATATCATTAATTAAATCAAAAACAAACATACCCGTAATATTATTTCCTGGAAGTCCATCACAAATTTCTAAAAACGCCGACGCCCTTTTATATCTTTCTCTAATTAGTGGGAGAAACCCAGAATTACTAATTGGTCAACATGTTATCTCGGCGCCTTTTGTTAAACAAAGTGGACTAGAAATTATCCCTACAGGTTACATGGTAATAGATGGTGGCGCACCAACAACGGTGTCGTATATTAGTAATGCCAATCCATTACCATTAGACAAAAGTGAGATAGCCGTTTGCACAGCTATGGCAGGCGAAATGTTAGGTATGAAACTAATTTATATGGATGCGGGCAGTGGAGCTATTCGTCCCATTTCGGAAAAAATGATTAAAAGTGTTTCTTCAAATATCGATATTCCATTAATCGTAGGAGGAGGAATTACAACTCCCGAAAAAGCTTACTTAAATTGTAAATCTGGCGCAGATGTTATTGTTGTTGGAAATGCCATTGAAAAGGATGCTAGTTTAATAAAAGAAATATCTAGCGCAATTCATAGCGTTAATATTCCTGTTAATTAATTTACTGCTATTTTCATAATTGAATTATTCTCACTCTATTAATTTGTAACTTCATAGCTTAGAAAAATACAAATGTCCAAAGAGAATCAAAATATCGGAAAGGAAATTTTACACGCCCCAGATAAGGAATTTGAAAACAATATTCGTCCTGGATTTATCAATGACTTTAGTGGTCAGGGACAAATTATAGAAAACATCACAATTTTTATAAAAGCTGCCAAATTAAGAGGGGAGGCATTAGATCATGTTTTATTTCATGGACCTCCGGGTTTAGGTAAAACAACCTTATCAAGAATCGTTGCTAATGAAATGGGTGTGAATATTAAAGAAACATCCGGACCAGTTATTGAAAAGCCAGGAGATTTAGCCGGCCTCTTAACTAATTTAGAAACAAATGATGTATTGTTTATTGATGAAATACACCGTTTAAGCACAGTTGTAGAAGAGTATCTTTATGCGGCAATGGAGGATTTCAAAATTGATATCATGATTGATAGCGGGCCCAATGCGCGAAGTGTTCAACTTTCACTAAATCCCTTCACGCTTATTGGCGCAACCACAAGAAGTGGATTACTAACAGCTCCTTTGCTTTCAAGATTTGGCATAAAATCAAGATTAGAATATTATGATGCTGAAACACTAAAAAATATTTTATTAAGAAGCGCCGGAATTTTACAAACTAAAATCAAAGGAGAGGCTGCTGCAGAAATCGCCAGAAGAAGCAGAGGGACTCCAAGAATTGCAAACGGGTTATTGAGAAGAGTGAGAGACTTTGCACAGGTATTAGGTACCGGAGTTGTTGATTTAGAAATAACAAAACATTCTTTAAAAGCTTTAAATGTTGATGAGCATGGTTTAGATGAAATGGACAACAGGATTTTAAGTACAATTATTGAAAAGTTTAAAGGCGGACCTGTTGGAATTACAACAATTGCTACTGCTGTTGGTGAAGAAACAGGAACACTTGAAGAAGTGTATGAGCCATTCTTAATACAAGAGGGCTTTATAATGAGAACGCCTAGAGGAAGGGAGGCAACTGAAAAAGCTTATAGGCATTTAGGAAAAGTGCCGCACAAAGGCGGCACAATGAATGATTTATTTGGTAGTTAATATTGTTATTCAGTGATTACTAATCTGAATCCGTTGCCGTGAATATTTACAATTTCTATTTTTTCATCTTCTTTTAGATATTTTCTCAATTTTGCAATGTAAACGTCCATGCTTCTTCCATTAAAATAAGTATCGCTACCCCATATTTTTTTTAACGCAGACTCCCTGGTAAGTAAATCGTTTTTGAAATCCGCTAACATTTTTAATAGATCATTTTCTTTAGGCGACAACACTTGAGTTTTTCCATTTACTATTAATTCTCTTAATCTAGGATTAAAATGATATTTACCTAAATCGTATTCTGCATTTACTTCTTCTTTGTGTAATTCTTCATTTCTCTTAAGAATAGCTTTTATTTTATGCAATAACACCTCGCTATCAAATGGTTTAGTTATATAATCATCAGCGCCCAATTTATAGCCTTGTATAATATCTTCTTTCATTGTTTTTGCACTTAAAAAAAACAGCGGAACGTCTGGATTAATATCTCTAATTGCCTCTGCAACAGTGAATCCGTCCATGTTTGGCATCATTACATCTAACAAACAAATGTCATATTTTTCTCTTTGAAAAGCAGCCAATCCCAATCTGCCGTCTCTTTCTAATGTGACTAAATAATCATTTAATTCAAGATAAGTTTTCAGTACCATACCAAGATTTGTGTCGTCTTCGCATAATAGGATTTTAGTTTTTGTTTCCATGTTAAAATGTTTTAATGATTACAAATTAGTCATTCAATTTTTTTATTACAATTTTATTTCTCAAATCTTTTGTTAAAGGTTGTTGATTATCTTTTAAGAAAAAGCATAATAATGCTTCTTTTTTCAACATTTGTTTTAAATCATTTTAAAAAACATTTTCTATCACATTTTTTAACTATTGATTTTTTTTCTTGCCATTTCTTTAATTATCTTCGTCTTGGTTTTTCATAGGATATTGGATTTTAAAACGGGACTAGATTTATATCTCGGTCCCTTTATTTTTTAAAAACACACCATTCTTATCTGCGTATATCTTTTCTTCTGCTAATAAATATTCAATAGTTTTTTTTATTTTTTCTTTTGAAATATGATGTAATGAATTTTCTATTGCGATTATGTTCAAATTTTGAAGTGACAAAAGATTTAAAATTAATTTTGAAATTTCATCAAAATTTTTATTATTTAATGCTGATGATGTTGAAGTTAAACAATTGTCGCACACTCCACATTTTTCTGTACTAGAATCATTAAAATAATTGGCAATTGTTTTTGCTCTGCAAGATTGTTTTAGTTCAGCATATTCAATAATTGCTTTTATTTTTTGCGAATGATTTTTTTTCCTTTTTTCTATTTGTTGTATATCAAACTTAAAATCATCCTGATACATTCTATTTTGCAATATTAACAACTGCGATTTATTGGCTTGTAGTTGGTATTTAATTATAGAATATTTATTTAACTCTAATAATTGATTTTTTACTCCTTCTATTGAAACGCCTAGTTGGTTGACTAATAAAGATTCGTATATGCTACTTGGATAGTCGAAGATTCCTTCATAATTTCTTAAAAGACATTTAATCATCGGTTCTAAATGAGAATGGGTTTCCTCAAATGTTTTTAGGTCTTCTTTTGTAACATTAAAAACAACTGTTGAAGGTTTAAATGTGGCATCAGAAATATAAAACAAACCTTCTTGAATTAAAGCCTGTAATCCATAGGTTACTTCCAGAATATTTAATTTAAATTGTTCTGAAAAAGTAGCTATATCAAAGTTTATTGAAATGCCTTCTCCCGAACCAGCAGGCATTTGAAGATAATTCATGATATCTATATAGAGCTTTTTTAAACTTTTGATATTCGGATATCTTAATTCATTTATGTTATATAATGCTTCTTTCTCTTTCTTTTCATAAAATAAAATAGCTGTTGCTTTTTGTTCATCTCTTCCTGCTCTTCCTGCTTCTTGATAATAGTTTTCTAAGCTTTCTGGTAAATTATAATGAACCACAGTTCGCACATCTGGTTTATCTATTCCCATTCCAAAAGCATTAGTACAAACGATTGTACTTATTTTATTTTGTATCCATTGCGTTTGTTTAAGTTGCCTTTGTTCATTAGATAGTCCTGCATGATAAAAATCTGCATTTATTTTATTTTGAATCAGCCACTCTGTTATTTGTTGTGTTTGTTTTCTGCTTTTACAATAAACAATTGAGGTTCCTTGATTTTGTTTTAGAATTTCAATCAGCTTTGATTGTTTTGATTCTGGCTCCAAAACACTATAAGACAAGTTCGGCCTTGCAAATGATTGTTGAAAAACTTCATTGTTTTTAGAAAATAATAATTGCTTGGAAATGTCTTCTTGAACTTCTGCAGTAGCCGATGCCGTTAGTGCAATTATTGATACATTTGGAAGCTCTTCTCTAAGGTTTACAATTTTTAAATAGGACGGCCTGAAATCATAACCCCATTGTGATATACAATGAGCTTCATCAATAGCTATTAAGCTTACATTTATAGCTGGTAAATATTCTTTAAATAATTTTGTCTCTACTCTTTCGGGAGATAAATATAAAAACTTATAATTTCCATAAGCTGCGTTTTGTAGCGTTTGTTTTACTTCAAAAAAATTCATCCCAGTATGAATTGCCAATGAGTTTATTCCTCTCTTTTTTAAATTTTCTACTTGATCTTTCATTAAAGCAATCAAAGGAGTAATAACTAAACAAATACCATCCATCATCATAGCAGGTACTTGAAAACAAATCGACTTTCCGCCACCCGTTGGTAATAGTGCCAATACATCTTTTTTTGCAACTACTGCATTAATAATTTCTTCTTGCAATGGTCTAAATGTATTATGACCCCAGTATTTTTTTAATATTGTATTGCTTGATTCCAACTAATAGTATTGTGATATTTAAAAAACTTTTTTTACAAATAACCTTAACGAGATAATTGCCAACATCACATCGCTGCATCCCATAATTAAGGATGAAAAAGTAGGTGTTAGTAATCCTGCTGCCGCAATTGGAATGGCAACTACATTATATGAAAAAGCCCAAATAAGATTTTGTTTAATGGTAATAAAAGTATGCTTTCCTAAGCCAAGTGCTTCTGGTAAATTTTTTAATCCTTGATTCATTAACACAACATCTGCATGTTGAAGTGCAAGCTGAGAGGCTTCGCTAATAGATATACCTAGTGTTGCTTTAGCCAATGCTGGCGCATCGTTTATTCCATCTCCAACCATAGCTGTAGGCATTTGAGCATTTAGGGCTGCCATTTTTTCCAATTTTTGTGAAGGAGTAAATTCTGCAAAAACTGTTTTTATTTTTAATGTGTTGGCCACATCGTCCGCTTTTTCTTTTAAATCACCAGTAAGCATAATTGTTTCAATTTTGTTTTTATTGAACCAATCTATTACAGATGCCGCTTCTTTTCTTATTTCATCTTTAACATCAATCCAACCAATTAATTGTTGGTTTTTTAATACATAAATATTGTGTGCACTTTTTTCTTGATTTTCTTTCCATATTTTTTGAGAACCCACTTCAAAAACATTTCCTTCCTGATCTTCTCCTTTTACTTCTAAGCCCTTTATCTCTTCCACCTTTTTCCATTTAATAAAATTAACTCCTGCCCATTCTTTTACAATTGCATTTGCAATAGGATGATTAGAATATTTTTCCAGAGAAAATACAATTGATTTAAATAGCTGTTCATCGATTGTTGATTCAAACTTATGTATCATAAATTGTCCGGTTGTTAGCGTTCCGGTTTTGTCAAATACAATTTGTTTAATGGTTTTAAATGATTCTAAACTAGATGCATTTCTAAACACAATTCCTTTTTTTGCAGCTCTTCCTAACCCCACTGAAATTGCTGCCGGAGTGGCTAAGCCCATAGCACAAGGACAAGAAATTACTAATACAGCAATTGAGTTCATTAAAGAAGAATCAAATGGCGAGTGTAAGAAAAAATAATTTATTAAAAATGTAATTAACGCAATGCCAATAACAACAGGTACAAAAACTGCGCTTATTTTATCGGCCAGTTTTTGCATTGGCGGTTTTTCAGATTGAGCCGCCTCAACCATTGAAATAATTCCCGACAATACGGTTTGATCTCCAGTGGCGGTAACTTGTGCTTTCACAACTCCATTATCAATTACACTTCCGCCAATTAAAAATTCCTTTTGTGATTTATATACAGGAATGCTTTCCCCAGTAATAATTGCTTCGTTTACAGAAGCCTCTCCCCATAATATTTTACAATCAATAGGCACCTGTTCTCCTGACTTTATCAGAATTAAATCGCCCGTTTTTAATTGTGTGTTTTCAATGGAAAAAATTTGTTCTTTGTGGTCAGCATCAAAAGCTATCATGTTGGCCATTACTTTTTGAGATTTCACTAATGCTTTCAATGCTTTTTGAGTAGAGTCTTTCGTTCTTTCTTCAAGATAATTTCCTAGCAACACTAAAGTGATTATCGAAGCGGAGGTTTCGAAAAATATATATTTTTCATTATGAAAATAAAACAAACCAAATAAGCTATAAACATAGGCCATTGTCGACCCCAAGGCAACCAATACGTTCATGTTAGGCACTCCGCTCATTAAACTTTTAAAGGCACTTTTTCCAAAAAACAAAATCCCAATTATGAAAACAGGAGTACTCAATAGTAATTGAATCCAAGGATTTGCAATCCAATGAATATTTAACCAGCCATGAAACATGTGCAACATTAAAATTGCCGTAAAGGGAATGGTGAAAAATAATCGCTGCTTAATTGTAGAAAGAAATTTTGTTTTTTGTGGAGCTGTGTTTTTGTCTGAATAAACCTTATATCCTAAATCACTAATGCCTTTTTTTATTTGTTCAATGTCTTTGTTGGGTTCGTTTACGAAATGAACTTTTCCATCAATAGGATTTACTCTTATTTCTTTAAGTCCGTTTTTTTCTAAATACTTACTGATACTTAACGCACAGTTGCTGCAATTCATTCCTTCTACTTTCCAATCTATTTTTTCCATGTTACAAAAATATCTATTTAAAATAGTAGAATAATTACTAATTATGAAATTATCTTTATGATATGGATATGAATTATTCTCTATCAGAAATTAAAAACGCAGCAGTACAACTAATTAATATCATCGGCAATCGAAAGTGTGTTGCTTTTCATGGTGAAATGGGGGCAGGTAAAACAACTTTTATCAATGCGATTTGTTCTTCTCTAGGACTTATTAAGAATGCCAGTAGTCCAACCTTTTCTATTATTAATGAATATAAATTAGCGTCTACAGAAATCATCTACCATATTGATTTATATAGATTAAAGAATATTGACGAAGCGAAAGGGGCTGGTGTAGAAGATTGTTTATATTCTGGAGATTATTGTTTTGTGGAGTGGCCAGAGCGTGCCGAAGATTTATTTCCTGAAAATACTGTTCATTGTTATATTACCAGTGTTGATACAAATCAGAGAATCTTGAAAATAATTTTGTAAATTTAAATTCATTCCGAACCCATTCATCCAATTTAATACAAACATGGCAACAACCAAACCAATTATTAGTTCCTCTTTTTCTTATGAAACGCTCGAAGAAAAATTGGATATTAAACCAAAGGGAGAGTCTTTACTTATTGGGATTCCAAAAGAAACTTCATTTAATGAAAATAGAATTGCGTTAACTCCAGATGCAGTAGGGGTTTTAATTGCAAACGGACATCGTGTTTGTATTGAATCAAATGCTGGAAACGGTTCAAATTATAGCGATAAAGATTATAGCGAAGCTGGTGCCAAAATCGTTTACGATAAACAATCCGTTTTTAAGTGCAATATTATTGTGAAGAGCGCTCCTGTTAGCGAAGAAGATTGTGAACTATTAAATCCAAATACACACATCATTTCTCCAATCCACATGGCAATCATGAAGAAAAGTATTTTGGAAAAAATGATGGAAAAAAAAGTTTCTGCTATTAGTTTTGAAAACCTTAAAGATGATAGTGGTCACAATCCAATTGTTAGAAGCATGAGTGAAATTGCTGGCAGTGCGGTAATGCTAATTGCTGGCCAGTATTTAAGTAATGCAAATAATGGAAAGGGTGTTTTAGTTGGAGGCATTAGTGGAATTCCTCCAACTAAGGTAATTATTATTGGAGCTGGAATTGTTGGTGAATATGCAGCAAGAACCGCGTTGGCTATGGGTGCTAGTGTAAAGGTTTTTGATAATAGTATTTACAGGCTCAAAAGATTACAAAATAATATTGGTGTAAGAATGTGGACTTCTGTTTTAGAACCTAAAATACTAAGTAAACAATTAAAAAGTTGTGATGTTGCTATTGGCGCATTAAGCGGGGCTCTAGGCAGAACTCCTGTTGTGGTTTCAGAAGAAATGGTAAGCAACATGCGTGCAGGTTCGGTAATTGTAGATGTTAGTATTGATCATGGAGGTTGCTTCGAAACAAGTATGGTAACTTCTCACGAAAAACCTGTTTTTAAAAAATATGATGTTATACACTATTGTGTGCCAAACATTCCAAGCGGATTTGCAAGAACCGCTTCTCAAGCAATTAGCAATGTGTTGATGCCTTTGCTATTAGAAACTGGTGAAGACGGGGGTATAGAAAATATAATTTGGCATAAGATGAATATAAGAAGTGGTATCTATTTATTTAAAGGAAGTCTTACCAATTTTTACCTAAGCGAAAGATTTGATTTGAAATACACAGACTTAAATTTATTAATAGCCAGCAGAAGATAGGCTTTAGAAATCCTTCCAAACTTTTTATTGTTTCGTTTGATTCCAGGTTTTATAGTTAGGATATTCAATTGTTCTGTTTGATGGAATGGTTCTCAAAGGCTCACAAGCTTTTGAATGCTCATGCATTTGATTTGATAACTGTTGATATAATTCTGTTCCGGAAGTTTTCCATTTTATCATTTCGTCTGAAACCTCTTTAATTTTTTTTGCAGGGTTGCCTACAATAAGGCTTCTTGGTTCAAATATTTCATTGGCTTTAATAAAGGAAAGCGCTCCTACAATTGATTCGTCTCCCAGCTCTACATTATCCATTACTACCGCATTCATGCCAACCATACAATTTTTTCCAATAATAGCTCCATGAACAATAGCGCCGTGACCAATATGAGCCCCCTCTTTTAATATAACTGTAGTGCCTGGAAACATATGAATAGTTGTGTTCTCTTGAATATTACAACCATCTTCAATAATAATTTGCCCCCAGTCTCCCCTAATGGAAGCGCTCGGACCTATGTAAACATTTTTTCCAATAATTACATTTCCAGTTACACAAGCTTGTGGATGAACAAATGAGCTTTCATGAATTACAGGTATAATATTTTTAAAAGAATAGATCATAATTTATATCAACGTTTTATTGGTTCTAAAACAAGTTCCTTTAAAAAGGGCAACAGATTTCAAGTCCTGATTTATAATATTAATATGATATAACCCTGTTGATTTTCCATTATGGATTTCAATTGCTTCAGCAATAAGCTCATCTCCCACATGTACTGGTTTCAAGAAATTAATTGAAGTATCTAATGCAACAGATAAATTATTTCTGTTGTTACAAGCAAATGCAAATGCGCTGTCTGCAAATGAAAAAGCTATCCCGCCATGAACTATTCCTAATCCATTAATCATTTCTGGCCTTACCAACATTTTAATTTTGCTGTAGCCTTCTTTAATTTCTATAATTTCAATTCCTAACCATTGACTAAACAAATCATGTTTCATCATATGGTCTACTACGCTGTTTGGATTTATTTCCATCTGTTTATTATTCTCCTTTAAAATTAGGGTTTCTTTTTTCTAAAAAAGCAGACACGCCTTCATTATAATCTTTTGTATGAGCGGCTTTGTATTGTAACGAGTCTTCTAATTGTAATTGTGCTTCAAGGGTGTTTTTAAAAGATTCATTTAGGGCTTGTTTTGTAAATGCTAATGCTTTGGTTGGCATTTGCGATAAAGAAACAGCTATTGCAACAGACTCCTCAGAAAAATTTTCTTTTGAAAAAACTTTATATATCATTCCCATTTTTTCTGCTTCTTCGGCGGATACTTTATCTGCCAGCATCATAATAGCAGTGGCTTTCTGCATTCCAATAATTCTTGGTAGAAAATAAGTTCCTCCGCAATCTGGTATTAGACCGATTTTTGAAAACGCTTGAACAAAAGAGGCTGTTTCTGATGCAACAACAATATCGCAACTTAAAGCAATATTAACTCCTGCTCCAGCAGCAACTCCGTTTACAGCACAAACTACTGGCTTATTCATTTTTCTTATTCTTGTAATAATTGGATTATAATGCTCTACAAGTATTTTATCAAATGTAACAGGATTATCTCCAGTTACTTCTCCTAAATCTTGTCCTGCACAAAACGCTTTTCCATTACCAGTTAAATAAACACATCGAACGGCAGGATTGTCTTCGCATTCGTCTAATTTATTTTGAAGTAATAAAGCCATTTCTCGATTGAAAGCATTAAACTTTTCAGGCCTGTTTAAGGTAATAAGCGCTACTTCATTTTTAATTTCTAATAAAATCGTTGACATGTTTTTTGGTATTAAAATTTTTTAGTGACATTTAAAATAATCGAACACTTCATTACAATCGTTGCATTTGTATAATGACTTACAAGCAGTGGATCCAAATTCGCTTAATTGATTTGTGTTGGATGAGTTACATTGAGGGCAAGAAACATTTGTTTCCTCTTCAAACAGCATTTTATTTACTCTTGAAGAATTTTTTTTCGGAGGAGCGATCCCATATTCTAATAATTTTCTTTTGCCTGATTCGCTCATCCAATCGGTTGTCCATGCTGGTGATAAGGTATATGTTACTTTTATATTTTTATATCCACTTTCTAAAAGAGCTAATTTTATTTCAAAAGAAATTACATCCATGGCAGGACAACCAGAATAAGTAGGGGTGATTACTATTTCAATCGTTTGCTCGTCAATAATAATAACATCTCTCACTATACCTAAATCAATAATTGTTAGCACAGGAATTTCTGGGTCAAAAATTTTTTCTAAGATCGAGTATATATGGTCTTTGGGATTTATCAATTTATATATTTTACCATTCTAACCCTGGATAGGCTCTTTGCAGAGATTGCATTTCAGTTAAAATATAACCAAGATGTTCTGTATGAATCCCTTGTTTGCCTCCTGTTTGCATAAATACATTTCCCGGAATTAATAAATTAGCTTCAAAAAAAACAGCTTCAATTTTTTGTATCCAGTTTGATTTTATTTTTTTTACTTCTATTAAATCATTTTCTTCAGCATTAAAAAACTCGCCGGTATATGGCCAAAGTATTTCAATTGCCTTAACCATTCTACTATGACTTTCTAATGTGCCATCACCTAATCTTATTACCCATTCGCTGCTCCATTTTACATGATAATTAATTTCTTTTAATGACTTAACAGCAATAGCAGATATTTGTTTGTCTTCTATATGCTGTAGTTTTTCAAATAATAATTGATGAAAGCAACTGAAAAAGAATTGTCTTAGTATCGTTTGAGCCCAATCTCCATTTGGTAGTTCTGCAATTAAGAAGTTTTTAAATTCTCTTTCACTTCTGAAATAGGCAAGGGTGTCTTCTGTTTCGTTTTTATTTTCTACTTCATTAATTAACTCCGCTGCGTATTGATAAAACATTCTTGATTGTCCAATAAGGTCTAACGTTATGTTAGTAATTGCTATATCTTGTTCTAATATAGGACCATGGGCACACCATTCGCTATTTTTTTGAGCAAGAATCAATGTGGTGTCTGCCAAATGCAATGTTGCATTAATTGTTTTTTGGTTAATCATTTTATTCTTTAAGTTTTATCACATGTGTTTTATTTCATCAGGCAAATCATAAAACGTTGGGTGACGATAAATTTTATCTGCTGATGGTTCATAGAACATTGTTGCATCATCTGGATTGCTTGCATGAATATGTTTGCTTTCTATTACCCAAATACTTATTCCTTCTTGTCTTCTCGTGTACACATCTCTTGCGTTTTCAATTGCCATTGCGGCATCCGCTGCATGCAAGCTGCCTGCGTGTTTGTGATCAAGGCCTTGTTTACTTCTAATAAAAACCTCCCATAGGGGCCAGCCTAAATCAACAGTATTAGGTTTGGAAGATGGAGATGATGTTGTTTCTTCCGGAATATCTCCATAATAATATTTTGTGATTTTTATATTCATGTTATGCTGCTTTAGTATTGATATTAGATTTTCTTTTTTCTGCAAATGCAATTGCTGCTTCTCTTACCCAAGCACCTTCATCATGCGCTTTGTTTCTTGCTATTAAGCGGTCTTTATTGCATGGGCCATTTCCTTTAACTACATTCCAAAATTCATCCCAATTAATTTCTCCAAAATCATAGTGTTTTGTTTTGTCGTTCCACTTTAAATCTTTATCAGGCAGCGTCATACCTAATAATTTTATTTGTTCCGCTATCATATCAACAAATTGCTGTCTTAGTTCGTCGTTGGTTTTACGTTTTATTTTCCATTTTATACTTTGATCGCTATTTGTACTCTCGCTATCTTTTGGTCCAAACATCATTAGGCTCGGCCACCACCAACGATTAATTGCGTCTTGGCACATTTCTCTTTGCGCTTTTGATCCTTTGCTTAATATTAATAATATTTCAAAGCCTTGTCTTTGATGAAAGCTTTCTTCTTTACATATTCTAACCATAGCTCTAGCATAAGGGCCATAAGATGTTCTGCAAAGCATAACTTGGTTTAAGATTGCTGCACCGTCTACCAGCCATCCAACTGCTCCCATATCCGCCCACGTTAGTGTAGGATAATTAAAAATTGAGGAGTACTTTGCTTTACCACTATTAAGATCTGCAACCATTTGTTCTCTACTCATACCCAATGTTTCTGCGGCAGAATATAAATACAAACCATGGCCAGCTTCATCTTGTACTTTTGCTATTAAAATTGCTTTTCTTTTTAAAGAAGGTGCTCTACTTATCCAGTTTCCTTCTGGTAGCATGCCGACAATTTCACTGTGAGCGTGCTGACTAATTTGGCGAAGATTTGTTTTTCTAAATGCTTCTGGCATCCAGTCTTTGGGTTCAATTTTTATTTCACTATCTATTTTTTCCTGAAAAGTTTTTTCGGCTTCTTGTAAAAACATATTGCATTTTTTAGAACTCAAATATAATAATATCTTTTTTAAAATACTAACAATTGTTAGTATTTTAGGTTATAAGTATGAATACTTATAATAAGCAAGTGTAAAAACCCAATTTTTATTGTTATTTGATTTGATGATTACAATTAGTTAAAAAGACAATTATTTTCATGAAAGAATTAAAAAATCCAATAATCCTACTATAATTTAATCCTACTCCTAAGAAACCTAATAAGTTGATTTCGATTTTTAAAACTAAAAACCCCCACCATTTAAATGGTGGGGGTTTTTGTTTCTGTTTTTTTTCTTTAATTAAAATGTTGTAATTCCATAAAACAATAAGGATCTATAGATGTAGAAAACTCTAAATCACATGGACTTTCTGCCAACTCTAGCGTGAAAACGTTTTTGCACTCTCTCATTTGCCATAAAAACAAATGACTTGCTGATGTGTGATTTATAAACAATTCTGGCAACATTTCCTTAAGGAGGCCATTCCAACAAGCTTGTTTTAAAGTATCCCCACTTGTTTGTTGTTGATTGTTTTTTGATGTAGAATTACTTTCTATATACTGTCTATTCGTAAACGTTGAATTAGAAACAATAATAATTTCTTGTAGTTGTGATTTCTTTGGCATAGGGTTCGGTTTATTTCAAAACATAAACGCACAAACCCAATTTATATTATACCACTAAACCAATTCTTTTACAACATTAGCCACTAATTGTGGTCTTCCAAGTGTGTAATAATGTAATACTGGCACTCCGGCCTTTTTTAATTCTTTTGATTGTTCTAACAGCCATTCTTGTCCAACCTTTTCTACATCTTCATCAGATTTACAAGAAATAACTGCTTCTGAAAGCGATATTGGAAGGTCTATATGAAAGGTTTTAGGCAATATTGTTAGTTGCTTTTTGCTGTAAATCGGCTTTAATCCCGGAATAATTGGAACATTAATTCCAATTTCTCTGCAAGCGCTAACAAATGAGAAGTATTTTTCGTTATTAAAAAACATTTGTGTAATTATATAATCAGCACCTGCATCAACTTTTGCTTTTAAGTGTTTTAAATCTGCATCCATATTTGGTGCTTCAAAATGCTTTTCAGGATAGCCCGCAACTCCTATACAAAATTTTGTTTTGCTTGTGTTTTTTAAATCCTCTTCCAAGTATAAACCTGCGTTTAAATTGGTTACCTGTTTTAATAAATCAATAGCGTATTTATGCCCTCCTGGTTCTGGTTCAAAGGCACTTTCGTTTTTTGCGGCATCACCTCTTAATACCAATACATTGTCTATCCCTAAATAATTCAAATTTATCAATGCGTCTTCTGTTTCATTTATTCCAAATCCTCCACAAATCAAATGTGGCACAGTATCTACATTGTATTTGTTCATTATTGATGCACATATTGACTCTGTCCCTGGGCGTTTTCTAATTACCACCTTTTCAAAACTTCCATCAGCCCTTTTTTTAAATATATGCTCACTTCTATGATAGGTAACATTAATAAATGAAGGCTTGAACTCCATTAAGGGATCAAGATGTGTATATAACGACTGAATTCCTTTACCTTTTAATGGGGGTAGAATTTCAAAAGAGATCAAGGTTTTAGTTGATTGGCTGATGTGATCTGTTACTTTCATTGTTAATTATTCATTGCAAAGATAAATCCATTTAAAATCATTATAGTTCTTAACTTCAATTATTTTTGTTATTGCATATGAAAAAACTAACTATTTATACAAAAGGTCTTCTAAAAAAATATAATAACAGGGTTGTTGTAAATAATGTTTCTTTTGAAGTTACCCAAGGTGAAATTGTAGGCTTATTGGGTCCAAATGGAGCTGGAAAAACAACTTCTTTTTATCAAGTGGTTGGATTAATTAGACCAGATGAGGGTGATGTTTTTTTGAATGATTTAAACATTACAAAACTTCCCATGTATAAGCGAGCTCAAATGGGCATTGGATATCTACCTCAAGAGGCAAGCGTTTTTAGAAAACTAAGTGTTGAAAATAATATTCTTGCTGTTCTTGAAATGACGGATTTAAAGAAAAACGAACAGCTTGAAAAACTAGAATCCCTACTCAATGAATTTAGATTACAAAAAGTACGAAAAAACATAGGAGACTCTTTAAGTGGAGGAGAGCGAAGAAGAACAGAAATTGCTAGAGCGTTAGCCGTAAACCCAAAATTTATTTTATTGGATGAACCCTTTGCCGGTGTTGATCCTATTGCTGTTGAAGATATTCAAGAAATTATTGCCAAGCTGAAACTTAAAAATATTGGCATTTTGATTACAGATCATAATGTAAATGAAACTCTCTCTATTTGTGACAGAGCTTATTTATTAATCGATGGAAAAATTTTCAAACATGGAACAGCTGAGGAATTATCAAGTGATGAACAGGTAAGAAGATTATATTTAGGTAAGAATTTTGAATTAAAAAGGAAAGATTATTTGCACGACCAAGCAAGAGAAAGTTTATAAGAATTTCGTTATCTTTCATTAATGAAGTTGCTCTCCGCTACAATATCTAAAATTGCCCGCTCGCGTATATGGCAAATTAAAAATTGGACAAACCATCCAGTTGAAAAACAAAGAGAGGTACTTCAAAATTTAGTTACAGCCGCTCAATATACCGTTTTTGGAAAAAAATACGAATTTGAAAAACTTTTTTCCGTCAAAGCATTTAAATCAAAGGTGCCTGTTCACGAATATGAAGATATACAACCCTACATACAAAGTATGCTTGATGGCGAAGAAAACGTACTTTGGAACACGCCTATTAAATGGTTTGCTAAAAGCAGCGGAACCACGAGCAATAAAAGCAAATTTATTCCTGTTAGTGAAGAAAGTCTAGTTGAAAATCATTTTAGAGCCAGTAAAGATGTGTTATCAAGTTATTATAAAAACTTTCCCGATAGCGACCTTTTAACAGGAAAAGGCCTAGTCGTTGGAGGTTCGCATCAAATTAATCATCATAATGAAGACATTCAATATGGTGATTTAAGTGCCGTTCTAATGCAAAACACACCCTTTTGGGGTCATTGGCTTAGAACTCCACAACTAAGTGTTGCGCTTCTTGATGATTGGGAACAAAAAATAGAGAAGCTTGCTTTAGCTACTTCAGATGAAAATGTCACCTCAATTGCTGGTGTTCCCACTTGGACGTTATTGTTACTTAAAAGAATTTTAGAAATCAAACAAAAAAAATCAATTAAAGAGGTTTGGCCTAATCTGGAACTTTATATAAATGGTGGCGTTTCTTTTGTTCCATATCGTGAACAATTTGAAAAAATTATCGGAGCACCTATTAATTATGTTGAAATATATAATGCTAGCGAAGGCTTTTTTGCCGGACAAGAAAACGCTAATGAAGAGGGGATGACTTTATTTACAGAACATGGGATTTTTTATGAGTTTATGCCCATTGAGGAATACGGAAAAAAATTTCCTAAAACCTTTGGGCTTGACAAAATTATCATTGGTAAAAACTATGCTCTAATTATTAGCACCAATGGCGGCCTTTGGCGCTATTTGGTTGGAGACACGATTCAATTTTGTTCACTAAATCCATATAAGATAAAAATAACAGGAAGATTAAAACACTATATTAATGCTTTTGGAGAAGAGGTAATTGTTGATAACACCGATAATGCGATTGCGATTGCTTCAAAAAAAACAGATTCATTGGTATTAGATTATACTGTTGCTCCTGTTTATTTTTCTTCCAATAATAATGGCGCTCATGAGTGGTTAATTGAATTTGAAATGAAACCGGATAATTTAAATCAATTTATTTTCGAATTAGATGAAGCCTTAAAATCATTTAATAGCGACTATGAAGCAAAGCGACATAAAGACATAGCATTGAGTTTACCAAAAGTCGTTGTTTTAGAAAAAGGCTCTTTTGCTTTTTGGCTTAAGAATAGAAATCAATTTGGTGGGCAACACAAAATCCCAAGATTATCAAACGATAGAAAAATTGTTGATGAAATTTTGGAAATGATAAAATCACAATAATGATTTTTTATGGTGGTTCAATACTACTTTTGCAAAAAACAAACTTAATATTATATGAAACTTTTGGAAGGAAAGGTAGCAATTATTACAGGTGCATCAAGAGGAATTGGCGAAGCTGTTGCTCTTAAATTTGCTGAACAAGGCGCAAACATTGCTTTTAGTTTTGTTAGTGAAAAAAGTGCAGAAAAAGCAACTGTTTTAGTGGAAAAATTAGAAAGTATGGGCGTAAAAGCCAAAGCGTATCAAAGTAATGCATCTGATTACGATGCCTGCGAGACTTTTGTAAACGAAGTGCTTACAGCGTTTGGAAATATTGATATCTGTGTAAATAATGCCGGTATATCTAAAGATAATTTATTATTGAGAATGACGCCCGAACAGTGGAACGAGGTGATAAACGTTAATCTTAATGGAGTTTTTTATATGACGAAGCAAGTTATCAAACCAATGATGAAAGCAAAGTCTGGCAGCATTATTAATATGAGTAGCGTTATTGGAGAAATGGGAAACGCCGGACAAAGTAGTTATGCTGCAAGCAAAGCGGGAGTAATTGGTTTTACCAAAAGTGTTGCTAAAGAATTAGGAAGCAGAAACATTAGATGCAATGCAATAGCTCCTGGATTTGTAGAAACAGATATGACGAACTATTTGAAAGATGGAGAAGGCGCTGATAAATATAAATCATCAATCCCTTTAGGAAAATTTGCTAGCGCAGAAGATATAGCTAATGTGTGTCTTTTTTTAGCGAGCGAATTAAGTAGTTATGTTACAGGTCAAACAATTAGCGCTTGTGGAGGTCTTAACATTTAATATAAATAAATGGAAAACATTAACTCATACGAAAAATTATTAGCAGCAAATAAAGAATGGGCAACCGAAGAAATAAAAAAAGACCCTGATTTTTTTTCAAGATTAGCGCATATTCAAACTCCTGAATTTCTTTGGATTGGATGCAGCGACAGTAGGGTGCCTGCTGATAAAATTACAGGTACTCAACCCGGAGAAATTTTCGTGCATAGAAACATTGCAAACCTGGTTATTGATACCGATGTTAACTTACATAGTGTTTTAGAATATGCAATTAATTTTTTAAAGGTGAAGCATGTTATTGTTTGTGGTCATTATGGTTGTGGGGGTGTAAAAGCAGCAATGGACAAACACTCTTTAGGAATTATTAATAATTGGTTGAGAAGCATTAAAGATTTATATAAGTTTCACCAAATAGAAATAGAATCAGAAACAACAGATGAAAATAAAACCAACAAACTTGTAGAATTAAATGTAAAAGAACAGATATTAAATCTTTCAAAAACATCAGTAATTCAAAAGGCATGGAAAAACGATTTGAGACCCCATCTTCATGGTTGGGTATACGGATTAAATGATGGGATAATAAAAACTGTTTGTGAAATGAGCCCTGGTGATAAAATTGATCCGGTATATGAATTTGATGATTTATAGTTTAATATGAAAAACGAATTAATTGATTATTATAGTTTGATGCCACACCCAGAAGGTGGTTGGTACAAAGAGACATACAAAAGCAGTGAATCAATAAAAAAAAGTGGGCTTCCTAAAAGATTTAAGGGAAAGCGATTTCTGTCAACCTCTATTTATTTTTTATTAGAGAAGGGCGATTTCTCTGCATTTCATAAAATAAAAAGCGATGAGTGTTGGCACTTTTATAGCGGAGGTGTGCTTTTAATTTATATCATAAATGAAAGTGGAGAAATGGAAACCGTTAAACTTGGAAATAACTTTAAAGAAGGCGAGTTGTTTCAATATGTAGTTCCCGCTAACTGTTGGTTTGCTAGTGTGCCTTTAAAGAATAGCAGTTTTTCTTTTGTAGGCTGCACCGTTTCTCCGGGATTTGATTTTAATGATTTTGAGCTCGCAAACAGAAAAGATTTAATTAAAAAATACCCTCAACATAAAAAATTAATTTCAAAATTTTGCAGATAGGTTTTATTCTTCTCTAATAACCACCATCCAGTTCTCATCTAGTAACAAATATCCAATGTCATAACAGAAATAATAAATTGATCCCTGTTTATTTTTCTTTGTATTTGTGAAGAATTTAAAATTAAAGCCCTTCTCAAGCAATTTGCTTTTTTTTATTTTATTCATTTGTTCTTCAGGTAATAGTTCTTCATTTAAAATTCTTCTGTTTTTTCCTAAATAATTATTGATTGTTCTTATGTTATTATTATTAACGCCATTTAACTTGTTGTTGAAATAATTTCTACAGTAGTCATTGCAAAACTTTTTATCGCTTCTTCCTTTTATTACTTTGTTACAATATTGGCAATGCTTAGTTTCTGTTAACATTTTTATTGCTAATTTATTTATGATGTTTTTAAATTTTTGCGTTTTTTAATCATTTACAAATGTTTTTTTTCATAAACAAATGAATAATACCGAATATGATTTTTTATAGCAATGATATTTGCTGCATAATTATCAAGGCGCCTGTTAATTATTGAAATATTATTTATTAAACTAAAAAAATTAAATCATGTATTCATTAAGAAACAAAGTACAGTTAATCGGAAATCTAGGAAAAAATCCAGAAATTAAAACAACCGAAACAGGAAAAAAGCTAGTTAAGTTTTCACTTGCGACAAATGAGGTTTATACCAACAATAAAGGTGAAAAAGTAAAAGAAACTCAATGGCACAATTTGGTTGCTTGGGGTAAGGTTGCCGATATTGCAGGCAAATACTTAAATAAAGGCTCTGAAGTAGTTATTGAGGGAAAATTAATTACTAAGGATTACCAAGATAAACAAGGGATAAAAAAGTATTTTACTGAAATTCAGGTAAATGAAATTTTATTATTAAGTTCAAGTTCAAATTAGTGGTTATTTGAATAAAGCCATGATATCATAAAATATCATGGCTTTTATGATATTATGCGAATTGTTAAATGAGATTAGTCATAATAAACAATATTCTTTTCATTGATTTTTGATTAATTATAAAATTAATAAAATTACATACATTTGTTAAGTCGTTTTAATTCATGAAAAAAGTTTATTTTATTCAATTTTTTTGTTTGGTATCTTTTACTAGTTTTTGTCAATTTATTGATATGGCTAAAATTGGTATTAATATAGGAACTAGCTCTTATAACGGTGACCTTGTTGAAAATACTAGTCCTTTTAAAAGAATGTTGCCATCTTTTGGATTGGATTTGAAATATACTAATTATAGCCGTTTGCCTTATTTAACCTATAGAAGTAGTTTACAGTTTGGAAAGGTATATGGTGACGACAAAAAAAATAAAGACCCGGAATTAGTTGCTAGAAACCTAAGCTTTTGGAGTAATATTGTTCAATTAAGTGGTGTTTGTGAGTATCACTTTCTTAACCATATCTGGAAAAACGAAATTATTACAGAAGACGATGAGCTGTCTTTATTATCTAGAAAACTTGGTGTTTATAATTATGATTTTAACATAAGTCCATATGTTTTTATTGGGGCAGGTGTTTATCATTTTAATCCTTATACTTATGATGATGATAATGTCAAGGTTTTTCTAAAGCCACTTCACACTGAAGGACAGGGAATGGCAGAATTTCCAGACAGAAAAAATTATTCACTCTATCAATTTTCGGTTCCTTTTGGTGGAGGATTGAGGTTTTCTTTTAATCCCGATTTTTCTATAAATTATGAATTTACTTATAATAAAATTTTCACCGATTATCTTGATGATGTAAGCAAAACTTATATTGCAGCGGAAAAATTTGGAAACAATACCTTAGCTGCTAGTTTAGCTTTTAGAAATAAGAATGTAAACATTGCTAAAACAATTGGAGACAGAAGAGGTTTTGGAAAAAATAATGATGTCTTTTATTTTAATACCATTAAAGTTTCTACTTCTTTAAGAACTCTCACTGATATTTTTAGTGGTTACGGTTATTGATGTTTTTGATATTACCTTCCCATAAATAACATTAATATTTGTATGTCGCTTGGATTTACACCTGATATTCTTGATGCTTGTCCAAGAGTTTGAGGTAGAATTTTTTTTAATTTTTGTTTAGCTTCATTACTAAGAGAATTTATTTTTTCATAATTAAACTCTTTTGGTATTAATAAATCTTCTAGTTGATTTATTTTTTCAATCATCTCTTTTTCTTTTTCTATATAAGTATCATATTTTATTTGTATTTCTGTTTGTTCTATTACATCTTCATCATAATCAGAAAGGTTTACACTAAGGTTTTTATCGTTTTTTATAAGTGATTGTAAAACAACTCCTGGCCTTAATAATAATTGATCTGCTTTTTGTTTATTTGAAATTATTGAAGCACCAATGCTAACCAAATAATCATTGATAACATTTGGTTCTATACTTGTTTTACTTAATAGCTCCTTTATAAAAACAACGCCTTTGCTTTTCTTATCTACCAAAGACATTCTGTTTTCCTTTGCTAATCCAAGCTTAAAACTCTTTTCCGTTAATCTTAAATCCGCATTATCCTGTCTTAAAAGTGTTCTATGTTCAGCCCTACTTGTAAACATTCTATAAGGCTCATCAGTTCCTTTGTTTATTAAATCATCAATTAACACCCCAATATAAGCCTCGCTTCTTTTAAGGATAAACGCATCTAGATTTTTTGTAATTTGATGTGCGTTTATTCCTGCCATAATTCCTTGACACGCAGCTTCTTCATAACCTGTAGTACCATTTATTTGTCCTGCAAAAAACAAGTTTTTTATATTTTTTGTTTCTAGGTTAAAGTTTAATTGGGTTGGGGGGAAAAAGTCATATTCAATTGCATATCCTGGTCTAAAAAATCTACAATTTTCAAAACCAGGAACCAATCTAAGTGCTTGATATTGAGTTTCTTCGGATAAGCTAGTTGAAAAGCCATTAACGTAAATTTCTATAGTATTCCAACCTTCTGGTTCTACAAACAATTGATGTCTATCTCTTTCTGAAAATCTGGTGATTTTGTCTTCAATACTTGGACAATATCTTGGTCCAGTGCCTTGGATTCTTCCTTGAAACATAGGGCTTGATTCAAATCCCGTTTTTAATGTATCATGTACAGCTGAATTTGTGTAAGTAATCCAACAGCTTTTTTGGTTTTTAGGTTTTAAATTAGGTTTTTCAAGATAACTAAAGCCGACTATATCCTCGTCACCTTTTTGTTCTTCCATTTTAGAATAATCTAAACTTCTACCGTCTATTCTTGGCGGAGTCCCTGTTTTTAATCTTGCGCTTTCAAAACCAAAATTTAAAAGTTGTTCTGTTATTCCAAATGAGGCCTTTTCGGCAACCCTTCCTCCAATAAAATTTTTTTCTCCAATATGTATTATCCCGTTTAAGAAAGTGCCATTTGTCAAAACAACCGACTTAGAATATATTTCGTGTCCTAAACCTGTTATAACTCCTTTTACCTGTTCTTTTTCTATAATTAATTGATTTACAGTGTCTTGATAAAAATCTACATTCTGAGTGTTCTCTAACATTTCTCTCCAAGTAGCCGCAAAAAGCATTCTGTCGTTTTGAGCTCTCGGACTCCACATTGCTGGACCCTTTGATCTATTCAGCATTCTAAACTGAATCATACTTTTGTCGGTTACTATTCCACTATACCCTCCTAACGCATCAATTTCTTTAACCAGTTGGCCTTTTGCTATACCTCCCATTGCAGGATTACAACTCATTTGTGCAATTGTTTGCAGATTCATTGTAATTAACAATACCTTGGAGCCCAAATTTGCTGCCGCCGCTGCCGCTTCACAGCCTGCATGCCCGGCCCCAACTACTATTATGTCATAATTTTTAAACATTGCGATGCAAAGATATGGTGGTTGTATTTATTAGTACTTTATGTTCCACGTGAAACCTAGATTAAATTGGGTTTCAACAAACTGTTCCACGTGGAACAATGGATCAGTTAAAATATTTTTTTAGGGCCTGGTCTTCTTTGTTTCTCATTATTGTCTTTTGTGATTGTGATTTATCTTGATAACCACACAGATGCAAAACACCATGGAATATTACTCTGTGTAATTCTGTTTTAATCGTTGATTTGAAGGTTTTTGCATTCTCTTTAACTCTTTCGATACTTATATAAATCTCAGCGTCTATCAAATTAGTATCGGTACTTAGATCAAATGTTATTATATCTGTGTAATAATTATGATTTAGGAACTCTTTATTAATATTTAAGAGGTATTTATCAGAGCAAAAAACTAATGATAAAGAGTTTAGTGATTTAGACTCTTTTTTGAAAAGAGATTTAATGTATTTTTTTAGTCTGTTTCTTTCTTTGAGTGTAATTGGTTTTAAAAAATTAAAACTAATATTAGTAGTGTTAGTTTTATCATTAAATAGTTCAGCTAGCATTGATTTATCTTTGTTGTTCAAATTTAAAATTAATGTATAAACGATTATCAGAAATTGAAATTGGAGTGCCGGCAATAATTAGATCGTTTG
The DNA here is from genome assembly GCA_947453295.1 of Chitinophagaceae bacterium. GTDB lineage: Bacteria > Bacteroidota > Bacteroidia > Chitinophagales > Chitinophagaceae > Ferruginibacter. Next base: position 18,172 of record CANGGD010000002.1, on the reverse strand, counting down.
AAAATGAAGAAATATATTTAAAACTCATGGAAATGGGTTGTATACCAGGAGAAGAAATTATTGTTTTGAAGGTGGCGCCTTTGAAAGATCCAATTTCAGTTATTGTTGCTGGATATAAACTTAGCTTAAGATTAAATGAAGCAGAGTCAATTATAGTTGAACAAAAAATATAGTTTTTAATAAAGCAAACATGAAAATTGGTTTATTTTTCGGTTCTTTTAACCCAATTCATACTGGACATTTAATTATAGCTAATTATATGTTAGAAAACTCTGATTTAAAAGAGATCTGGTTTGTTTTGTCTCCTCAAAATCCAGAAAAAAGTAAAAATAGCTTATTGAATAAAAACCATAGATTAAATTTAATAAAAACAGCCATTGAGGATAATAATAAATTAAAGGCTAGTAATATCGAATTTTCTTTACCTACTCCATCATATACATCAATTACATTGATGCACCTTTCAGATAGGTACCCCAACAAAGAGTTTGTAATAATTATGGGAAGCGATAGCTACACTAATATAAAAAACTGGTATAATGTTGATTATATATTAAATAATTATTTTATTTATATATATAAAAGATTGGGCTTTGAAAAAATTGAATTAATTAATGAGAGTTCTACCTTTTTTAATACTCCAATTATTGAAATCTCATCAACTTTTATTAGAAAACAAATAAAAGAAAAAAAATCTATTAAATATCTTGTGCCTAATTGTATTGAAGAAATAATTATAAATAATAGATATTATAGTTAAAATATTAGTCCTAATACAATACAAAGAAGAACTATTAATGATGGGGGTGTTTTTGTTTTGATTAATAAAAAAAAAGTAGAGAAAATTATTATAATATTTATAATTGAAGGATAATTTATATTATAATTACCTGTTTTTAATAAATAAGCCGCACTGGCAAGCATTATTCCTACAACAACTGCGTTAATACCTTGTGTTGACTTAATAATTAAGTTATTAAATTTAATATTCTCCCAAAAAGGATAAACAAATAAAATAATTAAAAAACTAGGAATAAAAATTGCAATAGATGCTATAATACATCCTAATACTTGCATTAATTTCCCTTTATCAGAAAGGCTTATTCCTCCAATAAAGGATGAAATAGAGAATATTGGACCAGGTATAGCTTTTACTATACCGTATCCATTAAGAATAGTCTCTTTATTTAATTTTATTGATTCTGCTTTATTAATTGATTGTTTATGGGTGGTTGGTCTTTCTATATATTGATCAATCATAAGTGGTATTAAAACATCTCCTCCTCCAAAAACTATACTACCAAATCTGTAAAAATTCTCAAACAAATTAAATATTTTTCTGTTCTCCCAGGAATTCACTCTAGATCTTTCACTTAAGTATCCTGATAATATAAAAATTCCTAGGAATAAAAATAAAAATTTATAGTTTACTTTTTTTCTGGTGGTTTTAGTTTTTTCAAATTCTTGTTTTTGAGTAAAAATTGAAATTATAACCGATAGTAGTATTAAAATTGGTATTATCCACGGTGTTTTGAAAAAAGTTAAAGTAAAAAAAAAGCCAATTATAAAAATAACTAATGATGTAATATTTTTAATTGATACCTTAAAAATTGTGTATGTTGAAAATAATAGAAAACCAATAGCCATTGGTTGAATAAATTTTAGATTTTTAATTATTATTGATGAATTATTTTCATTTAAAATAAAGAAAGATAATAATCCCATTAGAAAACATGCAGGTATAATCCAAATTAAAAAAGTGAGTATAGCTAATTTAAAACCACCTTTTTTATAGCCAAGTAAGGTAATTAATTGAGTGCTAGTAGCGCCTGGTAGAATTAGGCATAAATTATTAAGTTCAATTATTTCAGATGTTGAATAATAATCTTTGTTTTTTGTAAAATTTTTAAAAATTGAAGCTAAATGTGATTGCGGACCACCGAATGCAGTAATTGTATATTTTAATACTTGTAATAAAAAAACTTTATGTTTTGTAATGAACAAAATGAAATATTTAGAAGCAATTTAGCTTAATTCAAGCATTCTTTTAATAGGTATTATAGCTTTATTTATTAATTCATTATCTAAATTAATTTCTGGTAATTCATATTTTAATGTAATATAAATTTTCTCTAAAGTATTTAATTTCATGAAAGGACATTCATTACAAGCACAAATTGTGTTGTTTGGTCCTGGTATAAAAGTTTTATTTGGATTTAACTTTTGCATTTGATGTAGTATTCCTGCCTCTGTTGCTATTATAAATTCTTTTGAAGGATTATGTTGTGTATATCTTAAAAGCTCTGTAGTGCTTCCTATATAGTCTGAGATAGCTAATATTTCTTCTTCACACTCTGGATGTGAGATTAGTTGAGCTTTTGGATGTCGAATTTTTAATTTTATTAATTTTTCTAAATTAAAAATTTCATGAACCATACAAGATCCATTCCATAAAATCATGTTTCTACCTGTTACTTTATTAATGTAATTGCCTAAATTTTTATCTGGTGCAAAAATTATTGGTTGTGTTTTAGGTAAACTTTCAACTATTTTAATAGCATTAGAAGAAGTACAAATTATATCACTTAAAGCTTTTATTTCAGCACTACAATTTATGTATGAAATAACTATATGATTTGGATAATTATTTATAAACTTTTTAAATTCAGCAGTAGGTGTAGAATCACTTAAAGAGCAGCCAGCTTTTAAATCTGGTATTAGTACCTTTTTGGTGGGATTAAGAATCTTTGCAGTTTCTGCCATAAAATGTACTCCAGCAAATAATATTATATCTGCATTCGTATTAGCTGCCTTTTGAGATAAACCTAAACTATCTCCGAGATAATCTGCTATTTCTTGTATTTCAGCGTCTTGATAATAATGAGCAAGAATAATTGCATTTTTTTCTTTTTTTAAATTACTAATTTCTTCAAATAGATTTAGTGTTGGATCAATTTCAATATTGTAAAATCCTATATTATCAATTTGATTTTTTATAAAACTTTCATTGTGTATATCTACCATAATATGTATTAATACTTTATTTATTTAATAGTCTTATTATTATTAGGGGTGTTAATAAGTGGAAAAACTAGCATAAATTTATTTTATTATAATATTTATTATTGTTTTCCACAGATATTAACAAGTAAACAACAAAAATATCTATCTATTTTTAGTTTTTATAAAGATTTTTTAAAAATTGTGCATAAAATAATCAGTGGATAAAATTTAATTTTTCATCAAAATAAAATTGTTGAAATATTTTGTAAAAGTTATTTAAGTTGAAGTATATTTTAAAATAAATTATAATATTTATATTATTATCAACTTTATTTAACCAATTAAAATTTATTAAAACAAGGGTTTTCAACATAAAATTGAAATATTAACAATTTTGTTGTTGGTAAAAAAAATCACACTATGTCATTTATCCACAGTTTGTTAATACCTTTTTTTATCTTATTTTTGCCAACCTAAATTTTTTAAAAAATTATTATGCAAATTATTCAAAGTATTCGTGAAAAAGGTGCCGCAATAGTTATTATTGTAATAGCATTAAGTTTAATAAGTTTTATTTTAATGGATGCGAAGCAAGGAGGAAATAAGTTATTTGGTTCTCTTTCAAATAATGTAGGTAGTGTTAATGGAGAAAAAATAGAATTAGCAACTTTTAATAGTAAAGTTAAAGAAGCTGAAGATATGCAAGAGCAAAGATATGGACAGAGACCATCAGGCCAAGAAACATATCAATTGAGAGATAGAATATGGGATCAATTAGTTGCAGAGAAAATCTTTTTTAAAGAAGCAGAAAATTTAGGAATAAGTTTTACGTCTAAAGAGTTATCATACATATTATTAAGTAATGAACAAAACAATCCTTTTTTACAGGAGCAAGCATTAAAAGATTCATTAACAGGAAAATTAGATGTTTCAAAAGCACAAACAGCTTTAAATAATATTAAAAAGCTAAAAGGCGAACAAAGAGCTTCTGTAAATTCTCAAATAATAGATCCTCTAAAATTAAACACAACAGTTGCAAAATATTCTGCATTATTATCATCAAGCGCTTATTACCCTTCATGGTTAAAAGATAAAGAGCAAAAAGAATCAGAAACATTTTCAACCATTTCTTATGTGGCAATACCTTATTCAGAAATTCCAGATGATAAAGTAAAAGTAACAGGTGATGATGTTGCTGAATATGTAAATAAAAACAAAGAGTTGTTTAAACAAGAAGCAGGAAGAAATATTTCATATGTTTCTTTTAGTCAACTTCCTAGTTCAACAGATAGTGCAACAACAAAGCAAATGTTAGATCAAATTAAACCTTCATTTGAAACAGATACTAATTCAAAAGCGTTTGTTGCAAGAAATTTATCTAGCGTAGACTTTGTAGATGAGTATTTACCAAAATCAAAAATTAATAATAGTTCAATTGATACACTAGCTAAATTACCTGCTGGTGTTGTTTATGGTCCATATGTTGATAAAGGAAATTATTTAATTTCAAAATTATTGGGCGTAAAACAACTACCTGACAGTGTAAGAGCAAGACACATTTTAATTGGAACTAATGATCCATCAACAGGAAAAGAATTAATGTCTGATTCTTCTGCTAAAAAACTTGCTGATAGTATTTATAATGTTATCACAAAAGGTGGAGATTTTACAGGTTTAGCATTACAATATTCTACGGATCAAGGTAGTAAAATAAAAGGTGGAGATTTAGGAACATTTGGATATGGAACAATGGTAACAGAGTTTAATGATTTTTGTTTCAATAAAACAACAGGTTCAAAAGGTGTGGTTAAAACACAATTTGGTTATCACATTATAGATATAGTCTCTCAAAAAGATTTTAAACCTGCATATAAAATTGCTTCGGTTGGAAAAGAAATAATTGTGTCAGACGAAACTGTTGGAAAATCAAGTTTAGAGGCAACAAAAGCATCAGCAGAAAAAACAAAAGCCGGATTAGAAAAATTCATCGAAAAAAATGGTAAGAGCTTAAACGCTGTACCTTCATTAGTAAAGGAAAATGATTATAGTATTGGAGTGCTTAAAGATGCGAGATCAATAGTAAAATGGGCATTTGAAGCTAAGGTGGGCGATGTAAGTGAGCCGTTTAGTTTAGGAGATCAATTTGTTGTTGTTGTTTTAGATAAAGTTTTTGAAAAGGGTACACAAGATACCGCAACAGCAAGATCTGGTTGTGAAGCGATTATTAGAAACAAGAAAAAAGCAGAAATAATCAGTAAAAAAATAGGACAAAATCCAACATTAGAAAGCGCAGCTTCTGCTTATGGAAAAACAATTCAAATGGCTGGTGCAGATTCAACCATTTATTTTAACTCACAAATTATTAATGGTGTTGGTATGGAGTCTAAAATGATTGGAGCCGCATTTAATAAAACATATCAAACAAAAGCTTCACCAGCAATTGAAGGAACATCGGGAGTGTATTTAATAAAAATAAACTCAATTCAAACAAAACCAGCGTCTAGTCCAGAAGTTATCGCACAAAATGCAGCCACTAAATTAGGAACGATAAGAAGCCAAATTAATGGATGGTATGAAGGATTAAAAAAACAAGCAGATATAGTAGACGAAAGAAGTAAGCATTTCTAAACAATAACTATTATCAATTTTAAATTTGTTTTAAAACCGGCTTTTATGGCCGGTTTTTATTTTATTTTTACAACATGTCAGAAGAATTAAAAAACAAAATAACCGAAAGTGGTATTATTACTATTAATTTAGAAAAATATCTACCATCGGAAAATGTTGAGATTTTTGATATCAAGGATTATTTATTTATGGGCTTAATATTAAAAGAGAAAGAGTTTCGCCAGCAATTGAAAGAAATAGACCTTGAAAAATATAAAAATAAAATTATTGCCGTTACCTGTTCCGCAGATGCTATTATTCCGATGTGGGCGTATATGTTAATTTCATCTGTTTTATTACCTATATCCGTAAGCGTTATGATGGGCACAACAGAAGAAGTAAAAAATAAAATATTAATTGAAAATATAAACAAAATAGATTTTCATACTTACATTGATCAAAGAATAGTAGTAAAGGGTTGTGGCGAAAATCCAATTCCTGAAGAGGCTTATTTATTAATTACAAATAAATTAATGCCCATTGCAAAAAGCATTATGTTTGGAGAACCTTGTAGTACGGTTCCGATTTTCAAAAAATCAAATAAATAAAATAAGGCCGCTTTTGTTTTATTAAAAGGAAGCGCTTTTTGGATATCTAGGAAAAGGAATTACGTCTCTTATATTTCCCATACCTGTTACAAACTGTACAATTCTTTCAAAACCTAATCCAAATCCGGCATGAGGACAAGCGCCAAATCTTCTTGTGTCTAAATACCAATCAAGCTCTTCGGTTGGAATATGCATTTCGTTCATGCGTTGTGTTAGTTTTTCCAAACGCTCCTCTCTTTGAGAACCGCCAACAATTTCTCCAATACCAGGAGCAAGAATATCCATAGCAGCAACTGTTTTCCCATCGTCATTCTGCCTCATGTAGAAAGCTTTTATTTCTTTTGGATAGTTAGTAAGTATTACCGGCTTTTTAAAATGCTTCTCCACTAAATATCTTTCGTGTTCGCTTTGTAAATCAATTCCCCATTTATCAATTATATATTGGAACTTCTTTTTTTTATTGTGAGAACATTCTTTTAAAATTTCAATTGCTTCGGTATAGGTTATTCTTTCAAAATCATTATTTATTACAAAATCAAGTTTTTCCAATAAGCCCATTTCACTTCTTTCTATTTGAGGTTTTTGTTTTTCTTCCTCCTCAAGTCTTTGTGATAAAAATTCCAGATCTTCTCTATTGTTATCCAAAGCGTATTTGATAATATGCTTTATAAATTCTTCAGCAAGATTCATGTTGTCTTCTAAATCACTAAAAGCCATTTCTGGCTCAATCATCCAAAACTCAGCTAGATGTCTTGTGGTGTTGCTGTTTTCTGCACGAAAAGTTGGACCAAAGGTATAAATATCACTAAAAGCCATAGCTGCTAATTCTCCTTCCAATTGTCCGCTAACGGTAAGGTTTGTACTACGACCAAAAAAATCATCTTTAAAATTAATAGAGCCATCATCGCTTTTAGGAGCGGTTCCGTCTAAAGGAAAAGTAGTTACTTTAAACATTTCACCAGCGCCTTCTGCATCACTTGCAGTAATAATTGGCGTGTGTAAATACACAAACCCTTTTTTATTAAAAAAATCGTGAATAGCAAAAGCTAAAGAATGGCGAACTCTAAAAATTGCACCAAACGTATTTGTTCTAAATCTTAAATGCGCAATTTCTCTCAAAAATTCAAGACTATGTTTTTTAGGTTGAAGTGGAAATTTTTCTGCGTCACTATCTCCTAGAATTTCAATAGAATCAGCAGTTAATTCCACTTTTTGTCCTTTACCCAAAGACGCTATGATTTTACCTGTTGCTTTTATGCAAGCCCCGGTAGTAATTCTTTTAAGTGTAGAATCATCTAACATTCCCAAAGCCACTACAATTTGTAAATTATTATTTGTGCTACCATCATTAACTGCAATAAATTGATTGTTTCTAAAAGTTCTAACCCAACCCATTACGGTAGTTTCAAAATCAACCGAGTTTGATTTTAATAATTCTTTAATTCTGGTTCTTTTGTTAAACATGATTAATTATTTAATAGCAAAGATAAAAATTGAAGTAATGATTTGTTGCTTAATTTGATTTTTGTCTAGAAAAATATTCTTTTTTCTTTGGTTTAAATTTTTGTTGATTATTTGGTTTAGAATGGTTTTTTATAATAGCACCCCCTTTGGTAGGAACAACCATATGTGTGTGATAGGGGTGATCTTGATTTACTTTGATTTCTTTTCCAATGAGCTTTTGAATATCTTTTAAATAAGGCAACTCTTCATGCTCACAAAAAGAAAAGGCAACTCCATTTAATCCCGCTCTTCCTGTTCTTCCGATTCTATGTACATACGTTTCTGGAACATTAGGCAATTCATAATTAATAACGTGAGAAAGCTCATCAACATCAATTCCTCTTGCTGCAATATCTGTGGCCACCAAAACCCTTGTAGTTCTATCTTTAAAATTACTAAGTGCTCGCTGTCTGGCGTTTTGAGATTTGTTTCCATGGATTGCTTCAGATTTGACACCAATTTTTAATAAATCTTTTACAACCTTATCTGCGCCATGTTTGGTGCGTGTAAAAACGAGAGCCGACTGAATTGTTTTATCTGCTAAAATAAAAGACAACAGAGATTTTTTATTGTCTTTATCAACAAAATATATCAATTGATTTATTGTATCTGCGGTAGAAGAAACGGGCGTTACTTCTACTTTAATTGGGTTATTAAGAATTGCGTTAGCCAAAGATTGTATTTCATTTGGCATAGTAGCTGAGAAAAAAAGCGTTTGTCTTTTCTGTGGAAGTTTTGTAATAACTTTTTTAACATCATGTACAAATCCCATGTCTAACATTCTGTCCGCTTCATCCAAAACAAATAATTCAATTTTATTTAAATTAATATACCCCTGACTCATTAAATCAAGCAATCTTCCTGGTGTTGCAACAAGAATGTCTGTTCCTCTATGAAGTGCATTGGTTTGAGGAACCTGGCTAACACCGCCAAATACAACGAGGTGTTTGAGTCGAAGATTTTTGCCATAAGCCTTAAAGCTTTCTTCAATTTGAATAGCTAATTCTCTGGTGGGAGTTAATATTAAAGCCCTAATATTTTGTTCGCCCGGAGTTTGAGCATAGGGCTTACTTAATAACTGCAAGATTGGAATAGCAAATGCTGCCGTTTTTCCGGTTCCTGTTTGGGCGCAACCCAATAAATCCTTTCCCGACAAAATATGAGGAATTGCTTTTTCTTGAATAGGCGTGGGTGATGTGTAGCCTTCAGAATGAACCGCATCAAGAATGGGCTTAATGATTTCTAAATCTTTGAATAACAAAATAAATAAATTAAAAAATGAATGCGGAAATGAAGTTTATCTTCATCATCAAAAGAGGTTGCTAAAAAAGCGCTTATTGGGAAATAATATTATCAATAAAACCGGCTTTGTGCCGCAGAATAGTGTAAAGATAGGTTATTTAAACCAGGCCACTTAACTAAATAAACTTTAATCATGATAATTAATTATGAAAAAGATGGGTTAATTTAAAAAATACTCCTTATTATTGCATCGGAAAGAATTAGAAAGACATACCAAAATAAACCCTTCAATAAGAATTCTTCATCCATCATCAAAAAAATTTCAACGTCAATTTATAATCTATCTAAGTGATTGATAATATTTATCTCAAAAAATTATGTACGAAGTATCTCAACTGAATGATTTACTCATTCCCGAATTGGTGGATATAGCCGATCAATTAAATGTTTCCAATACAAAAAAACTAGCTAGAAAAGATTTGATTTTGGCTATTATAGAAAAACAAAACAACATGACAAAAGAAAAAAATCAACCAGAAGGAGAAAAGCCTAAGCGTAAAAGAATTATAAAGGGAGCCGAAAAAGAGCAAGAAATTACAGAAGCACCTGTTCAACAAGAACTAATACTGGAAGAAGAAACTAAAAAAACCACAACTTCGATAAAAAAGAAGGCGCCTATAAAAAAACAAAAAGAAGAAGAGCAACCCGAAGAAGAAATACTAGCTCCAATAACTAATGAACAAACGAGTGTTCCTGCTGCAATTGCACAAATGCTGCAAGCTGAAGATCAACAACAGCAACAACCAGAAGTATCAACAGAGCAACAAGCAACAAGAGAGCCGCGTACTTTTCATCAAAACAAAAAAGAACCGGTATTTAATATTGAGTTTGATGGTATAGTTTTAGGAGAAGGTGTTTTAGAAATGATGCCTGATGGATATGGCTTTTTAAGAAGCAGCGATTACAATTATTTATCTAGCCCTGATGATGTTTATGTTTCACCCTCTCAAATAAAATTATTTGGTTTAAAGACTGGCGATACCGTTTATGGATCTGTTCGTCCTCCGAAAGAAGGAGAAAAATATTTTGCATTATTGAAAGTTGAAACCATTAATGGAAAAAGTCCGGAAGAGGTAAGAGATCGCGTACCTTTCGACTACTTAACACCGTTATTTCCATTTGAAAGATTAAATTTAACAACAAAGTCGGATCACTATAGTACAAGAATAATGGATTTGTTTACTCCTATTGGAAAGGGACAAAGGGGGTTAATTGTAGCTCAGCCCAAAACAGGAAAAACAATGTTATTAAAAGAGCTAGCCAATGCCATTGCAGAAAATCATCCTGAGTGTTATTTAATGATTGTGTTGGTTGATGAAAGACCAGAAGAGGTAACGGATATGGAAAGAAGCGTAAAGGCAGAAGTTATTGCATCTACTTTTGATGAGCCAGCAGAAAAACATGTAAAGGTTTCTACTATAGCATTGCAAAAAGCAAAAAGATTGGTTGAGTGTGGTCATGATGTGGTTATTTTATTAGATTCAATTACTCGTTTAGCGAGAGCACATAATACCGTTGCGCCATCAAGTGGAAAGGTTTTGTCTGGAGGGGTTGAAGCAAACGCAATGCAAAAACCAAAACAGTTTTTTGGAGCTGCAAGAAAAATAGAAAACGGGGGATCGCTTACGATTATTGCTACTGCATTGGTAGAAACAGGAAGTAAAATGGATGAAGTGATTTTTGAAGAGTTTAAGGGAACCGGTAATATGGAATTACAGCTTGAAAGAAAACTATCTAACAAAAGAATTTACCCTGCAATTGATATTGTGTCTTCTTCAACAAGAAGAGATGATTTATTATTAGATAAAGACACTTTCCAACGCATGTGGGTATTGCGTAAACATATGGCAGATATGAATCCAGAAGAAGCCATAAATGTTCTACTAAAAAACATGAAGGGAACAAAAGACAATGCAGAATTTTTGACATCTATGAATGGCTAAAAAAATTTCAATATCGGAGCTTATTCAACATCATCAAGAAACACCTGTTTTTGATGTAAGAAGTCCCGGCGAGTTTTCACATGCACACATTCCAACAGCATTTAATCTTCCTTTGTTTACAGATGAGGAAAGAAGAATTGTGGGTACAGCGTATAAGCAACAAGGTAAGCAACCTGCAATAAAATTAGGATTAGAATTTTTTGGCGTGAAAATGAAAACAATGGTTGAGCTTGTTGAGTCCGAATTAAAATATCAAAATTATCTTTCTAAAAAAATAATAGTTCATTGTTGGCGCGGAGGTATGAGAAGTGCAGGCGTATCGTGGCTTTTAGAGCTTTATGGATATGAGGTGTATGTTCTTGCGGGTGGATATAAATCATTTAGAAATTGGGTATTAAATCAACTTACACTCTCCTATAAAATGAAAGTTTTGGGTGGTTATACCGGTAGTTCAAAAACCGCATTATTAAAATCACTACAATCAGTACAACAAAATATAATTGATTTAGAAGCAATTGCTAATCACAAGGGTTCGGCCTTTGGTGGAATTGGTCAACAACCACAACCCACACAAGAAATGTTTGAAAATAAGTTAGCGATTGAATTGAGCAATACCATAAGAGCTGGAATTGAAACTACATTTTGGATAGAGGATGAAAGTCAAAGAATTGGTACCATTAATATTCCTCACTCTTTTTGGAAAACGATGAGATCTTCTATCCTTCACTTTATAGATATACCTTTTGAAGAACGCCTAAATTATATCATTAAAGAATACGGTGAATTAGATAATCAATCTTTGATAGATGCCACGCTTCGAATACAGAAAAGATTAGGACCCAATGAAACTAAAATAACAGTAGGCTATTTTAAAGAAAATAATATAAGAGAGGCTTTTATTATTTTACTGCAGTATTATGATAAAACATATTTACAAGCTTTGAATAAAAGAGAAGAGGCGGGTCAGAAAATAGTAAAACATTTTGCCTCAAATATAGACGTTGAAAAAAACGCAGAAATTTTACAATTGATATAAATATGGAAGAAAAAATTAGACTTACATCCTTTTCAAAAGGCGCGGGTTGTGGCTGTAAAATAGCGCCCTCGGTTTTACAAGAAATATTACAAACGAAACAACCGACAATACAATACGATAATTTGTTGGTAGGAAACAATACAAACGACGACGCTGCGGTATATGATATTGGAGGCAATCAATTAATTATTTCAACAACCGATTTTTTTATGCCTATAGTAGATGATGCGAAAGATTTTGGAGCTATTGCATCTGCCAATGCTATCAGTGATGTATATGCGATGGGTGGAAGGCCCATTATGGCAATTGCTATTTTAGGATGGCCTATTGAAAAATTATCGACTTCGATTGCACAACAAGTATTAGAGGGAGCGAAAATGATTTGTGAACAAGCGGGGATTCCATTGGCGGGCGGACATACAATTGACAGCGCAGAACCAATTTTTGGTTTGTCTGTAACAGGCATTACGCAGAGAGAATATTTAAAACAAAACAACACTTCACAAGAAGGAGATTATATTTTTCTTACCAAACCCATTGGTGTAGGAATATTATCAACCGCACAAAAACGTGAAAGTATAAGTGAGGCTCATTCAGTTGTAATGGCAACACAAATGAAGCAATTAAATTCGGTAGGAGAAAAGCTTGCCAAAATAAAGGGCGTACATGCAATGACAGATGTAACTGGTTTTGGTTTGTTGGGCCATTTAATTGAGATGGCTAGTGGTGCAAGGCTTTCCGCTGAATTATATTATTCCAAAATAAAAATAATTGATGGCGCCAAAGAATATTTAGCCCAAAGAATTATTCCAGACGCAACGTATAGAAACTGGAATAGTTATAGCGCCGAAACGGGTTTTGAAAAAGGAGTAAATGTAATGGAAGCATTTAATTTATTACCAGATCCTCAAACCAATGGCGGATTACTATTTAGCGTAGACGAAAATTCAATTCAGGAAGTTGTTGAATTATTATCATTAAATGGATACCACGATTTTATAGAACCTATTGGTAGATTCACAGAAAAGAAAGACAAAACGATTGAAGTGAAAAATTAAATTAAGCTATCAATTGCTTTTGCTAATTCTTTATCTTTTTCTGTAACTACATTTCCTGCATCATGAGTGCTTAACCAAATCTCTACAGAATTGTACACGTTTGTCCACTTGGGATGATGATTACATTTTTCTGAAAGAAAGGCAACGCGTGTCATAAAGGCAAATGCTTCAGAGAAATCTTTAAAAGAGAATTTCTTATACAATTGATTATTTGTTTCTACCCACATATTTTATTCTTTTAAAAAACTAAAGCGTCTTTATTTTTTATTTTTTCAGTAACCATTTGAGTAACGAGCTGAACCATTGGTAGCATTTTTAATGATTGTTGCAGAGCAGCAATTTCATCAGCACCAAATTCATCGCCTTTAATTAGCCACAAATAGTCTAAGTGTTTAAATTCAGGTAATAAATATTCGCCATCGTATTGGTTTTGATAAAGATAATGTGTAACCACCGAACCAATACTGCGAAACTCATACACAGAGAAATAATAATTTCTTTTTTTTCTGATGGAACCAATTTCTAAATCATGATTGATTTTGAATTGATAGCCTAGAAGTTCGTTAATATTCCAAATGAATTGATAGCTTTTAATTGGGGCGATAATTCCAATGAGTTGAGTGTGTTCAAAAAACTCTTCAAATAAAGACTCGTTATCAATTTTTAGCTTCATTTTTGATTCTTATTAGAAAAAGGTAATTTTTCAATTAATAAAATTAGCATCAATTATCAAATTGACAACAACTTTCTTGAAATCGTAAATTAAAATAACTTAATCGGAGTATTTTTGTGTTCAATTATTTATTTGAAAAAGACAATCAACATAGCGTTAGTAGGAAACCCCAATAGTGGCAAAAGTTCTTTGTTCAATGAATTAACAGGCCTACATCAAAAAGTTGGAAATTTTCCTGGGGTAACCGTTGACAAAAAAACGGGATATTGTGATTTATCTGATATTACTCGCGCAAATTTTATTGATCTTCCGGGCACTTATAGTTTGTACCCCAAGAGGGCGGATGAGTGGGTGGCATATAGGGTATTGATGAATCAGGATGATGAAGTAAAGCCCGACATGATATTGCTCGTGGTGGATGCAAGTAACCTAAGAAGAAACTTATTGTTTTGCACACAAATTATAGATTTAAAACTACCGGTGGTTATTGCATTATCTATGATGGATCTTGCCAAACAAAATGGAATAAAGATTGACATAAATGAGTTAGAGATAGAATTGGGCGTACCAATTATAGTGGTAAATCCAAGAAAGCAAAAGGGTGTTGACGAGATAAAAAAAACGATACTATCTACCATTCAATTTTCACTACAACAACAGCCCAGAGATTTTATTTATAATAAAATGTTGGCACCGGCGGCTATTGAAGAAATGCAGGCGTTGTTTCCTGATACAGTAGATTATAAGTCGCTACACTATGTAATGAATTATGAAAATTTAAATTTCACCTCATCAGAAATTGAAAGCATTCGTTCTATAATTCGCACGCATAAATTTAATGGCATTAAAACGCAGGCCGAAGAAATTATGCAGCGCCATGCAAGAATAAAACATATTCTGCAACAAGCCGTAGTTGAAGTAGATCCATTGAAGAAATCATTGTTAACAGAAAAAATCGACAACGTTTTATTGCATAAGAGATGGGGGTATATCATATTACTATCGGTGTTGTTTATACTATTTCAAAGTGTTTTTTGGATAGCAAAATACCCAATGGGTTGGATAGAGATGATATTTGGAGAAGCGGGCCAATGGTTTTCAAATACTTTGCCGGCGGGCTGGTTGAGTGATTTATTTATCAATGGTTTTTTAGCTGGACTAAGCGGCATCATGGTTTTTGTTCCTCAGATAATGATTTTATTTGGTTTAATAACTGTTTTGGAAGATAGCGGGTATATGGCGAGAATAAGTTTTTTAACTGATAGGATTATGCGCAAAGTAGGACTAAACGGGAAAAGCGTAATGCCTATGATAAGCGGATTTGCTTGTGCGGTGCCAGCAATAATGAGTGCAAGAAATATTGAAAATAAAAAAGAGCGACTACTAACGATAATGATTACACCATTATTAAGTTGTAGCGCGAGATTACCGGTATATACAATTCTGATTGCGTTGGTTATTCCATCAAAATTATATTTTGGGATTATAAGTTTACAGGGTATTGTAATGATGGGGTTGTATTTTTTTGGAACCATTATGGCAATGATAGTAGCGTGGGTAATGAAATGGTTTATTGATATAAAAGAAAAGAGTTTTTTTATTTTGGAGCTACCGGTGTATAGAAGCCCAAGATGGAAAAACATGTTTTACACCATGTTGGAAAAAGCAAGGATATTTATTTTTGATGCAGGAAAAGTAATTTTGATTATTAGTTTGTTGTTGTGGGGCTTGTGTAGTTTTGGGCCAACGGCGAAGATGGATGCGATAAAGAAAAAGTATGCAACTTTAATAATTCAACAACCATCAGATTCGATAGAATATATAAGAGAGCAGAAAACAGAACTGTTGCAACAATCTTATGCAGGAGAATTAGGAAAGATGATAGAGCCTGTAATTAGGCCGCTTGGTTATGATTGGAAAATAGGCATTGCATTAATTGCTTCATTTGCTGCTCGTGAAGTTTTTGTTGGAACCATGGCCACATTATATAGTGTGGGAGACGATGCCGATGAAAACAGTAAAACGCTACATGATAAAATGAATAGGGCAGTTCGTGAGGATGGAACAAGTGTTTATACATTAGCAACCGGTTTGTCTTTATTGATATTTTATGTATTGGCGATGCAATGCATGAGCACAATAGCCATTGTAAAAAGAGAAACTAAAAGTTGGAAATGGCCAATGGTACAGTTGACTTATATGACAGGACTTGCTTATTTATTTAGTTTGCTGGTGTATCAATTATTAAAGTAAAAAATAAGTTACTTTTGTTGCTCAATTTTTATTATGAAACAAACGCCTTTCACCAATAAGCATATCACTCTTGGCGCAAAAATGGCAGAATTTGCTGGTTTTAATATGCCCATTTCTTATGCCGGAATAAATGAAGAACATCATACTGTTAGAAAAAATGTGGGTGTTTTTGATGTGAGCCATATGGGCGAATTTATTTTAAGGGGCCCCGGTGCTTTAGACTTAATTCAAAGAATTACAAGTAATGATGCCGCTAAATTAAAAAATGGAATGGCTCAATATAGCTGCCTTCCTAATAATACCGGCGGTATTGTTGATGATTTATTGGTTTATTGTGTGGAAGAAAATCAGGTTTATATGTTGGTTGTAAATGCAGGCAATATCGATAAGGATTGGGAGTGGATATCAAATCACAATTCTCAACAGGTGGAAATGCATAACATATCTTCTAAAACAGCATTGTTGGCAGTACAAGGTCCTAATGCAACTAAAGTAATCCAATCGCTAACAGAAATGGATATACTAAACTTAAAGTATTACACTTTTGTAAAAGGAAAATTTGCAGGTATAGAAAATGTGTTAATTAGTGCAACCGGATATACGGGTGCGGGTGGTGTTGAAATTTATTTTGAAGATGAAAGCAATCATGCAGAAATTATTTGGGATGCAATATTTCAAGCGGGTGCCGAATATGATATAAAACCAGTAGGCTTAGGTGCTAGAGATACGTTAAGATTAGAGATGGGCTTTTGTTTGTATGGAAACGATATAGATGATACAACCTCTCCTATAGAAGCGGGTTTAGGCTGGATTACAAAATTTACTAAAGAGTTTACTAGTAGCCCATTATTTTTCGAACAAAAAACCAATGGCCCTGAAAAGAAACTAGTGGGTTTTGAAATGATTGAAAAGGGAATACCTCGACATGATTATGAAATTACAGATGAAGCAGGAGTAACAATAGGAAGGGTAACTTCTGGAACACAATCACCAAGCCTTGGAAAAGCAATAGGAATGGGCTATATAAATAATAGTCATTCGCATTTAGGAAATGATATTTATATAAAAATCAGAAATAATCAAATAAAAGCCACAATAGTAAAAATTCCATTTGAATAATGAGCGATCAAGCAAAAAAACCATCTTTATATACATCTCTTTCTCCCGCTTTATTAAATCTGTATGATATCAGCTCAAGCATAGTTGTTATTATTGATGTACTAAGAGCTACTTCAACTATTTCAACAGCTTTATACAATGGCGCTAAAGAAATTATTCCTGTAGATAGTGTTGATGAATGTATAAGAATTGGAAAGCAAATGAGTGCAATAACTGCAGGAGAGCGCGACGGAAAAGTTGCTGAAGGCTTACAATATGGAAACTCTCCTTTTGAATATCCACAATCGTTTATAGAAGGAAAAACTTTAGTTTTAACGACAACCAATGGTACTAAGTTATTACACATGGCATTATCAAATGGCGCAAAAGAAATAATTACAGGAGCATTTTCAAATTTAGATGTAGTATGTGATTATCTGTTACAACAAAATAAAAACATTTTACTTGCTTGTTCTGCCTGGAAGGATAAAATAAATATTGAAGACACCTTATTTGCGGGAGCGGTTATTGATAAAATACAAAATGCATTTTCAATTCAATGCGACGCCTCAAAAATTGCATTAGGTTTATACCAAGAAGCTGCACCTGATTTGTTTGAATTCATGAAATTAAAACAAGCCTCTCATTACCTAAGGTTAACCTCCTTTGGAATTGAAAAAGACATACAACATTGTTTAATGTATAACACGGCTCCCGTATTACCATTTTATAAAGACGGAAAACTAATTGCTGCAAAAGTTTAATTCGTTTAATTCTCCACATTCTTTTCAAACGCAACACAATACTGAGTAATTTTTCTTTACTTTTGCAAATTGGCTTTTTCACAAACGATATACGTGTCCTGAATTATCCAGAAAAAATCAATAGGTGTTTTTTATAGTGTTTTGTGCTATTTAAAATATCTACGTACATAATTAAAAAAATCATTTTGGCATTACCACACATCATAAAACACATCTACAACAACGGCTCTGAAGAGGTGATTCGTCGTGGTAAAAAAATTAACGGATCAGGATTTGTTGAGTTGATTGAAAATGATGATTTAATGGCAAGTATTGTTTTTAGAG
>CANGGD010000001.1 GCA_947453295.1 Chitinophagaceae bacterium | reverse complement strand
GAAATAATCGTAAACGGAAAAACAGTTCTAAATTTTTGTTCTAATAATTATTTGGGTTTGTCGGCACATCCAAAAGTATTGGAAGCCGCAAAAAAATATATTGATTATAGAGGTTTTGGAATGAGTAGCGTAAGATTTATATGTGGTACCCAAGACATACACAAAGAGCTGGAACTTTCCATTGCCAATTTTTTGGGAACAGAAGACACTATTTTATATGCAGCTGCTTTTGATGCAAATGGCGGCGTATTTGAACCCTTGTTCAATGAGCAGGATGCGATAATTAGTGATGCATTAAATCATGCTTCAATCATTGATGGAATTCGTTTGTGTAAAGCACAGCGATACAGATACGAACACAACAACATGGTTGATTTAGAAAAAATACTACAAGAAACTGCTCATTTAAGAAGTAGAATAATTGTAACAGATGGTTCTTTTAGTATGGACGGCACCATTGCACAACTAGATGTAATTTGTGATTTAGCCGATAAATACGATGCCATTGTAATGATTGATGAATGCCATTCTTCAGGCTTTTTAGGTAAAACAGGCAGAGGTACTCATGAATACAGAAATGTGATGGGAAGAGTAGACATTATCACTGGAACCTTAGGAAAAGCATTAGGTGGCGCGAGTGGAGGTTTCACTTCAGGAAAAAAAGAGATCATTGAAATGCTTCGTCAAAAAAGCAGACCCTATTTATTTAGTAACACACTAGCACCAAGCATAGTTGGAGCATCAATAGCGGTGTTGAATATGCTAAATGAAACAACAGCATTAAGAGATAAACTTGAATTTAATACAAAATATTTCAGGTCTAAAATGACAGCCGCAGGTTTTGATATAAAACCAGGAGATCATCCAATAGTTCCCATCATGTTATATGAAGCAACACTTGCACAACAATTTGCCGCAAAACTTTTAGAAGAAAGTATTTATGTAATTGGATTTTTCTTTCCGGTTGTAGCAAAAGGACAAGCACGGATCAGAGTTCAATTAAGTGCAGCTCATGAACAATATCATCTGGATAAAGCAATAACTGCATTTACAAAAATTGGCAAAGAGTTGGGTGTAATAAAATAATATTAGCCTTCATTTTATTGCGTCATCAAAATTATATTTTAAAGGCTTTTAAATATGAATATTTCATTAGTAATATCTGACAAATCAATTCCACAAAAAGAAAAGATTAAATTGATTAGTGATGAAATAATTAAAAATAATTTACACGTTGATGATTTAATTCAATTTGCAAAAACATCAAAAGATCCCATTAAAGCCACTTGCATAGAAGCAATAGAATTTTCAAGCAAACTGCAACCTTCAATAGTAAATAAACAATGTTTTGATTTTGTAAGCAACTCACTTACATCGAAGGCGCCAAGAGTAAAATGGGAATCTGCCAAAGTAATTGGAAATACCGCTCATTTGTTTAGTGATGTTTTAGAAGAAGCGATTAAAAACGTATTAATTAATACTGAGGACAAAGGAACAGTTGTAAGATGGAGCGCTGCATTTGCATTAGGCGAAATAGTAAAAATTAAAACCAAACATCAAATGGATTTAATAAAAGCGATAGAGGTTATAATTGATAGAGAAGAAAAAAATAGCATTAAAAAAATTTATCAAAAAGCAATTAAAATAATTTGATTTGATTTGGTAAGATATTAAAGCTCTTGCGATGATATTTACACAAGCCGAATTTTTCAATTGCTTTTCTATGAGAGGAAGTGCCGTAGCCCTTATTGTTTAACCAATCATAGCAGTCAAATTCTGCATGAATGTTTTTCATAAAATCGTCTCTATATGTTTTAGCCAATATACTGGCAGCTGCAATGCTTGCAAATTTTCCATCTCCTTTAACAATACAATGATGAAGAATTTTTTTATAGGGTTTAAAGCGATTACCATCAATTAATAATAAATGGGGTTTGGGCTTTAGTTGATCAATGGCTTTGTGCATCGATAAAAAGGAAGCTTGTAAAATATTAATAGAATCAATCTCTTCATTGTCAACCATTCCTACTCCAAAAGAGATAGCTTCTTTTTCGATAATAGGTCTTAATAAATCTCTTTGTTTTTCAGCTAATTTTTTACTGTCATTTAATAAGGGATGAAAAAAATCTTTTGGTAAAATTACAGCTGCTGCAAATACCGGTCCGGCATAACAACCTCTGCCGGCTTCATCAACACCGGCTTCTGTTTTAAGATCATCATAAAACGGTTGAAGCATTTTTACAATTTGAGAAATAAAAATAGGTAAAGATTATTCATTCCTTGTTAAGTATTTTTGTACTCGCAAATTTTCTATCATGACAGACACTTTAATTCAACAAAAAAACAACAAACAAGTGGCCATTTGGTTGTTTATTGGTGTAGCAATGATTATGATTCAGGTATTACTTGGAGGTATCACAAGACTTACAGAATCTGGACTATCAATTACAGAATGGAAACCAATAACAGGCGCATTGCCACCATTATCGCAATCGGATTGGCAAATAGAATTTGAAAAATACAGGCACACAGATCAGTTTAAATATGTGCATCAATATTTTTCATTGAAAGAATTTAAGTTCATCTTTTTCTGGGAATGGTTTCATCGTTTTTGGGCGCGATTATTAGGAGTAGTATTTATTTGCGGCTTTTTATTTTTTGTACTTAAAAAGAAACTTCATTCCAAAATGCATTTACCGTTAGCAATTCTTTTTTTGTTAGGCGCATTGCAAGGGGCAATAGGTTGGATTATGGTAAAAAGCGGCCTCATGCCGGAAAAATATTTTGTAGGCCATATTGAATTAACAACGCATTTTGTTGCTGCATTAATTTTATTGAGTTACACACTTTGGTTTGCATTGACACTAATGCCTTCGTTTCAACAGAAAGTGTATAATCCAAAACTTAATAAACAACTTTATTTGCTTTTGATTTTGTTTTTACTGCAAATAATTTTTGGTGGTTTTATGGCTGGATTAAAAGCAGCTTCCTCCGCACCTACATGGCCTTCAATAAATGGCAGCTTTGCGCCTAATGGCATAAACGAATTGTCACCTTGGATTCAAAATGTTTTTCAAAACAAACTAATGATACATTTTATTCACAGATTAATTGGATATACTTTGTTTATTTTTTCAATGTTGTTTTTCATTCAATCAAAAAAAGAACAAGCTGTTGAGCATTTTAAAAAATTGAGATTTGCATTTATAATTTTAATAACCCTTCAAATTATATTAGGTATTTCCACTTTATTAAATGCCACCAATACCTCTATCTTTATTATTCTTGGAGTGTTGCATCAGTTTACGGCCATGATGCTTGTAATTTGTTTGGTTGGGTTAGCTTTTATTGTTAAACGTTCGGTTTCGGCTGTAAGAGTTTAATAGCTTTTGATTGAAGCTTAATACTTACAAATTCTTCAGTGTTTATAGGTTCCCCATCTATGTGAATTGGCGCAAGCTTTGGGTTTTTTATTTTTAATTGCGGCACCTGAAAATAATAAAGGTTTTTATTTTTATGTAACACATCTTTTCCCCTTTGTATAGTTCCAAATAAAACTTGTTTTAGCAATACCATCGCCACCATGATTTTGTTTTTTTTAGTAACGATTATTATGTCTAACAAACCATCATTAAGTTTTGCCTTAGGTGCAATTTTTACATAGTTACCAAATTGGTTGCTATTCGCAATGCTGATAAAGAATGCATTAGTTTGTAGTTTTTGATGGTCAAAGCTTATTTCAAAAAGATAAGATTTTGAAATGAAAAAATATCTTAAACAAATAAGAATATATGTAAAAAGCCCTCTTCTTTTTTTTCTTAAAAATGCATTTGCTACAAATGCATCAAATCCCAAACCAGATAACATACAACTAAAATGATTGTTGACATAAAACCCATCTATCCAATCGGAATAGCCTTTCAAAATAACATCAATCGATTTTTTATAATTGGTTTTTATACCAGCAGCAAAGGCCAATCCGTTGCCTGAACCTACAGGAATAATTCCCACATTTATATCAACCCCAATTAAGTGTTTCGCAATATGATTAATCGTTCCATCGCCGCCACATATTATTACATCGGTAATGTTTTCAGAACGTATTTTATCTTCTAAAAAATAATATTCACCTTTTTCATCAGTAAATAAAATTTCAAAAATCAATTTATTTTCAACGCATTTAAGATTAATATAGTTTATCAATCTTTCTTTGTTTTTTGTTCCAGCGATAGGATTGATAAAAAAAATAAATTTTCTGTTCATGCAAGGTTCTGTTACATTGAAAGTAAATAGAAATCAAAAAATAAATACAAAATGAAGGGAAAAATTAAATTGGCTGATCAATGACTCTAGTCATATTTCTTAAACAAAATAAATCATCATACAATGGAAACAATCTTGTTTTGTAATGAAATGTTACTGCGTTTTTTAAATCTTGGTTAGACTTAATAAATTTAGAAGTGAAATGATCCGCTAGAGGTAAAATAGAAATCTGATCATTTTCGTATTTAAATTCAGCAATATAAATTCTTCCGTTTGCTTCGATATTTAATATTTGCTTTGGACCTACAATACTCATGAATGCTGTAGAGAAAATACTATCCTTTTTATTTGGTGCGCATTGTGCTTTAATATTATAAAATGACCCAGTAAAAACAATTGTATACTCAAAATCATTCTTCCTTGTTATATCTAATTGAATATCATGAGCTATACTGTCTTGGTCTTTAATCGTAGTTTTCCATTTTCCCAAATAAGTATCGTCGGTATAATTTTGAGGTTCATTATCTATCTTGTAAATAGAATTGTACGGACAACCTGTTAATGTAGTTAGCATTATAACAGCCCCCAATAAAGCAAATAATATATGACCTAAATTTTTCAATTAAAAATATTGCCACAAAAATAAACATACAAATTCGTAAAGAGAAATTATATAATACTAATTGATATTATCTATCAATATTATTAGCGTTAAGTGTATTCCAAAGAAGGTCTTTTAATTGGGGCAGCTGATATCCTGTTACAGAAGAAATAAATACATGCGGAATATTTTTTGGCAATTCGGCTGTAATAGCGGATTTCAATTCATCATCTAACATATCTGATTTGCTAATTGCAATTACAAAATCTTTTTGAAGCATTTCTGGATTATACTTTTCCAATTCTAATCTTAAAATTTCAAATTCTTTTTTATGGTCTTTACTATCTGCAGGAATTAAAAATAATAACACAGCGTTTCTTTCAATATGACGAAGAAATCTATGACCAAGTCCTTTGCCTTCGGCTGCGCCTTCTATAATTCCAGGTAAATCAGCCATACAAAAACTTCTGGCATCTCTGTATTCAACCATCCCCAATTGAGGAACAAGTGTAGTAAAAGCGTAATCAGCAATTTTAGGTTTAGCTGCAGTAATACAAGATAGTAAAGTAGATTTGCCTGCATTTGGAAATCCAACTAGTCCTACATCTGCTAAAACTTTTAACTCAAGAACTTTAATTCCTTCTTCGCCTTCTTCGCCAGGCTGAGCATATTCAGGCGCTTGATTAGTAGCGGATTTAAAATTATTATTTCCTAATCCTCCTCTTCCTCCTTTCATTAAAATAATTTCTTGACCATGTTCAAGAATTTCTGCTTCGATTAAATCAGAATCTTCAGACTTAGCAATGGTACCTAATGGCACTTCAATGATAATATCTTTTCCATTTTTTCCTGAACAATTATTACCGGCTCCGTTTCCACCGTTGTCTGCCAAAATATTTTTAAAATAGCGAAGATGCAATAAGGTCCAAAGTTGAGAGTTGCCTTTAAGTATGATATGCGCGCCTCGTCCTCCATCTCCTCCATCGGGTCCCCCAAGAGCTGTAAGTTTATTACGCATGAAGTGTTTGCTGCCAGCACCACCGTGTCCGCTTCTGCAAAATATCTTTATCTGATCAACAAAATTTGATTTATCCATGATGAGCAAAGTTAATGAATCGAAGGCCAAGTCGGTTAATTCAATTGATAGTAGACCTTAATTAAACTTTTAATAATTCAATATGTTCAATTTTTTCACCGGGCAGTAATAAATAAGTATGGAAACCCAATTGATTGGCTGTGTCTATATTAGGGAAAGAATCATCGATAAACAAAGTTTCATTTGCTACAATATTTGCATTTTCTAATACGTGAGAAAAAATTTCTTTAGAAGGTTTTCGTAATCCGACAATATGAGAATAGTAAGCTTTTTCAAAATAGGAATCTAAAGACGAGTTGTTGGTTTGTTGAAATAAAATTGCGTTGATTTCTTCGAGGTGAATAGCATTGGTATTGCTCAATAAAAAAAGGCGATACTTATTTTTAAGGGAAGTTAGTAGTTGCATGCTTTCTATTCTAAAGTCGAGTAAAATACTATTCCAGGCATTTTGAATTTGAGTATGACTTAATGGAATGTCAATTTGTTGTTGAATAGCGGTATAAAAATCTACATCACTAATTTCACCTTTTTCTAGTTGTTGAAAAAGTTCATTGGCTTGTAATTGGGAATAATGCTCTTCAAAATTGCTAAATCCGAGTTGTTTAAAAGAAAGGGCTACCTTATTAAAATCAATGTCAATAAGGACTGCACCTAAATCAAAAACAATATTTTTTATTCTGTCCATAAATATTATTAAAAACTTGGTGCAAATATCTGAATTTAGTTACTTTTGCTGTCCAATTATTTCTTTGTAAAAAAGAAAGGGCCTATAGCTCAGTTGGTTAGAGCACCTGACTCATAATCAGGTGGTCCCTGGTTCGAGCCCAGGTGGGCCCACAAAAAAGAAACCGCATACATAAACAGTAGGCGGTTTTTTTGTAAGTAGCAGTTTCGTTTTTTTCAGGAAAAGTCATGCTATATAAAAAACAGAAAATAAATAAGGGTTATAGTTTTAGCAATAGTTATCGGTGCTGGGGGCAAATTCCGGAGAAAATAATTTTAACTACTAGAATTTTGGGTGAAAAACATTTTTTTAGTTGGTTAAAAAAACAAATAAAAGGAAGCCCACCATTTAAATGGTGGGCTCTTGGTGCTGATGAAAATATCAGCTCTAATTCAATCTTATAATCTCCTTACAAAACTCATATTCAACCTCATCATTACTACTCACAATTACAATTCTGTTGCTCGTAAACTCTTCAATAAGTTGATGATATAACAAAATACCTTTATTATCTAAGTTTGTAGTGGGCTCATCTAACAGTAAGATGCTACTATTTGAAAAAAACGCTTGCGCTAATTTTAATCTTTGCTTCATACCGCTGCTGTAATAACGTATTTGCTTATTCGCGGCAGATTGTAACCCCACTTTTAAGAGCATATCTTCTATTGATATATGGAAGCGCTTAAAGGTTTTATGAAATACTAAAAACTCATTTGCAGTCATTTCTTCAATCAATTCTAAATAGGGAGCCACAATAGATATTTCCTTATACATTTGCTCGGCAGGAATAATCGTATTTGTATTTTTTTCTAAAAAGCTAATTGTACCTTCGCTATGTGTTAACGCTCCACCAATGATTTGCAACAAGGTAGATTTTCCTGCTCCGTTTGAACCTGTTATTGCATAACTGTTACCAGCAATGAATTCATGATGCAGATTTCTAAAAATCCACTCCAGATTAAAACGCTTGCCAACATTGTTTAAATTGATTTGCATAGTAAACTATTCATCATACATGCTTCCTTTGCTAAACTTCTTAATGATACCTCTTCCACTATCTCTAATAAAAGTTACAATTTCATCTCTTTCATCAGTAGCTTCAATTTCTTCTTCAATAAAATTAAGCGCTTGCGAGGTATTTAAGCTCTTATTATAGATGATGCGAAAGATATCTAAAATATGATTGATTCTTTCCAAAGAGAAGCCTCTTCTTTTTAAACCCACAGAATTCACACCAGCATAACTTAAAGGAGTTCTACCTGCTTTGATATAAGGAGGTACGTCTTTACTTACTAAAGACCCCCCCGCAATAAATGCATGCTGACCAATTTGCACAAACTGATGTACTGCACACATTCCTGCTAATATTGCATAGTCGCCTAATGTAACATGCCCAGCCATTTGTGTGTTATTGCTCATAATACAATTGTTGCCAATAATACAATCATGAGCTATATGACTGTAAGCCATAATTAAACAATTGTCGCCAACTTTTGTAGTCCACTTGTCTTTACTTCCCCTGTTTATTGTTACAAATTCTCTTATAGTAGTATTGTTGCCAATCTCAACTGTTGTATTTTCTCCCTCATATTTTAAGTCTTGCGGAATTCCGGCAATAACAGCTCCTGGAAAAATTCTGCAATTGCTTCCAATTCTTGCCCCTTCCATAATCGTTACATTACTTCCAATCCAAGTGCCACTTCCAATTTCTACGTTTTGATGAATCACGCTAAAAGGATCAATCTTAACATTTGTAGCCAGTTTGGCGTTAGGGTGTATGTATGTATGTGGATGAATCATGTTAAAATATTTGATTAATTTCTTTTTACTAATTGAGCAGTAAATTCTCCTTCTGTGCAAAGTTTATTTCCAACATATACGCTGCCTTTCATTACACAAATTCCTCTCCGAATAGGCTCTATCAATTCCATTTTTAAAATCATGGTATCGCCCGGCACTACTTTTTGCTTGAACTTACAATTATCAATTTTCAAAAAATAAGTATCATAACTGCCTTCAGGCATACTGTTGATACATAAAATTCCTCCTGTTTGAGCCAATGCTTCAATTTGTAAAACACCCGGCATTACAGGGTTTCCAGGGAAATGTCCCTGAAAAAAAGATTCATTAAAAGTCACATTTTTTATCCCAACAATTAAATCATTATTTAACTCTACGATTTTATCTACCAGTAAAAAAGGATAACGATGTGGTAAAGTTTTTTCAATTTGTTGCAAAGTGTAAACCGGAGGCTGGTTTGGGTCGTAAACAGGAATATCTTTTGTGTGTTTATTTTTTTTGATGTATTGTTTTATTTTTTTTGCAAACTCTACATTGCTACTATGACCAGGCCTATTAGCGATAATATGACCTTTTATCGGATAACCTATTAATGCCAAATCTCCAACAACATCTAATAATTTATGTCTGGCTGGTTCGTTAGGGAAACGTAATTCTAAATTATTGAGATAGCCTTCTGTTTTCACTTCTACTTTTGTTCTTCCAAATGCCTTAGCCAAACGATTCATTTCATCATTTGTAAGTGGCTTATCAACTACAACTATAGCATTATTAATATCTCCTCCCTTCACTAAGTTATTATCCAATAACATTTCAAGTTCATG
Source organism: Chitinophagaceae bacterium (assembly GCA_947453295.1). GTDB lineage: Bacteria > Bacteroidota > Bacteroidia > Chitinophagales > Chitinophagaceae > Ferruginibacter. The sequence goes on along the minus strand of CANGGD010000001.1, from coordinate 114,015 downwards.
CAAAAAACAAAAAGTACGACAAGGTGCAATTTCTGTTGTAAACTCATTAATAGATTTTAAGCTGGCATGTTGGGTACCTAAAACCGGACTATTAAAATCAATAAGAGTTGTTATTTGGTAATTAGTAGCAGGCAATGCCGTCATTTCAACCCTTTTCTTTTCATCATAAAATGAAATATTGGTATCAATAGAGTACCAGGCTTTTGTTGCTTCTTGTTCTAATACTCCAGCTTTTTCTATAATACTTACAAAAGGAGCACTGCTTCCATCCATAATTGGAATTTCGGGCCCATTTACTTCTATTAAGCAATTATCAACGCCCATTCCTACTAATGCAGCAAGAATATGCTCTACAGTATTGATTTTTACATTTCCTTGTTCTAAAGTTGTACCTCTGGATGTATCAGTTACTAAATCACAATCTGCTTTTATGGGCAATGTCCCATCTAGGTCCATTCTTTGAAACTGAAATCCAAATCCAGCATTTGCTGGCCTTAACGTCATATCCACATTGATTCCTGTATGCAAACCAGTACCAGATATGCTGATGGGTGCTGCAAGTGTATGTTGTTTATCCGGGTTAAAATTTTTATCCATATTTAAAATAGAAATTTTGCCAAAGATATTCTAATTTATTTTGACAATTAAGTTTTAACGAGTAGAAGAAAATAAATGACTATTTTGAATTAATTAGTTTCTCAATGAGTTTCTCTAATTCTTGAACTCTTTTCTCCAACGCAGGAAGGTTTTTTACTATCGATTGGCTTCTCATATATCCAGTAAATTCAAAAGCTGGATTACCTGATACTGAAGTATTTGGTTTTTTTATTGACTTTGAGATGCCGCTCTTGCCATTAATTTTGGTTCCATCTGCAATTTGTATGTGACCAGCTGTTCCAGTCTGCCCACCTATCATCACATTTTTACCAATTTTAGTACTACCGCTAATGCCCGTTTGAGCAGCAATAACCGTATTTGAACCAACTTCTACATTATGTGCTATTTGAATTAAGTTGTCAAGTTTAACTCCATCTTTTATAATTGTACTTCCTATCGTTGCTCTGTCAATTGTTGTGTTTGCTCCAATTTCAACATTATTTTCAATGATTACATTTCCAATTTGTGGTACTTTTTTAAAAGTGCCATCTGCTAGAGGTGCAAATCCAAATCCATCACTTCCAATCACTGTGCCGGCATGAATGATAACATTTTTTCCAATGATGCAGTCGAAATAAATTTTTACACCGGGATGCAAAATGCTGTTTTCGCCAACGTCAACATTATTTCCAAGGTAAACCCCTGGATATATTTTTACATTATTGCCAATTTTTACATTTTTACCCAAATAGGCAAATGCACCAATAAAAACATTTTCTCCAATTGTTGCTGTTTCGCTAATAAATGAAGGCTCCTCAACACCATTTAAAAGTGCAATTTGTAACTGCTGGTATTTGTCCAATAGCGTTGCAAATGCAGTATATGCGTCATCAACTCTGATAATTGTATTTTTTATAGGCTGTTTTAAAATCTGATTGTTATTTATGATTATGATACCAGCGTTAGTACTATATAAGAATTCTTCATACTTAGGATTGGCTAAAAAACTAATTTGATCTTCTTTAGCTTCTTCAATTTTTCCAAATGAATTAACTTGAACAGCATCATTACCTTCAACAACGCCTTCAATTATTTGGGCAATTTGTATTGCATTAAACTGCATATTAATCTATTGAGTTTAAATATTTGGATAACAAATGTAATGCTTTTTAATTTTTCCCCTAAGCGTTTGATTGATTAAGGGATTATCCACTTCTGTAATGTCTTTTATTGACCCATCCTTAAATAATATTTTGATGTGTTCATTTTCAAAGTCATAGGTGCTGCTAATAGCTTCTCCCTGATAAACTAACCAGGCTGCTTCTTCATCGCTTAATTGGAGAAGTTCTTTCGTTGCGTTAGTTTTTTCTAATAATAATTCGTTCGAAATGGGCTGCGAAAAGTATTTTACTTTTAAAAGTTTTCTGTCAATAATTCCTCTGCATAGAAATGAAAGTACTTTATCATCATACGTACACCAGTTTTTAATAGCCATCATTACATCATAATCATCAATACTACAAAATTGTTCTAAAGTAATATTGGATGCTGATGAATGAATAAAGCTATTCAATGGCTCAATACATGTTGCATTAATGCTTTTCGCTCTTTTAATAATTCTTTGCAGCATCTGCTCTGCACTAACAACAGTTTTATGAAAATAAACCTGCCAATACATGAGTCTTCTCGCTACAATAAATTTTTCTATTGAATAAATTCCTTTTTCCTCTACCATTAATTCTCCTTCATGTACTGTAAGCATTTGTATAATTCTATCATAACCAATAACTCCCTCATTTACTCCAGTAAAAAAAGAATCCCTGGTTAAATAATCCATCCTGTCAACATCCAGTTGTCCGCTTATTAATTGATGCAAAAACTTTTTTGGATATCGATTTGTAAATATATCAAGCGCCATTTGCAGTTTTCCTTCAAATTGTTTATTTAAAGTTTCCATTAGCATTAATGAAAGCTCTTCGTGGTGAAGGTTTTCTGCAAGTACATGTTCTAATGCATGTGAAAAAGGGCCATGACCAATATCGTGTAATAAGATTGCGATTTTCGCAGCTTGTTGTTCTTCAGAAGAAATCTCAATTCCTTTATTAACCAGTTCTTGTAATGCTGAACGCATTAAATGATAAGCGCCTAAGGAATGGTGCATCCTTGTATGAACGGCACCAGGATATACAAGGTGCGCCAAAGCCATTTGTTGAATTCTTCTTAATCGTTGATAATAAGGATGAGCAATAATCTGACTGATTAACTCATCATCAATCGTAATAAATCCATAAACAGGATCATTAATTATTTTATGAAATTTTTTCATGAGCAAAATTAAAAATTACCAATGGTGATGCCAATTGTTTTTGTTAAGAACCGGGAAACAATTTTATGTTAAATGAACATTGCTATTTGACAAATCTACAAAGCATCCACTTTAAAAATTATATTTGTAAGATACTAAACTCTACAACATGAATACACCAAAAATACTTTGGGTTGATGATGAAATAGAAAGTTTAAATTCACAAATATTATTTCTCCAAAATAAGGGATATCAGGTTTTTACTAAAACAAACGGATTCGATGCAATTGAATTTGTTAAACAACAGGTATTAGATGTTGTATTGATGGATGAAACAATGCCCGGAATAACTGGACTTCAGGCTTTACAGCAAATTAAAATCATTAACAGCAACCTGCCTGTAATTTTAATTACCAAAAATGAAGCGGAAAACTTAATGGACGAAGCAATAGGAAGTCAGATAAGTGATTATTTAATTAAACCCGTTAATCCCAATCAGGTTTGGTTAAGTTTAAAAAAACTAATTGACAACAAGCGGTTGATTGCAGAAAAAACTACTACGGCCTACCAACAGGAGTTTAATAGTTTGATAATGGCTTTGAATAACAACCCCAATTACAATGAATGGATAGAAATTTATAAAAAACTAGTTTATTGGGAATTAGAAATTCAGAAAAGTGATAGCCCAGAGATGCAAGAAATCTTTTTATCTCAAAAACAAGAAGCAAACACTGATTTTTTTAAATTCATTTCAAAACATTATTCGTCATGGGTCTCTCCAAAAAGTATAGACTCTCCAATAATGAGTAGTAATTTGTTTAAGAATAAAGTAATTCCTCATCTTCAAAAGGGAGTGCCATTATTTTTTATTTTGATTGACAATTTGAGATTCGACCAATGGAAAACGATACAGCCAATTTTTGCTGATAGCTTTAGAATTCAGGAAGAAGATTGTTTTTATTCTATATTACCTACCGCTACTCAATATGCGAGAAATGCAATTTTTGCAGGGATGCTTCCAATTGAAATCGAAAAACAATTTCCGTCACAATGGAAAAATGATGATGAAGAAGGAGGAAAGAATTTGTTTGAAGAAGAGTTTTTAAAATTCAATTTAAAAAAACTTGGTAAAGGCGACATAAAATATTCCTACACAAAAATCACCAATCATCATGATGGTGAAAAATTAGTTGATTCAATTCATAATTTATTGCATAATGATTTAAATATTATCGTGTATAATTTTGTTGATATGTTAAGCCATGCAAGAACAGAGATGGAGGTGCTCAAAGAATTAGCAGCCGACGAAACAAGCTACAGAAGCCTTACTGCTAGTTGGTTTGAACACAGTCCGCTACATCAAGCACTTAAAAAAATTGCAGAAAAAAACATCACAGTAATTGTCACTACTGATCATGGAAGTACAAGAGTGAAAACGCCTGCAAAAGTAATTGGAGACAAACAAACCACCGCCAATTTAAGATATAAACACGGCAGAAATCTTGATTACGATCCAAAAGAAGTGTTGGCTTTCAGAGATCCAAAAGAAGCAGGATTGCCTTCTCCCAATGTCAATTCTTCTTATATATTTGCAAAAGGAGACTTGTTTTTATGCTATCCCAATAATTACAATCATTTTGTAAATTATTATAAAAACACATTTCAACATGGAGGTATAAGTTTAGAAGAAATGATAGTGCCTATAATAAGGATGTCGAATAAATAAAAATTAATTTACTAGGAAAAAACTTTTACGTGGCGTTACAAATTCAAACTTTCAAAACAAGAACAATTACTGCTTTTGTGTTTGTCATTATAATGTTTGTAGGATTATTTATTAGTCAATTTAGTTTCATTTCACTGTTTGGAATAATCATGTTAGGTTGTTTGTATGAGTTTATAAAACTTACTAAACTTATACATCCACAACGCTATTTACTATTTCTTCCTATTTCTATAGTTTACATCATTTTACCTCTTGCCATGATGATTGATTTAGGAATTAATTCCAAAAACAGTTTGTCGGCAGGGCCTTTTCCGCCATTATTTTCTTGCTTTATTATTTTTTCGATTTGGATTAATGATACAATGGCTTATATCGTTGGTTCGTTTTTTGGTAAAACACCTTTATCAATTATATCACCCAAAAAAACAGTGGAAGGCACTATTGGGGGAATAATTTTATGTATTCTAATTATGGGTGTTGCCGGCATAAAAATTTCTACAACTCAACAAATATCTCCAATTCATTGGTTTTTAATTGCAGCTTTGTGTGCTATTGCAGGCACTTATGGCGATTTGTTTGAAAGCAAATTAAAAAGATTGGCAAACGTAAAAGATAGCGGTTCCTTTATGCCTGGACACGGAGGTTTTTTAGACAGATTTGATTCCATGTTATTTGCAATTCCTACCGTTTGGATTTATCTCAAATTATTTCTCTGATAATTTATTATGGGTCGTACATTTGCCGTTTAAAAAATTATTATGACTATACACAAAGAGGGTTACAAAACTATTTTTTATACAGCCCTATTTTTAATGTTGACCAATTTTATTCTTTTTTATTTTACAATTGAATGTTGTTGTTTGTTTTCAATATTATTTTCTATAGTTTCTTTGGGACTATGGCTATTTATCATTTCTTTTTTTAGAATTCCTAATCGTCCTTTAACAAGAGATGAGCATTTGATTGTATCTCCTTGCGATGGAAAAGTGGTAGTAATTGAAGAAGTTTTTGATGAAGAATATTTTAAAGAAAATAGAATACAAGTTTCGATTTTTATGAGTCCCGCGAATGTACATGTCAATCGTAATCCAATCAGTGGAGAGGTTGTTTATTCAAAATATCATCCAGGTAAATATTTAGTAGCATGGAATCCAAAATCTTCCACTGAAAATGAACGCCATTCCGTAGTAATAAAAAAAGAAGCAAAAGAGATTTTAGTAAAGCAAATTGCCGGGGCGGTAGCAAGAAGAATAGTAAATTACTCAAAAGTAGGATCTAAGGTGAGCCAGTCTGAAGAGTTAGGTTTTATAAAATTTGGAAGTAGAGTAGATTTATTATTACCTATTGGAACAAAAATAAATGTTAGTTTAAATCAAGTAGTAAAGGGAGGAGTAAGCAATATCGCGAATATTTAGTTTAATTTAACAAAGCAAAGTCTATATCTAATTTCAATTAATTTAATTTGCCTCTATTAAATCATTATAAAATTTATTAAAGATGAAAAAAGTACTTTTATTTGCTTCAGCAGCAATGTTGGTTTGTTCAATTTCTTTCGCAACTCCAACTCAAGAAAAAAAGAAAGAAGCTAAAAAAGAAGTAGCTGCAAAAAAAGACCAAGTTACTCCTACAGAAAAAAAAGCTGTAAAAAAAGAAAAGAAAGCTGCAAAAAAAGAAAAAAAAGCTGAAGTTGCTCCAAAAATGAATTAATTTTTCATTGATTTATTTTAAAAAATGGTTTTCAAAATTGAAAACCATTTTTGTTTTAAATAATATTAACTATAATGTCTTTTAATTTTAAATTGCTTTACTTATTTTTACAATCTAAACTTTAAAAAATAAAAATATGAAAAAAGTATTCATGTTAGCTACTGCAGCTTTATTAGTAGGTGGAATGTCATTTGCAGCTCCAACTCAAGACAAAAAGAAATGTTGTAAAAAAGGAAAATCTTCTTGTTGCAAAAAATCAAAATCTTGCAGCAAAGACAAAGACGAAAAAACTGCTGAAATAAAAGAAGCACCAAAAAATTAATTATTTTAAAAGCCCCTTATTAAGGGGCTTTTCTTTTTTATAGAATTTCTTCTAACGCTCTTAAGTGAGTAATTGTATAGGTTGGCTTAATATCCGAAATGGCGTTAATATGGTTAACAAAAACAGCATCCATATTTACATTCATAGCCCCTTTAATATCTGCTTCTAAATTATCGCCTATCATTAACGACTCCGAAACTTTAGCTCCAGCCTTTGTCATAGCATATTCAAAAATTTCTTTTTCTGGCTTCATACTGTTGCTGGATTCAGAGGTAATGACATGTGTAAAAAAATGATCCATATTACTATTGCGCAACTTACTCCATTGCGTTTTTTCAAAACCATTTGTTATTAAATGAAGTGTGTATGATTTATTCAATAAGTAATTTAAAATTTCATTGGTATAAGGAAACACCGATTTTTTTGTAGGAAGTATTTCTAAAAATCTTGCACTTAAATTTTTTGATAGACTTTCATTCCCAATTTTAAATTCTAAAAGGGTTCTCCACATTCTTCTCCACTTTAATTCATCCGCTGAAATAAAACCTTTCTGATACCTTTCCCAAAGTGTTTTGTTATGGAAAATATATTTTTCAAAAAAAATATCAAAACTGGGAGTAGCTTTTTCATTTAATTCAAACTCTAAAAACAGTTCATGTAAAGTTTCTTTCGCATTAGTATCAAAATCCCATAAAGTATGATCTAAATCAAAAAATAAATGTTTGTATGTTTGCATGTTTGGAAATAAATAATAATAGGATGAAGTATCTTTATTTTTCATGAAGATAATTATTAAAGAGAAATAAATAATTTATATGATTGTTATTATTACAGGAGCAAGTAGAGGAATAGGCAAAGCCATTGCAAAAAAATTTTCTACGCCAAACAATATTATTATTCTCACTTCTAAATCAGAAGAAAAATTAATTGCAACAAAAAAAGAATTAGCTGCTTCTCATGAAAGTACAATATTTCACAGTTTTGTTGCTGATCTGTCAAATAAAAACGAAGTTATCCAATTAGCAAAAAACTGTTTGTCAATTGGAGTTCCAGATATAGTTATTAATAATGCCGGTACATATACTCCAGGCAATTGTTACAATGAAAATGATGGCGCTCTTGAAAGTATGATGAATATAAATTTATATGCAGCATATCATTTAACTCGAGCATTGTTACCCAAGATGATAGAAAAAAATAGTGGACATGTTTTTAACATCTGCTCAATTGCTTCACTAAAAGCGTATGAAGGCGGAGGTAGTTATAGCATAAGTAAATTTGCTTTAAACGGGTTTTCACAAAATTTAAGACATGAATTAAAATCAACAGGAATAAAAGTTACTGCGGTTTTTCCAGGTGCAGTTCATACAGAATCATGGGGAGATTTTGATAATAGTAATCAAAGAATTATGGAGGCAGATGATATTGCTGTTATGATTTATGCTGCAACTCAAGTTTCTAAACAGGCTGTTGTAGAAGAAATTGTCATCCGACCTCAATTAGGTGATTTGTAATCTATGAATTTGTAAACTTATAACCTACCCCTCTTACAGAATGAAAGTAAATAGGGTTCCTGCTATCTTTCTCAAAGTATTTTCTAAAATTCAAAATAAAATTATCAATTGTTCTGGTTGTAGGAAAAACATTATAACCCCAAACGGCTTGAAGTATTTTTTCTCTTGTAACCACTTCGTTTTTATTTTCGATTAAGAGCTTTAATAACATGCCTTCTTTTTTTGTTAACATGATTTTATCTCCATTGCTATTAATACACTCTAATGCATTAAAATCAATTTTATTTCCACCAAACTCAATAAAGTCTGCAATATTCTTTTTAAGATTTAGCTGTTCATTTTTTCTAATGAGATTATCAACTCTCAATAAAAGCTCTTCCAAATTAAATGGCTTCGTTAAATAATCATCTGCACCTTTTTTTAATCCCAATACCCTATCCGCACTGCTGTTCTTAGCACTCAATATTAAAATTGGTAAAGATAAATTTTGTAGTCGGATAGATTCACACACCTCAATTCCATTAATCTCTGGTAGCATCACATCTAAAATGATTAAATCAAAATGTTCCTGGTGAATCATTTTTAATGCAGTATTACCATCACTACAACAGCTCACGCTATACCCTTCCAGTTCTAGATTTAATTTTAAAGCTTCTTGAAGATTTTCTTCATCTTCAACTAATAAGATTGTATATTTTTGATTCATGAATGTAGCGTACTCAAGATTTTAATTCAATGAAAAATTTTGCCCCTTTAGGTTTATTATCCTTTATATAAATATCGCCCTTATGCGCGTGAATAATTTTTTTAACAAGAAACAATCCTAATCCTGTTCCTTTAGATTTTTGTGTAGCCTCAATACCTGAACGATAAAATTTGTCAAAAACTTTTTTCTTTTCATTATCATTAATACCCTCACCTTGGTCAGCAACACAAAGTGTTGAAAATTTACCTTTGCTTAAGGTAATTGTTAAAACAGATTCTTTAGGTGTATATTTTACTGCATTATCAATTAAATTATTAATCACAATTTGCAATAGAAAAATATCTCCTTTTAAAAAGATGTTTTCTTCTATTTCAGTTTGAATAGCTTTAAAAGCAAACCTGTTCTTAAAATCTCTCACACAATTTAAAACCAATTCTGAAAAATTAATTTCTGCAAAAGCCAACTGATAACCACCTGCTTCCATTTGAGAAGACAATAATAAGTTACTGCAAAGTGCATTCATTCTATTATTTTCTTCTATTGTATTGCTAATTAATTTCAGTTGTTGATTGTCATCTAATTTTCTCTTTTGTATTGTTTCCAAATTCAATTTAGTTATTGCAATAGGTGTTTTTAATTCATGCGTTATCGCCATCATGAAGTTTTGTTGCTGTTGACTAATTTTCAATTGTTTGTTTACTGCTCTAAATAGAAAAATTGCACCGGCAGAAATCAACAAAAAGAATATAGCCCCTTCTCCTAAATATTGGCCCGTCTTCCTTTTTTTTTCTTCAATGATGTTTTGATATTTTATGTTGTAATTGACATCACTATAACTCAAGCTTTTAATTTTTAAAGTTGACATTTGCTCATTTTGTATAGAAAGCGCAATACACCACCAGATCAACGCGGTAATGATATACAACAACAATACCCAGTAAATTATAAAAATGGTTTTTATCTTTTTCGATTTGTTAAACATATCATGCGGAATATAAAAGCCAGTATTAATTTCGTTTATCTAAACCCCAACTTAATTTATCTCTTAGCGTTTGTAAGAAATTGTTTTCGTTTAATCGTATTAGATTTACATAAAAAGCTTCTTTTTTTACAGCAAGTTGAATCTCCTTGCTTATCACTTCTCTTCTGCTGTCTAGCGTACAAACAAACTCATCAGCCCTGCCTTCTAATTCAAATGAAATGATAGTATTGTCGGGTACAATAATAGGCCTGATATTTAAATTGTGCGGCGCTACAGGAGTTATGATAAAACTACTATTGTCAGGAAACACAACTGGACCATTACAACTTAATGAATAACCAGTAGATCCAGTTGGAGTAGAAACAATTAAACCATCTGCCCAATAGGTATTTAAAAACTCTCCATTAAGATAAGTATGAATCTTTATCATAGAAGAGCTGTCTTTTTTTAGAATCGTAAACTCGTTGAGTGCGTATGGTGTTTTACCAAATATTTTTACATTAGATTCTAAATGAATTAAAGATCGCTTATCGAGAACATAATTTCTGTTTGCAATTGCATCAATTGCAGATACAATTTCTTCTCTTCCAATATTAGCCAAAAATCCTAATCTACCATAATTTATTCCCAAGATAGGAATGCCAGAATCTCTAACTAATGTAACAGTATCCAGTAGTGTACCATCACCACCTAAACTAATCATACAATCAATACTACTATCTAAATCTTCAAAAGAATTAAATGTTGAATAATTGCCTTCAATGGATATAGAAGAATAAAACTGATTAAAAAAATCTTGAAAAAAAATTGGCTCTACTCCGAAATTTATTAATTCATCTAACAATTGTTTTAGATCTTTTAATTGATCGTTTTCAACTCCTCTACTATATATAGCAATTTTCATTTTTTAAAATTTATTGTTATTTGAATTGAACAATATTATTAGTATGTAAAAATACTCCCTTTTCCCCTAATTGGTTAATGCTGTATTCTATAGACAATTTAATGTCATACAAAGTTAACAAATCAATTCCCAGCCCACCAGTATAAAGTAGTTTATTGTTAAGAAGGGTTGGTAATTCTTTTTTGTTATAAGAATAACCAAAGTCTGCAAAGCCTTTTCCATAAAATGCAAAAGGAATATTTTTTTCATTTTTAATTTTAAATGGTAATGGAATTTTAAAATCAAGCAATTTTTTTTCCAAAGTAAAAGTTGATAAAAAGCTGGCCACCCCATCTATTACATAGTATTCTAGCCCCCTTAAATAGTAATTGCCATATCCCAATGCTTTTTGGTTAATAAATGATTGTTCAAAAGGTAATTTTATGCTAGAAAAAAATCCAATTTGCGAAAAATACTTGTGGGGTAATGCATTAAATTTTTGATAGCTAATGTTTAAACAAAAGGCATTCATTTCTTTATTCCATCTCAATCCTTTTTTATTGAATTCAATTGAATACTTTTTTCCTATCAACGGAAAATTTACATTGTCAACATGTAAATATTGATAAGTGTAACTGATTTCAGGAAATCTAAGTTTTGATGAAGTTGAGTTTAGTAACAAAGAATTTATAGCAATGATTGTATCCGGATATTCAAGATAATTTAACGCAAAAGAGAAGATATGTTTTCTGAAAAAGTTTTTTCTAATTTGATAGCTTGATTTGAATATAAAATTTTTCTGTTCATAATTTTTAGTTGAATAAAAACGCTGTTTATTACTGTCTGATGTTTGATAATTGAATTCTTTAAGTGCTGAATAGCTGCACCCCAAAGCAATTCCATGGTTAAAATTATTTTTAAAGACAGGCGAAAAATATGCAGCACTAATTTTTTTTGTATACCCAGCATTTAATGATACTGATAATTTGTCATTATTTCCTGTTAGATTATTGTGTAAAAAATTTATACCATAAACGGTTCTGTTTAAATCTGCATCAAAGTTGTTCCACCATACATTGAAATTTCTATCTATCAACATAAATTCTGGAGCAATAAAAACATACACTCGTTCTTTCACATAAATTTCAATACTCAACTCTTTGTTTGTATTTAAGCCGCCTTCAAATTTTATTTCAGAAAATAAATTAGTGTTATAAAGTAATTGTTTTGATAAATGAAAAGTTTCATAAACCGAATAAGCTTTAACAGAGTCACCAACTTTAATATTGATTTGAGAAGAAATAAAATCAATGTTAGTTTTATTATTCCCTTTTAATGTTAAAGACTTAATTACAACATAAGTAGTTGAATCAGCAGAAGCGGTTTCAACAATTTTATTTTGAAAGGCAAAAATAGAAGTGTCAATTATTTGAGAAGAACAAGAAAATGTTAGCAGTAAAAAAAGGAATAATATGCACCAATATTTTTTATACATGCAGAAAACTATTTGAAGAAGATTGTATTCAAATATTTAGATAATTCATTAGGTTTTTAAAATTGTATTCGGTTGTTTCTTCAAATTGATGATGGCCAAAATGATATTTCACATGGTATTCGTATCTCTCAAAGCTTGCAACAATTGATGAAACTTCTCTGTTGTTAATGTGCAAGGTAATTTGCATTATCCCATTAAGGGGATTGGTTATTGTATTGAGATGAAATATAGTTGAGTTGTTGCTTTCAACAATTCTGCTAATTTCAGAAATTGAAAAATGAACTTGTTCAATTTCAAGAACGATTATCCCACCAATTTCATTGGCTCCAGAAAACACGCCTATTGTTTTCATTAGTTCAATACTTGGGATGCAACCAATGTATACGTTATTTCTGTTTATGACAGGAACAATATTGGATTCAAATTGATTACAATAATTAATTGCATTCAAAAAATGAATATCATCAAATATAGATTGTTGTAAAAAACATTCTTGAATAGCCTGAATTGTAATTTTGTCGTCTTCTACATCTAAAAGATCTTCTTCACTTATAAGGCCAATAAATACATTATCTGTAACAACAGGTAAGTGTGTTAATTTATAATCATTAATTAATTGCTTTGCCTTTGCAATAGAATCTTCTAATTGTAATTGAGGGATATGTTGATTTACTATTTCTAAAGTGAGCATGGGCTTAATTTTATTTTACAATTAAAAACAATTGATTGTAAAATAGTTTTAAGAAGCGTGTTTTGCAAGAAAACCCTCGAGTATTTTATTAAATTCTTCAGGAACTTCCATCATTGGAGCATGCCCACATTTATCGATAAAATGAAGCTCGCTGTTTGGAATTAACTTTTTGAATTCTTCTGCAACAAATGGAGGTGTGACAATATCATTTTTGCCCCATATTAAACAAGTTGGAACTTTTATTTGATTTAATTCTTCTCCTAAATTATTTCTAATGGCACTTTTCGCAAGCGCTATTATTTTAATCACTTTTAATCTGTTATTTGTAATTTCAAACACTTCATCAACCAACTCATCCGTGGCCATAGCAGGATCAAAGAAGGTCATCGCGGTTTTATTTCTAATATACTCTTTATCGCCTCTTTTTGGATAGGAATCGCCCATTCCATTCTCAAACAAACCCGAACTTCCGGTTAAAATGAGTGTTTTAATTCTTTCTGGCTTTTTAAGTACATGCACTAAAGCCACATGACCCCCTAAAGAATTTCCCATTAAGTGAATATTATTATAATCTCCTTGCTCAATAAATTTTTGAAGAAATTTTTGTAGTCCTCCAACTGAAGTGTGCAGAAGATCTAATTCAAGCAATGGCAACAATGGTACCACAACTTTGTGTGTTTTCTTAAAATGCTCAATTAAATCTTGAAAATTACTCAAGGCGCCAAATAGTCCATGTAAAAGAATAAGGGTTTCTCCCTTTCCTTCCTCAATGAATTTGAATTTACCGTTTTGACGAATAGTATAGCTCATTCTTGTTTTTGCGACTTTAAAATTTTAAATCTTTTACCACTAATTTGCCTAAAATTACATTATTTAAAAGAATACTTGAAAAATACTTCTATTTACTTCCATTCTGTTTGAAAAAAACATCTAATTGATCAAAAGAGTTTTTAAAAAATGGTATCATTTTTCCTCCCCAATTAAAAGCTTCTGTTGTCAATGGACTTACATATGGATAAGCCTTTGATGAAGTTTGTATATGCTTTGGAATAAGATTTAATTTATTGGAATAATAAAGCAAACTGCTATATATTAAGCTATAAATAATCATATACAAACAAACACCTCCAATTTTGTTAAGCCACCCCAGCATCATTACTTCGGCTGTTTTTTGTAAAAATTTTCCAATAAAGTACAAAGCAATGAGTGTAAGTAGAAAAACTAAAATAAAAGCCAAAAAAGGCAACCAATCTGCATTTATTGATGAATGTTTAGTTAGATATTCAGCAGTAAATGTCGAGAACTTTATGCCTGCGGCAATTCCAATGTAGAATCCAAAAAAGGAAAATAAAGCAATAAAGAAACCTATATTAATTCCCTTCAAAAACGCAAGCAAAAGGAACAATAAAAAAACGATATCAATAATCATTTTTTATATTTTGATTGAATACAGAGGCACGAAATTAGCCCAATAATTCTTTTACTATTGAACTGATAGTTTTTCCATCAGCCTTACCTGCCAATTGTTTAGAAGCCGCTCCCATAACCTTTCCCATATCTGCTGCCGAAACTGCCCCAACTTCAGAAATAATTGTTTTCACCGCCTCTTTAATTTCATCTTCACTCATTTGTTTTGGCAGAAACCTTTCAATAATAGCCATTTCTTCTTTTTCTTTTTCTGCCAAATCGGGCCTTCCTTGTTTTTCAAAAATATCTAAAGAATCTTTACGCTGTTTCATCATTTTAATCAAAAACTTCTGTTCTGTAGCTTCATCTAATTCCCCATTTGCCCCTGGTTCAGTTTTTGCTTTAATGATCTCAGCTTTAATGGCTCTGAGCCCTCTAAGAGCAGCTTCGTTTTTAGATTTCATAGCATCTTTCATTTCAGCCATGATTTTTTGTTCTAATGACATATTGATTGTGTTTTTATATAAAATTATTTATTTGATTGTTCATTTATCATGCTCAATCTAAATTTGTTTTGAAAATCTTTTGCAAACGCTTTCATTTCTTTTGTAAGCTCTTCATTTTGAGTAGCTCTTTGAAAGGTATCTGCCATTGTCATCATCATCTGGAAAAAAAATTCCCCCATTTCGTCTACCATCATGTTTTTAGTCCATAAATCTATTCTCATAGCAGATTGTTCAGCACCGTCCCAAAAAGCTAAACACATTGCTTTTGCTTTTTGTTTCATTTCTGCATTGGAATCACTTGCTTCCCAGTTAATTTGCTCTGGTATTTTATTCGGGTCTAAAATTACATCAATTGTTATGGTAGATTTTTGCATATCATTTTTTTACAAAGATAAATGCTTTACCTGTTTTTGAAATCATGTATCTGAGAAAGCATTTGTTTAGCTACTCTATTCCAATTGTTATTTTCACAAAAAACTTTTCCATTTTCAATTAGTTTGTTTCTCAGCATTTCATCTTTATAGAGTAAAATTAAATTTTCTGCGATAGACTGTTCATTATTATAAAAAAACAAGGAGCATTTTTCAAAACTAAAAGTATACGATTCTTCTGTTGGCATGAAAATAGGGATTTCATTTTCAAGAAAACTTAATGCTTTCATTGAAAATAATCCCTTGGTGTTTAAAAAAATTGCGGCGTAAGCCGAAAATCTAATTTCATTAATTTTTATGTGGCTATTTTCTATGGTTTGCACGTCGCTTCTATATTTGTAATTTGAAATTAGCTTAGTTAAAATAGTTGCATTTTTTTTGTTTACAATAATGAGGAGCTTCATATTGCTTTGCTGCCATTTTTTAAATATTGAAAATGCTTTTAAGAGCATAACAATATTATTTGAATCAAAATCTTCATCAATTATAAAATATTCTTTTCCGTCCGAATAATTATTTTTTATTTCAGTTTCATTTTGATGATCTAAGTATAAATTAGGATATAATGGACCTGGAAAAGCTGTTTTTAATTTCTGATTATCACATTTAATAATTCCGTGTAATTTTTCTTTTAAAAAATCATTTTGAACAAATATAACCGTTGATGTTTTAATGATTTTTTTTAGGGTTTCATTTTGATAGAAGTAATCGGAATTAATAAAGTTGATATTGTTTTTAAAATCGTGAATTGCATCCCCAAAAACAAACCATTTTTCTACGGAGTGTTTTTTTAAAATTGAAAATAGATTTATTCGAAGCCAGATTTTTTTTAAAGACTTTGTAAATACGTAATCAGGAAAATAAACAATCTCGATTCGATCATTCAGAATGAATGGAAGGACAGTTTCTTTATCAATAATCAATAATAGTTTGCCATTTCTATTTTCTGTACAAATAGCATTTAGGCTCAAAATAGAAAAGTGATTTGAATAAATATCTTTTTTTGAATAAAGTACAATTGAAGCAATTCTCATGATAAACTATTTCAGCACCTTCACCTTTACGGTTTCGATTCGGGTATCACTTACGTTTAAAATATCAAATTCGAAATTTCCAACAATGATTCTGTCTTTTTGTTTTGGAATAGATTCGTTGTTTTGTATAATATAACCAGAAAGCGTTTCAGCTCCTTCAACACCTTCAAACGCGATCTCATACTTTTCTGTAATGTAATCTAGTTCTAGTCTTCCGCTAAATATAAATTCATTTGTAGCGAGTTGTTTTTCTACAAATATTTCAGGCACATCATATTCGTCTTCAATTTCTCCAAAAATTTCTTCTAATAAATCTTCCATAGTAACGATGCCGGCTGTGCCACCAAATTCATCTACAACCCAAGCAATACTTTTTCTTTCTTTGCTGAATTTGTTCATTAAATCTGTTGCGCTCATTGATTCAGGAACCGTTGGTATAGGATATAATATTTCCATTAAAGTTGTAGGGTTTTTGAATAAATCCAAATGATGAACATACCCTACAATATTGTCTATATTGTTTTCAAACACAATAATTTTACTGAGTTTGGTATCAATAAATTTAGCTTTTACCTCACTGATACTTAATTTAATATTTACCGCCTCAACTTCTTTTCTTGGAATTAAGCATTCGCGCAATTTTACTTCACTTAGGGAGAGCGCGTTTTCAAATAATTCTTTATTTAATTCTGAATTTTCCTCATCATCATGATGCTTACTTTGTTGCAAAAAATGTTCAAGATCAATTTTGCTAAAGGCTTCTTTTTTATTACTAAACTTAACGTTGAAAACATATCTTAATATCCATTCAGCTAAGTTTACTAATTGATTGGAAACAGAAGAAAGCAGCCAATAAAAACTTTTTGAAACAACACTTATAAATTGATTATTAAGAATCTCATTGCTTCTGGCTTTGAAAAAAGCCTTACATAAAAACTCTACCATTAAAATGATTGCAGTAGATAGAAATGTCTCTACAAAAAGACGAATGAAGTTTACGTAATTAGTTGCATTTTCTGGTAATTTACTATTGATCCAATCCCAAATGGGAACAAGCATATCTCCTATTAATAAACCATAGATAACCAGCACAATATTTAATCCAACTAAAACAGTACTAATGAAGCGAGTAGGATGTTCTGAAAAATAGCCCCAGGTTTTGCCAGCTATTGTTCCTTGTTTTTTCTTTAATTCAATAGATAATTTGTTCGCAGAAATAAAAGCAATTTCGATGCCCGAAAGAAAACCAATAAGAACAAGAGAAAATAATATTGCTAATATGCCAATCCAATCCATACTATAAATTTAATTGATTTCAAATAAAGAAAGTATTATTAAGGTTACTGATTCAAAAAAGCACCAACAATTTCTTTTGCTTTTGAACAGGCTGCCTCTAATTGGTCATTAAGAATTATTTTATCAAAATGCTCTTTGAAGGAAATTTCGTAGGAAGCTTTATTAATTCTGGCATTCAAAGATTCTGCTGTTTCGGTACCTCTTGAGATTAGCCTTTCTTTTAGTGCATCAACATTTGGCGGCTCAATAAAAAGACTAAGTGTATTTTCTGGGTATTGTTGTTTTACATGAAGCGCCCCTTTTACGTCAATGTCTAAAACGGGCACCTTACCCAAAAGCCAAATTCTTTTTAATTCTGATTTTAAGGTACCATAATATTTCCCTTCATAAACCATTTCCCATTCAGCAAACTCTTTTTCTTTAATCTTTTTTTTAAATTCTTCCATGCTAATAAAATAATAATCAGCTCCATCTTTTTCATTTGCTCTAGGCATTCTAGTAGCAGCTGAAATAGAAAACGATAAAACCGGAAATTCATTCATTAAAAAATGAGTAATGGATGTTTTCCCGGCACCTGAAGGTGCTGTAATGATTAGTATTTTTTGATGTTTGCTTTCCATGAGATAATCTTGATTAATTGCGGATATAAATTAAACTCTTCTGCTGATTTCTGCGCCTAATTTTTTTAAGCGTTCATCAATATTTTGATATCCTCTGTCTATTTGTTCTATATTTTGTATTGTACTTTTTCCTTCTGCGCTTAAGGCTGCAATTAACAAAGCTACACCCGCTCTAATATCCGGAGAGCTCATGGTAATACCCCTTAATTTTTTTTGTCTCTCCATCCCAACTACAACTGCTCTGTGCGGATCACATAGAATTATCTGTGCTCCCATTTCAATTAATTTGTCTACAAAAAACAATCTGCTTTCAAACATTTTTTGATGAATTAAAATACTCCCTTTAGCTTGAATAGCTGTAACTAAAAGAATACTTAGTAAATCAGGAGTAAGTCCAGGCCATGGATTGTCGTACATAGTAGGAATGCCGCCTTCTAAATACGTTTGTATTTCATATAGATCTTGAGAAGGAATATGAATATCATCATCATGAATATTCATTTTTATTCCGAGCTGTTGAAATTTTTCAGGAATAATACCCAATTCTTTTACTCCAGCATTTTTTATAGTTATATCACTTTGAGTCATTGCGGCCAATCCAATAAAACTTCCTACTTCAATCATGTCTGGTAACATAGTGTGGGTCGTTCCGTTTAATTGCTCAACTCCGGTTATTATTAGCATATTGCTCCCTATCCCCTCAATTTTTGCGCCCATTCGAGTGAGCATTTTACAAAGTTGTTGGATGTATGGTTCACAAGCAGCATTATAAATAGTTGTGGTTCCAGAAGCAAGTACTGCAGCCATTACAATATTAGCAGTTCCTGTCACACTTGGTTCATCAAGTAGCATAAAACAGCCTTTTAATTCACTTGCTTTTAGTTGAAAACAATTTGAGTTTTCGTTGTAAGTATAAACAGCACCTAGTTTTTCTAGTCCTAAAATATGAGTATCAATCTTTCTTCTTCCAATTTTATCACCACCAGGTTTTGGTAAATAGGCAATTTTATATCTAGCTAACAATGGACCAACAAGCATAATAGCCCCTCTTAATCGACCGCTTTTTTTGTGAAAAGCTTCAGAAGACAAATAATCCACATTAACGTTATCTGCTTGAAAAACACATGTATTGGCATCAACTCGATTGATCTTAACGTCAATCTCTTGTAATAGTTCTATTAGCAAATTCACATCAATAATATCTGGAATATTATGGATGGTAACAGCTTCTTTAGTCAATAACACTGCACTGATTATTTGAAGTGCCTCATTTTTCGCACCTTGAGGTATTATAGACCCCGATAATTTTCTCCCTCCGATAACTTCAAAAATACTCATAATAAATGGGTGTAGGTTTTAAGTAATTGCATTCACTCAAAAATAAAAATTAAAACTTAAAAACCCGCAACTCATTTTTAAACAAATGCTTATTCAGGCATTGGTCCGTGAGGAGGAGGAGGTGGTGGTGGGCCTGGAGGTCTTTCATTCTTCCTTCTTTTTCTTATCATATCAACTAGTCGATGTTGAAATTCTATATCTTTTAAGTAAAAAGTATTTGTTCTCTCTTCGCCAATAATTTTTGAAAATTTTTCTTTGAATTTTTTCTTTATGTTTAAAAGGGCTTCCTCTTTTTCAAGAGCAGGAATTTCTTGATCCATCACACTTCTCATTTCATTATCAAATTGTTGATGAACTGGCCAAAATTTTTGAGCTTCAGTTTCATTCAAGTTTAGTTCCTGAGTCATATAAGAAACAAACAAAGGCTTAATTTTACTTTCACCTTCCATTCTAGGTCTTTTTGGTTGAGCATTTCCATTTGCAGAAATACAAAGGCAAATAACAACCAAGATTATATTTGAATAAAGATATTTTAAAGCGATTTTCATGTTAGAATTATTTAAAACTTTTAAAGATTAGTGGTTACTTGATTTTTCTTCAGATAAGGAAGCAACTAAAGCGGCGTCAATATCTACACCTTTTGATTTAAGGTATAATAATAAATCTTCTTCTTTGATATTTTTGAATTCGTTTTCAAATTCGCTTGTGTTGAATGTTTCTTTAGGAAGAAACTCCTCTTTATTAGAAACATAAGTTGATGCGATTTTTTTGTCAAAATTATAAAAGAACAAGTTAATTCCAAGTAATGTAGTCATACAAGCAGCTATAGCATATCTAGTAAAAAAAACGGGTGCTCCTTTTTTTGATAAACGATTAATTTTTATTTCATTTAAAATATTGGAGGAAAAATTTTCAAAATAGTTTTCAGGTAAAAGATAGGAGTTTGAATTTTGTATTATCAAAGATGATTTCGTATCAATTTTTAGGTTAGTAGAAAAATTTTCAAAAAATGTATTTTCGATAGTTAAAACATTTTTTTTGGAAATGCTGGCTACCAATGGGCTTATGTTTTCTAATTCAGTCTTAGTTTCTTTATTTGTATCCATAGAAATCTCAGATTTAATAAGATTAAAAATGTTTAATGATTAAGAATAAAATCTTCTATTTTTTTTACTGCATGATGATAACTTGCTTTTAATGCTCCTTCGCTTGTTTCTAAAACCGAACTCATTTTTTCGTAAGGCATTTCCTCATAATATCTAAGCATAAAAACGAGTTTTTGTTTTTCTGGGAGTTTTTGAATGGCTACTTGCAGTTTCCATTCCAATTTATTTGCATCAAATCCTTTTTCGGCTTGAATTTTATTGATTAAAAAAACAGATTCGCTATCGATTGATACAAGAGCTCTCCTTTTTTTTTGTTCAATAAAAGTTAAACATTCATTGGTGGCAATTCTAAAAAGCCAAGTATAAAGCTGACTGTCTTCTCTAAAATTGTTTAGATTTTTCCATACTTTAATGAATACATTTTGGAGAATATCGTTGGCATCATCATGGTCAACTACCATTCTTCGAATCAGCCAATATAGTTTTTCTTGGTATTTTTTTACAATATTGGTAAAAGGAACTTCAACGTTTTTTCCGCTTTTAAATTGGAATACTAATTCATTGTCGTCGGAAAAATTGGTCATAGTGCAAATCTAATTCAGCGGAGTTTGAGACATGTGACTAAATAGAAAGTTTAACAAGACTACATGAAACAATGAATATTATTTTTTTCTAAGCATAACTTTCTCAGCAGCAGCTACAATTGAATTTGCGTCAAGGCCATATTTTACAAGCAATTCAAGAGGTTTGCCACTTTCTCCAAAAGTATCTTTGGTGCCAATAAATTCAATTGGAATTGGGTGTTCATTTGCAGCAATTTGAGCAATGCTATCTCCTAGACCACCAATAATATTATGTTCCTCAGCAGTTACGGCGCAACCGGTTTTTTGAATAGAAGCAACGATTGCGTCTTTATCAATAGGCTTTATTGTATGAATGTTTATTATTTCAGCTGATATGCCTTTTGCTTCAAGTATTTTAGCAGCTTCAACGGCAATCCAAACTAAATGACCGCAAGCAAAAATAGAAACGTCTTTCCCTTTGTTTAAAAGTTGAGCTTTACCCAGAATAAAATCTTCTTCTTTAGTAAAGATTGGCCAAGAAGGTCTGCCAAACCTTAGATAAACAGGCCCTTCGAAAGCAGCAATAGCTTTAGTAGCAGCTTTTGTTTGATTATAATCGGCGGGAACAACTACTGTCATTCCTGGTAGCATTTTCATTAACCCAATATCTTCTAAAATTTGATGTGTAGCACCATCTTCACCTAATGTAATACCTGCATGAGAAGCACAAATTTTTACATTTTTACCACTGTATGCTATACTTTGTCTGATTTGATCATATACTCTGCCAGTAGAAAAATTTGCAAAAGTAGTGGTGAAAGGAATTTTCCCGCCAATAGTTAAACCCGCCGCAACGCCCATCATGTTTGCCTCTGCAATACCACATTGAATGAATCGATCCGGAAATTCTTTAATAAACCCATTTAATTTTAGCGAACCTGCTAAATCTGCGGTAAGCGCAACAATGTTTGGATTTTCCCTTGCGGCTTCTAAGATTCCATCACCAAAACCACTTCTAGTGTCTTTATTTCCTATTGATTGGATTTCAGATAGCATAAAATTATTTTTTGCAAAGTAAAGAAGTGTTTATCATTATAAAAAAACGAATTCTAAATTGCCCATTCTTTTAATTTCAATTCCCAATTCCAAGCGGTGGACATCATTTCTTCAAGATTAAAAATTGGATTCCAACCTAATGCATTTTTTGCTTTTTCATTATTTGCATAAATGCCAACCACATCTCCAATTCTTCTAGCACTAATTTTATAATTCAATGCCACTTGATTTATTTTTTCAAATGCAGCAATCACCTCAAGAACAGTATATCCGTTACCAGTCCCTAAGTTAAAGACATCAGCATTAGAAATATTTTTTTTGTCAATTAAATAATGTAAAGCTAGCGTGTGCGCATGAGCGATATCAGAGACGTGAATATAATCTCTAACACAGCTCCCATCTCTTGTAGGATAATCATTTCCAAAAACCTGCATTTGTGGCAATTTGCCAATAGCTGTTTGAGTGATAGCAGGCACAAGATTAGCAGGCTTACCAATTGGAATTTCGCCAATCTCAATAGAAGGGTGAGCGCCAACTGGGTTAAAATATCTCAATAAAATAGAGTTTATCTTATTGCTGTTTACGGTTTGTTTGATAATTTCTTCTCCCATTTGTTTGGTATAACCATATGGAGATTCAGCAGGTTTGATTTTTGTGTTTTCTGTAACCGGGCATTCATCTGGATTTCCATAAACGGTACAGGAAGAAGAAAAAACAAAGTTTACAACATTGAATAACTCACAACATTTTAATACATTGATTAAAGAGTTGATATTGTTTTCAAAGTATAGTAATGGATTTTCAACAGATTCACCTACTGCTTTGTAGGCAGCAAAATGAATTACGCCAATGATATCATTATTCTCTTGAAAGACCGCTTGTGTATCATCAAATGAACATAAATCTACGTTGTAGTTCTTAATTTTTTTTCCTGTTATTTTTTCAACTCCTAATAAAATGTAAGGATTACTTCTGCTGTTATTGTCAATAGAAATTACATCAAAACCATTTTGTATTAAGTCAACCAGGGTATGTGAGCCAATGTAACCACAACCTCCGGTAACAAGAATTTTATTCATATTGATTTATTAATGTCACAAAGAAAGACAAAAATTAGGAGCAAAAAAATGAATTTTATTATGGGTATAAAAAATGCAAAATGAAATAAAATAAAGCAGCAAGTGTACCACTAATAGGTATTGTTAAAACCCACGCCCATAGTAGATTAACAGTAACTCCCCATCTTACAGCAGATAATCTTTTTGTTGCACCAACGCCGATGATGGAACCTGTAATGGTATGGGTAGTGCTAACTGGTATTTTTAGTGCTTCGGTTACGAATAAAGTAATAGCGCCCGCTGTTTCAGCTGCAACGCCTTCAAATGGAGTGACTTTTGTTATTTTTGTGCCCATTGTTTTTACAATTTTCCAGCCACCGCTCATTGTACCAAATGCGATTGCTGAATAACAGGCAATGGGTACCCACCAAACCATATGATCAAGGCTATAAGCCCCTCCATCATATGCAATTAAAGCAGCCATAATAATACCCATTACTTTTTGAGCATCATTTCCTCCATGACCAATACTAAAAGCAGCAGAAGAAATTAATTGTAGTTTTTTGAACCATGCATTCGCATTATGAGCATTAAGCGTATTGAGATACATTGTAAAAATTGCCATTGTTAAAACAATGCCTGATAAAAGTATCCATTTAAAATTTGCGGCATGAAACAAAACCCTCAACCAATAACTATCGAAATGTGTTTTCAATACCTCTGGATCAGTAATGATGTTATATTTTAGAAAAAATGCTACTCCAATAATGATAGCAATTGCAATAATTTTTGGTGTCCAGGTTTTACTAAAAGAATGAATAAACCATAATGAAATAATAAAGGCAACAATCATTCCAATAATTGGCGCCAGAATAATAAATGAAATGGTTTTTAATACAGGCTCCGAGTTGATAGCTGATAATCCTCCAAAAGCAATTGCTGCGCCACCAAACCCGCCAATTAAAGCATGAGAGGAAGAAGATGGTATTCCAAACCACCAGGTAATAAGGTTCCAAAAAATTGCAGATAACAAACCGGCTAAAATAACAATCAACATGTCATGGCCCGTAATAATATCCGGTTTCACTGTTTTTGCTATTGTATTGGCAACACCGTGATCTTTAAAAATAAAAAAAGCAACAAAGTTGAACATCGCTGCCCATACTACGGCTTGTGTAGGTGTTAAAACTTTTGTGGAAACTATTGTTGCAATTGAATTCGCAGCATCATGAAACCCATTGATGTAATCAAAAATCAGAGCAAGTGCAATGATAACAATCAATAAAGTCATAGCATATAATTTTGTGAGATCTAATTTTTCAAAAAAGTAAAAGTAAAGAAAGAATTAATCAATAAAATAATTTCTATTAAGCGTATTTGATAATGATTGATTCAATAACATTTGCAGCATCTTCACATTTGTCTGTAGCAATTTCCATCACCTGAAATATCTCTTTTTTCTTTATTAGTTCTTTAGCATCAGGTTCATTGTCAAAAAGCTGTTCAACACTTTTATCAAAAACATCATCAGCTTGGTTTTCAATATAATTAATGGCAACCAAAGCATCAGTTATTTGTCTTAAATTTTTCATGTTGCGTAATTCTGATACGGCCTTATGAAGTTCTTTACAGCCCATAGAAATCAATTCAGCCATTTTTTGAATTCCCTTATCATGAGGATCAACATGATAAAAATTAATTTTTTTGGCAGAAGAGTAAATATAATCAGCAACATCATCAAGAGAAGTAGCCAAATAATGTATATCTTCTCTATCAAAAGGGGTAATAAAATTTTTACCTAATTCTGTAAAAATTTTGTGAGAAAACTCATCGTTTAAATGCTCCATATCTTCAATTTCTTTTATTAGGGAAGCTCTTTTTTCAAAGTCTGTTTCACTTACTACATTTACTAGTTTAGCACCCATTTTTACCAGGACTTCTGAAACGCTTTCAAATAATTGGTAAAAAACTTTGTCTTTAGGAAGAAAAATATTTAATATAGAATTAAACGACATATGAGTAATTTAAATTTTTGACAAACAATTTTAAATAAAAAGTATTGCCATGCAAAAATAGTTTAAAGTACAAGATTAAATAAAATTACATTCACAATGGTTTTTTTAATTTAATTAACCTTAAATTAATATTGTTCAAAATGACTAAGATAGAGCTATTAAAAAATCAGATTATTAATCAACTAAATTATCAATTCATTATCTTTGTTATCATTAATAAATTTAGTTCGTTTTTTTATAAACATATCTAATCATGTCTAAATCTCTAGTATCAATATTACTATTTTCACTGATTGTTTTTTTGACATCTTGTATACCCACTAAAAGACTTTATTATTTTCATGATCAAGTAAAGGGTGTACAAAATTTAGATTCATCCAATGAGTATAACGTACATAAAATAAAAAAAAATGACAAATTGAAAATATTGGTCACCTCACCAGACCCAACTCTCACTACATATCTAAATTTATCTTCAGAAAAGAATTTGGGATTTCTAGTAAATCTAGATGGGTATATAAATTTTCCTGCTGTTGGAAAGGTTAAAGTGGAAAACCTAACTACTGAAGAGGCAGGCATTTTATTAAAAGAAAAACTATCATATTTATTTAAAGATTTATTTGTTAACGTTCAATTAGAGGGAACTATAAATTATATGACAGGAAAAAAAGGAGGTGTTTTACCCATTTCTAATGAGCGATTTACAATATTAGAAGCAATATCTCAAATGCCTTTTATTGACCCTTATGATTATAGAAATGATGTTTGGTTAATTAGAGAAGAAGAAAACAAAAGGATTTTTGAAAAAATCGATTTAACCTCTAAAACAATATTTGAATCCCCTTATTTTTATTTAAAAAATAATGATTTCTTGTATGTAAAGCCCGGAAGATATAGCCGTACGCTATTTAATTCTTCTGGTCCTTTAACGAGTACAATTGGTATTGTGGGCTCGTCCTTAGCAACACTATCTTTAATAATTACTTTGAAAAATTTATTAAAATGAGTAATGTAGATAATAATATTTGGGAGAATAATAAGCAACAAGAAGAAAAAAAAAACATTTCTTCTTCTAATTCTAATATTATCACCAAATCTTCATTTGATATCGACATAAGAAGGCTTATAGGGCTTTGGCCATTTGTTTTATTATTTGGATTATTAGGTTATTTAGTTGGTAATATCTATTTACGATATATCACACCTATTTATACAGTTTCAACTGCACTAACTTTTGATGACAATACAGATGACATG
Organism: Chitinophagaceae bacterium; assembly: GCA_947453295.1. Classification (GTDB taxonomy): domain Bacteria; phylum Bacteroidota; class Bacteroidia; order Chitinophagales; family Chitinophagaceae; genus Ferruginibacter. The sequence goes on along the minus strand of CANGGD010000001.1, from coordinate 87,400 downwards.
TCTATTACAAAAATATTGTTAGGTTCGGATAGGGATCCATTAAACGATAAGATTGCTTATTTTAAATCACCGACTTTAGCCTCAAAAGTTATTGATTCTCTTGGTTTACAATATCATGTTCAATCTCAAGGAAGAATAAAAAATAAAGATTTTTATGGAATAATAAATTGGAAAATAATTTCGGAGCTTAGTGATGAGAATACTCCTGATCTCAATTTTTCAATTGTCCCTTCAAAAACAGATTTTACATATATCTATGGAAAAACAAAAGGAGTTGCCTATTGGGGTCAGCCTATAAAAATTTCACAAAGTACTATTGTTGTTGAAAACCCAGGAAAATACTATAGAAAAAGCCCTATTCAGTGTTTTAACGAAAATAAAAACACTTTGGCTTTTAAAATAAGTCAAAATATTTTAGTGTCTTCATCAAAAACAAATAATGTTTTGACTGTAAAATATTCTGATGAGTCCGTTCAAAAGGCAGTTGATGTTTTAAATAAGCTAATAAAAGTTCATAACGAAGATATAAAAAGAAATAAGTCACTTTCTTTTTTACAAGCTATAGATTTTATAGAAAAAAGAATGGAGCCATTAAAGGATGAATTAGATTCTATTGAGAATAATGTAGCATCATTTAAGGCAAACAATGAAATTTTTAATACAGTTGATGGTTCTAAATATGTAGAGCAGGCCGATAAATATGATGAACAACTATATCAAATGCAAACACTTCAACAAACAATAAAAGATGTTGAAGATTTTATGAGAAATCCATCTTCAAGAGATGCTGAACTTTCATTCACCGGGATTGATAATCCAAATTTGATCTCACTTTGTGGTCAGTACCAACAAGCAAGAATACAAAGAGATAAATTAGCCCTTACAGCACAAGAAACAAATCCAACATTAATTTTTCTAAATAAAAACTTAAATGACATAAAAATTAATATGAATAATGAGCTTTCAAAATATAAAGCAAAGCTCTCAAAAAATAGTGCAGATTATTCAGCTAAAATGAATGAAGCTAATGCTAAATTAAAAAGCATGCCTTTTTTGCAGAAGGAATTAATTGATAAAACACGTTTTCAAAACATAAAAGAAAATCTGTTTTCTACTTTACTACAAAAAAGAGAGGAAGCTTATATAGCAAAAGCATCAATTACTGTTGATACAAAAATTATTTATGCACCTGTAAAAAAGAATGCCACAATAACACCTTCTAGAGCTAACATATTAACCATATTTTTATTGACAGGATTATTTCTACCACTGATTTTTGCGGTAATAATTGAGTTGTTGAATAACAAAATAATTTCTAAAAAACAATTACAAAGTTTGACTACAGTTCCAGTAGTTGCAGAAATTGAGCATGTAAAACAAAACATTGCATTTACTTCACCATTCCTTATTGAGGGAACGAATAGATCAATGTTTGGTGAGCAGATAAGATCACTTAGGACTAACATTAATTTTTACATGTATAATGATAATAAAACCAATTACATTTTACTTACTTCAAGTGTAAGTGGAGAAGGAAAATCTTTTTTGTCTATGAATTTAGCAAAGAGTTATTCATTACAAGGAAAAAAAGTAGCTCTATTAGAATTTGATTTAAGAAGACCTAAAATATCTAAAGCGCTTGGGATAGATGATAATAATAATGGATTAACAAATATGCTTGTAGGTAAACAAACTCTTGAAGAAATAATTCATCCTATTGTATCAACCGATGATGAAACTTTACATTTATTTCCATCTGGTCCAATACCGCCTAACCCACAGGAGTTGCTTTCTTCAAAATATATGAAGATATTAAAAGACTACCTTGATGCACATTATGATGTTGTAGTAATAGATACTCCACCATTTGGAATTGTGGCAGATGCACAAATCTTAGGATCTTGGGCCGACTTGTCTTTAATCATTACAAGATTCAATCAAACTGTAAAAGATCAAGTATTAGAAATAAATGAGTGGAATAATAAGAATCTTTTTAAAAGTATGGCAGTTATTTTTAACGGAGTCAAAAACACAGGGTACTTTGGGTATAAATATGGATATTATTATTACAAACGCAAATATGGATATGGCTACTATTCAGGCTATACTGGTTATGTAGGAGAGAAAAAATCAAAAAAGAAGGGAGTGTATTAATAATTAATTGATTGTTTTGTATTAATGAATCATCAAACAGAAAAGCATATAATTGTTACTGGTGGTGCCGGTTTTATTGGTAGTCATTTAGTTGAGCTTCTATTGAAACTTAATTACTATGTGACTGTAATTGACAACTTTGATCCCTTTTATGCAAGATCTACAAAAGAAAAAAACAGATCTTCCTATTCATCACATCCTAATGTAAATTTTTTGGAATTGGATATTTGTGATGAATCTGCTCTTAGTCTTCATTTACAAGCAGAATATTTTGCTATTATTCATTTAGCAGCCAAAGCTGGAGTTAGACCTTCTATAAATAACCCAATACCTTATCAACAAGTAAACGTTGCAGGTACTCAAAATTTATTAGAATTTGCAAGAAGAAAAGGAATAAAACAATTTGTTTTTGCATCATCAAGCAGTGTATATGGAGTTAATAAAAATATCCCATGGAAAGAAAGCGATGGGTTATTAAATCCAATAAGCCCGTATGCCAGTACAAAAATATCTGGTGAGTTAATGGGTCACGTGTATAGTCATTTGTATGGTATTCGTTTTATTGCGGTAAGATTTTTTACAGTTTTTGGTCCTAGACAACGTCCAGATTTAGCAATACATTTATTTACTAAAAAAATTCTTTCCGGAGAACCAATAGATTTTTTTGGAGATGGAAGTACTAGAAGGGACTATACTTATGTGGAAGATATTGTTAATGGAATAGTTGGAGCCCTTCATTACACAAGCACAAACTTTGAAATAATTAATCTTGGCAATAGCCATACAATTTCACTAAAAGAATTGCTTTCAACTTTAGAATCTGTACTTCAAAAAAAAGCGAATATTCAAGTTTATCCTGAGCAACCAGGAGATGTATCAATCACTTATTCTGATATAAGCAAAGCAAAAAATTTATTGGCCTACAACCCTGTCACAAACTTTCACGAGGGAATACAAAAATTTATAGATTGGTTTGTTCAACAATAAGCGCTTATGGCAAAAATTAAGGTGTTACATATCATTAAATCTTTAGGAAGAGGGGGTGCAGAAATGTTGTTACAAGAGACATTGAAAATACATAATCAAAATGATTTTGAATTTCACTACATTTATTTTTTACCATGGAAAAACCAAATGGTAGAAGGTATTGAATCAGCCGGAGGGGTTGTTAAATTGATACCCGCCAAAAACAATATTGAGCTTTTACTTTGCGCTAAAAAAATCATAAAATATATTAAAGCTAACAATATTAATATTGTACATTGTCATTTACCTTGGGCAGGCTTTGTTGGTCGAATTGTGCATAAGCTTTTAAGAATTCCACTTGTTTATACAGAACACAACAAACAAGAAAGATATCATACAATTACAAAACTTCTCAATAAATTCACTTTCAATTGGCAAAGTATTGCTATTGCAGTATCAAATGATGTAGCTGATTCAATTGAAAAAAACATTCACCCTAACATTGAAATAAAGACTATTTTAAATGGAGTAGACGTAGATACTTTTATTAAAAATAAAGAGGAAAGACAATCTTTAAGAAATCAATATCAAATTGAAGAAGGTAGCATATTCATTGGAACAATTGCAGTATTTAGATTTCAAAAAAGATTAAAAGAATGGATAACTGTCTTTAAAAAGATACATGAAAAGCATCCTACTATCAAAGGGTGTATTATTGGAGATGGAATTTTAAAGGAGGAGATCATGCAACATCTGAAAAAAGAACAAATGGAATCTTTTATTATTTTTCCTGGCCTTCAACCTAATGTTAAACCCTGGCTTTCTGCATTAGATATATTTATGATGACATCAGAATTTGAGGGTTTGCCCATCGCATTGTTAGAGGCAATGAGTACGGGCTGTGCTGTAGTATGTACTGAAGCTGGAGGAATAAAAGAAGTAATTAGAAATGGCAAAGATGGATTTACTGAGCAGGTAAAAGATTGGGAATCTTTAGTTCGTCCATTGGACTATTTAATCAGAAATCCAAACGAAATAAAAAATTATGGTCAACTTGCAAGAGAAAGAGTTATAAATAGTTTTAGTCTTAATAGTATGGTTCAAAACACAGAGAATTTATATCACAATATTTTATCTAATTAAATTCAATGGAAATAAGAGACGCCAGTTTGCAAGATATACCAGAGATAGTATTGTTATTAAAAAGTAGTCTTGGAGAAAAATTAATGCCAAAGTCCGAGTCTTTTTTTATTTGGAAGCATATAAAAAATCCTTTTGGAAAATCTAAAATATTACTTGCTGTTGAAGAAAATAAAATTATAGGAATCAGGGCTTTTATGTATTGGAATTGGGCAAATAACGTAGAGGAGTTAATTACAGTAAGAGCTGTTGATACAGCAACAGATCCAAATTATCAAGGGAAGGGAATATTTAGCAAACTTACAATGAGGGCTGTTCAAGAGTGTCAGCAAGAAGGGGTTTCATTTGTTTTTAACTCACCCAACCCAATTAGTTTAATTGGATATTTAAAAATGGGTTGGTATTCTATTGGCAAAATGCCTTTATACATAGGTATCGCTTCATTAATTCCTCGGTTTTTTTCAGAAAATAGAATCGAAAAATTAATCACAAAATATGATCTTGGCAATGAGCTTTCAAAATTGAATGATGAATTTAAAATTAAATTGGACACAATAAATTTCACTACTCCAATCACAAAAAAATTTCTGAATTGGAGATACAGAGATTGTCCAGTTGCCAAATATGGAGGAGTAATAGAAAAGGGAAAATTTGGTTTTATATTTAGGTTGAAAAAAATAAACCGATTTATTGAATTAAGAATATGCGAGCTGTGGATTGAAAGCCCTGAAGGTGAATTGGAAATACAATTAGCTTTAAAAAAAATCAAAAAAGAAATTAGGCCAGTAGCTATTACAATTGCTAAATGCAAATTGACTGAAACAACCAAAAGAAATATTTTTAATTTTTTGGGACCAATAAAAATAGGACCTAATATTACACTCAGAAAATTAAATAGAGAAAACCTTACTAACTTTAATGAGTTTTATCATTGGCAGCCTTCAATAGGATCAATGGAAATATTTTAAGAAATGGATATAGTAGTAGTTATTATTTTGATTTTGTTGTTTAATACTTATTTAATTAAGCTATTGTCTTCAAGGTTCATTCATCTAAATGAAAACTATACTAAAGTTTTGCTTTTTATACATTTTGCAATTACATTAGGTTATATTTTTTATACTATTTATTCTAGAAGCGATTCGGTTTCTTATTTTTCTAAATCAGCTAATACAGACGAGTGGCTTTCGTTTTTCAATACAGGTACAAGTTTTATTGGGTTTTTAACATGGCCATTTTCAAATGCTTTATCATTGAGTTTTTACGCCACAATGTTGATATTTTCTTACATAGGATATTTAGCTGTTTTGGTTTTTTATATCATTGCTACAGAAAATATACAAACTCAAAAATTATCAAATGGATTTACCACAATAGAATTGTTGTTGTTATTACCCAACTTACATTTCTGGTCATCTTCTATCGGCAAAGGCAGTATTATATTATTTGGACTTGCCCTGTTTTCTTTTGGTTTGAGTAGATTCAATAGAAGAATTTCTCATTTAGCAATAGGCGCATTTTTAGTATATATGGTAAGACCTCATATATTATTAGCTATTGTGATTTCAGTTGTTTTAGGTTTGTTTTTAACAAGTTCGAAAACCATAAAACCTATCTTTAAATGGTTAATTATCTTGGTGTCGTTAGGTGCATTTTATTATTTAAGTGATAGTGTATTACAATTTACAGATACCGATTCTTTGGATATAACAAACTCAAGTACACTAAGTCATAAAGCATCAGAATTAGGAAAAGCATCATCGGGTGTTGATTTACAGAATTACAACATCGTTTATAAAATGTTTACTTTTTGGTTTAGGCCATTATTTTATGATGGATTAGGGGCTCTAGGTTTTATAGCATCAATTGAAAACTTTATATGCTTAATATTATTTATTATAATAATTAAAGAAGGAATCACTCAATTTAAAAATTGGAATGGACTGTTTAAAATAATGGTTTTCATTTTTTTATTGACTTCATTTATTTTGGCTCAGGTTAGCGGAAATTTGGGTATAATCTTGAGACAAAAATCTCAATTAATGCCATTTTTTTTCATTATATACTACAAAGTTTTTTCCGATAAACAAACAAAAAAACTTATGCAAGTTGTAAAATAAAAATTTCAAAATATGCATAGTAAAGGGGTTTTTTCTATTTCACTCGATTTCGAATTACATTGGGGTTGCTTGGAAAATAAAAAAATTTTGGACCAATCTGCAAAATTATATTTTTCAAATACAAGAGCAGCAATACCCAAAATGCTAGAAATTTTTAAATCTTCTGAATTGCATGTTACTTGGGCAATTGTAGGAATGCTTTTTAATAAAAATAAAACAGAATGGGAACTAAACTTGCCTAATGAAATACCTCCATTTATTGATAAATCAATTTCCGCATACGAATGGATAAATACAAATGGCTTTTATGACGAAGAAGATCCGTATCATTTTGCACCACAATTAATTCAACAAATCAAATCAACCCCATTTCAGGAAATTGGCACGCATACCTATGCGCATTATTTTTGTTTGGAAAAAGGGCAAACAAAAGATCATTTTAGAGAAGATATAAAAAAGGCTGTTGAAATAGCCCAATTGTACAATATTGAAATAAAATCATTGGTTTTTCCTAGAAATCAATTTACAGCAGACTACTTATCCGTGTGTACAGATTTTGGTATTACTGCAGTTAGAACTAACCCAGATATTTGGTATTGGAAACCTGCAACCAGTGCAAACTTCATAACAAAGTTGTTTAGAACAGGAGATGCTTATCTGAAATTATTTTCAGCGAAGCCAATTAATGTGAAAGAAATAAATATAAGTCAGTTACCCCTTCAATTACCTGCAACTAGATTGTATAGGTCCTGGAAACCAAAATTTAAAATCCAAAACACTTACAAGCTAAATAGAATATTAAATGAGATGAGTGCTGCCGCAAAAAATGGGTATTATTATCATTTGTGGTGGCATCCACATAATTTTGGAAATAATCCAAATGGGTGTTTACAGGAATTAGAATGTATATCTAATCATTACAAAATGTTGAAAAATAAATACGGATTTGAGTCACAAACTATGAATGAAACCACCCAATTTTTATTATCGAGTAAATAAGAGTTTTATTTTTTAAAATTTATGAAAAACACTTTTTACAGTAAATATATTAAGCGCCTTATCGATTTATTGGCCTCTATTTTGGGGCTGACAATAGCAATTCCTGTTTCCTTTTTTATAGTTTTATTACTCAGATTAACAGGGCACAAAAAAATATTTTTTGTACAAAAAAGAATTGGGTATAATGAAAAAATATTCTACCTCATTAAGTTTTGTACAATGACTGAGCAGAAGGATATAAACGGTAATTTATTGCCAGATGAAAAAAGACTAACAAAATTTGGAAAAGCACTTAGAAAGAGTTCTTTAGATGAAATACCTCAACTTATTAATGTGTTTATTGGAAATATGAGTCTTATCGGCCCCAGGCCATTACTAATTGAATATTTGCCCTTATATACTGAAGAACAAAAAAAAAGACATTTATTAAAGCCAGGAATCACAGGTTGGGCTCAGGTTAATGGAAGAAATGCAATTAGCTGGGAAAAAAAATTCGAATTGGATGTTTGGTATATAAAAAACATTAGTTTATTTCTTGATTTGAAAATCCTTTTCTTAACTATAAAAAAGATTTTAGTTTCAGAAGGTATAAACCAAGCCGGTTCTGCTACTATGGAAGCTTTTAAAGGATCTTAATTTTACACAAAAAACGCATACAAAAAACATACAATAAGAATAGATAACAATAAAATAATGTCTAATTGCACAAAAAAAGTTACCTTTAACATAATTTTTTAGCTTACAAAAAATAATTATTCACATTTTTAAATCAACTTTTTCTTGTGAACAAAGTTTGGTTATCGTCACCACATTTAGGAGAAAAGGAAATTGAATATGTTAATGAAGCATTTGCAACCAATTGGATTGCTCCATTGGGGCCCAATGTTGATGCATTTGAAAATCAAATATCTAATTATTTAAATGTAAGGGAAGCGGTTTCATTAAGTTCAGGTACCGCAGCACTTCATTTGGCATTATTAACATGCGGAGTTAAACAGGATGACATCGTTCTTTGTCAGAGTTTTACATTTGCGGCTTCAGCTTTTCCAATAGAATATTTAGGAGCACAGCCAGTTTTTATTGATAGCGAAAAAGAAACATGGAATATGGACCCTCTACTTTTAGAGGAATCTATAACTGATTATATCAAAATTGGTAAAAAGCCTGCTGCTGTAATTGTTGTTCATTTGTATGGCATGCCAGCAAAAATGAATGAGATTGTTGCTATATGTGCAAAATACGATATACCAATTATAGAGGACGCAGCAGAAGCTCTTGGAAGTGTTTATGATGACAAAAAATGTGGTAGTATTGGTAAAATTGGAATTTTGAGTTTCAATGGAAACAAAATTATTACAACAAGTGGTGGCGGTGCTTTAATTAGTAATGATTCTGACATAATTAATAAAGTAAGACATTTCTCTGCCCAAGCTAAAGAGCCAGCACCTTATTATTTACATAAAGAAATTGGGTTTAATTATAGATTGAGCAATGTTTGTGCAGGCATAGGAAGAGGACAGATGGAGGTTTTAAATGATAGAATTGACAAAAGAAGAAAAATATTTGAAGTTTATAAAAATGAATTAAAGGATGTAAATGGTTTGTATTTTTTAAAGGAACCAGTTGGTTCATTTTCAAATAGATGGTTAACTACAATTGTATTTGATCCAACTGTTTTTAAGAAAGATACTAACGAGAATGTAAGAAAAGGACTAGAAAATGTAAATATAGAATCTAGGCCACTTTGGAAACCTTTACATCAACAACCTGTATTCAAAAGTTGTAAGTCATACATTAATGGGGTGTCGGACTATTTATTTGACAACGGATTATGTCTTCCTAGTGGTTCAAATATGAAAGATGAAGCATTAGAACTTATAATAAAAGAGGTTAGAGTTTTATTATCGAATCTGTGATTTTTAAAAATTATGAAAATAACAAAAATTAAATCATTAAGGCCATCCCAATTTGTTTTAATTGGCGACCAGTTGCTTATTGTGTTTGGTTTGTTATCTACATTGTTTGTATACTACAGGTTATTATCAATTCATGTATTCCCATTAAAAACAATACTATATAATTCAATCATTCACCTTGCATTAGCTATATGTGCATGGATAATATTTAAAATAAATAAAAAAGTAATTAGATTTTTTACAAGCAAAGATTATTTGAACCTTATTACAATAATTTTTCTAATACACCTGTTTTCTGTCGTGATTGGATATTTTCTTCCAGATAAATTTAATTTTAAAACAGAGATTTTCATTATTAGTTTTTTTATTACGGCTTGTTATATTATTGGTTCAAGGCTCATCATTAGTTATTTATATTTTTATTATAGAAAATCTCACAAAGTAAAAAGTCAAAAAAAATTACTGATATACGGAGCTGGAGAGTTAGGGGTCTTTTTAAAAAAATCAATTTCTACCCACTATCTAGGAGAGTATAAATTAATTGCATTTTTAGACGATGATAAACAAAAAGTAGGAAGATTAATTGGTGGCATTCAAGTTTATGATGCAATGGATAATGTCATTTCACTCATTGAAAAAAATGCAATTACTGACATTATTTTTGCCAATAAAACAATTTCACCTATAAAAAAAGCTTCATTTCTTGAACTTGTTTTACCGTATAATATAAAAATCAGAGAAATTACTTCAATCCAATCTTTTTTTACGAGCAATTTTAATTTAGATAAACTTTCAAATATTGATATCAATGATTTAATGAATAGAAAGCCTATTCAATTATTTGATGAGCATGTAGAAGCTATTTTAACTAGCAAAACAGCTATGGTTACTGGTGCTGCAGGTTCAATAGGAAGTGAAATTGTTAGAAAATTATGTGAACACAAAGTAGAAAATATAATTTGTGTAGATTTTTCTGAAAGCGCTTTGTATGACATTGAACAAGAGATAAAAAGGAATCATCCATTTCAAAAATGTTCCTTTATTATAACTGATATTAGAAATGTAGAGTTACTTGAAAATTTATTCATTGAATTTCAACCTGATTATATTTATCATGCTGCAGCTTACAAGCATGTTCCATTGATGGAAAAATTTCCTTGGGAGGCAGTTCAAACAAATTTTTTCGGCACCTTAAACTTAATAGAATTAGCATTAAAACACCAAACTGAAAAGTTTGTATTTATTTCTTCTGATAAAGCTGTTAATCCAACAAGCGTAATGGGAGCAACAAAAAGACTAGCAGAAATTCTAGTTCAAAGCTATTCTGCTAAATCTAAAGAAACATCATTTGTCATAACAAGATTTGGAAATGTACTTGGTTCAAATGGTTCGGTTGTACCTCTTTTCAAAAAACAAATTCAAAATGGAGGGCCCGTAACTGTTACTCATCCAGAAATGATTAGATACTTCATGACTATTGCAGAAGCTTGCCAACTAGTATTAGAGGCTTCTATTATGGCTAAAGGTGGCGAAATTTATGTTTTTGATATGGGAGAACCTGTAAAAATTGTAGACTTAGCAAAAAATATGATTCGTTTAGCTGGATATATTCCTGATGTGGATATGAAAATTGAATTTATAGGTCAAAGACCTGGAGAAAAATTATTTGAAGAAGTTTTTTCCAAAAATGAGTTGATGAAAGAAACTCACAATGAAAAAATCATGATTAGTGCTGAAAAAGAATTCCCCCATACTGAATCAGAAAATATTATAAAGCAATTAAAAACACTAGAAAATTGTTACGAACCCGAATTATTTAGAAAAATTATTAAAAACTTATTGCCAGATTATAAATATTTTATTGATACTAATAATACTTTTACTAATTTTAATACTAAAAAAGATTTATCCAATTACAAATTTCAAAATTAATTTTACAAAAAGAAATAATGAAAAATCAAATTGTAGTAACCATTTTAATGCTTTTTTGCGGAGCTTCTTTGTATGCACAAAACTCAAGATTTTCTCAGGTTTTTTCGGCACCAACTCAGATGAATCCAAGTCTTACTGGCAGATATGACGGAAAGATTAAAATTAGCAGCTTATCTAGTTGGCAAACTGCTGATAAAGGAATAAATAGAAATTGGTTCAAAATGAATCATCAAAACATTAGCGCTGAAATAAAAATTGGCGCTTACAGAAATTATGGAGATGATGAAAATACTCAAGACTCTTCAAAAAAATTATTAATGCTGCCAACTAAATCTTTAGAAGAAAAAGATGTTGCTAATATGAGTAAAAAAAATAACGGTTATTGGGCAGTGGGCGCTAATTATTATAACTATCATCATGAAACAAGTCCTTTAGCTGCTTCATTTTACTCAGTTTCTTTGGCTAGACATTTTTACAATAGAAGTAACAAGTTTTTTGGATTTGGTATTCAAGGAGTATATGCATCTGGTAATTTAGATGAGACCAAATCCGTTTCAAGATATAATGTTGAAATTTCAGGAGGAGGTTTTGGTTATCCATTTATAAGAAACACAAATGATTCAAATAAATTTGTAAGAAGTAAAAACTATTATGATTACAGTGTTGGAGGTTATTATGGAATGACAACTGAAGCCGTTATGTTTGAAATAGGCTTAGCTATGAATCATTTGTTCTATCCTGCTAATAATTTTGTTTACGATAAAGTAAATGATCCATATCAAAAAGACATTTCTCGTTTAAGACATAGAATAACAGCTGACGCCTTGTTAAGATTAAAATTCAATCCAAAATGGGGAATAATCATTAAGAATGTTTTATGGCAAGACGGATTATACTGGAGAAGTAAGAAACAAAACAATAATGATAGTTTAAATCCTGTTGCATTTTGGTCGGGTGTCGAATTTTATAAACTCAACCCTACCTCAAATTGTAATTTAAATTTCGGTTTATATACCCGTTCTTTCAAAACTATTATTCCGTATCTTAATATTAATATTTCAAATTTTGCAAACTTGAGATATTCATATGAAAGGCCATTTGCTTCCAAAAAATACACATTAGTCATTCCTAAAAGAAATGAATTAGCATTAATTCTTTCAATTGGTAGAAACTCCTCACCGGGTTCTAAATTTTATAGAAAAATCAATTTCTGGTAATACAAAAGTCATTAAAGCTTGAATCAGTTGAAAAAAATTATTAAATAGAAAAAAAATTAGGATGAAAAAATATTTCTTACTTACATTTTTGACATTAATCAATGCAATAGCTTTTGCTCAAAATTCTTTTGAAAATTTAGGAGCTTTGGTAAATTCAAAAAATGCAGAATTAAGACCTACAATCTCAGCTGATGGGAGAACGTTGTATTATATAGTTTCAAATGACGAAAACAATGTGTTGTTCAAATCAGATAAAAAAATCTATCAGGATGTTTGGTACTCAACTATAGATAATAAAGGAGTTTGGTCAAAGTCAAAAAAATGCGACTCCGTAATCAATCAAACCAACAGGAATGCTATTTTTTGGTGTTCGGCGGATGGAAATCGTTTATTAATAAGAGGTACTTATCAAAATGGAAAATATTACAAAAATGGTTTCTCCTTCATCAACAAAAAAATATTCTCATCTAATAATGAAGTAACGTGGACTTCACCTGAGGAAGTAAAAATAAAAGGATATGAAAACTTATCGGTTGATCAATACTCTGGAGTTTTCATGACTAATGATGGAAAAACAATGGTCCTTTATTTTTCTGAAGAAAAAAATAGTTTACTAAATGATTTGTATGTTAGTCATTTAGAAAGTGATGGCTCATGGACAATGCCAAAGAAAATTAAAAATGGTATTAACACAGATGATTATGACGAGATTTCTCCTTTTGTAGCGGTAGACGGATTAACAATGTACTTTTCAAGTGATAGACCAGGTGGTTTTGGAAAATATGATATTTGGATGACTAAAAGATTAGATGAAACATGGATGAATTGGTCTGAACCTCAAAACATGGGCGAAACGATTAACACCAATGAATGGGATGCTTATTTTTCAATTGATGCTAAAGGAGAGTATGGTTACATGGTGAATTCAAAAAACTCATTGGGAGAATCTGATATAGTAAAAGTAAAAATCCCTGAATCTTTACGACCAAATAATGTGATGATGGTTTATGGTAAAATATATAATGCACTTTCTAAATTACCAATGAACGGAAAATTGTTTTATGACTTAGTACCGGGTGAGAAAAGTGAAGGAAATGCAATAGCATTTGTTGATGGCTCTTTTAAAGTAGCATTACCATATGGAAAAAAATACAGCATAAGAGCAATGGCTGATAATTATTTATCTGTTATTGATACGTTGGATCTTACCAAGTTTGAGCCGTATAAAGAAATACACAGAGATCTGTATTTAAATCCTGTTTTCCCCGATGGAATTTATATTAAAGATTCTGCAGGTAATATAGTTAGAAAAAATATAGACAGTATTAAAAAAGAAATTTTCGAAAATCCAGATGCTGTAAAAGAAGGCGAAATTTATACAACTAATAATATTTTATTTGATTTTGGAAAATCTATTCTTAGAGCAGATTCTTATAAAGAGTTAGATAAAATTGTTAAGATGATGAAAGCAAACAATACAATGCAAATTGAGTTGTCTGCTCATACTGATAACATTGGAGGTTACTGTGAGAACCTAAAACTATCAACTGATAGAGCTAACGCTGCCAAACAATATTTACTTTCAAAAGGATTTGATGAAAGTAGAGTTATAGCAAAAGGGTTAGGAGAAACCACCCCAATTACATCTAATAAAACTGAACAAGGAAGACAGTTAAACAGAAGAATAGAGTTTAGAATTCTCAAGAAATAAAATCAAATAGAAAAAAATAAAATCGGCATCAATTTGATGCCGATTTTATTTTGCACCCTGAAGTGAAAATCCAAAAGTGGTGCCTACATCTAAGGAGCTTCTTGCATGAATAGTTTGATTATGCGCCTCAATAATATGTTTACAAATTGAAAGACCTAATCCGCTACCACCAATTTTTCGAGTTCTTGCGGCATCTGTTCTGTAAAATCTTTCAAATATTCTTATTAAATGTTCATCAGCAATACCATAACCATTGTCGCTAATTTCGATTAAAACATCATTATAATTAACTCTATAAAAACTGGCTTCAATAAAACCATTTGCTTTGCCATATTTTATTGAATTGTCGATTAAATTAATTAAAACCTGCCTAATTTTTTCTTTGTCTGCGTTTACTAAAAGAGGTGCTTCGCAACCTTTTTTTATGGAACAAATGATTTGCTTTTCATTGGTATGAAAGCTCATTGTTTCGAAAACTTCTTTCACCAAATCTTGAATAATAAAATGCTTGCAATTGATTTTAATTTCTCCGCTTTCGAGTCGAGAGATTTCATCTAAATCACCCACTAAATTTACGAGACGATCTATATTTCGTGATGCGCTTTGTAAAAACTTTGTGTTTACTTCTTTATTATGAATGGCTCCATTTAAAAGTGTTTCAATGTATCCTTGAATTGAAAATATTGGAGTTTTTAATTCATGACTTAAATTTTGTAAAAACTCTTTTCTGAAAGTATCATTTTCCTGAAGTATTTCTATTTCTTTTATTCTGTTAAAAGCCCAAATCTCAACATCTTTACTTACTTCTTCAATAGATTTTTCAGGCAATACATTTTTAATAAAGAACTCTTCTCGTTTAGTAGCTTTTGTTTGAGCAATTAATTTATAAATTAGTTTTATCTGCCTGTTGATTACAATTTCATAAAAATATTGAGTTAGAAAATAGGTAATAGTGAAAAATAAAATGAAGAATATGAAAATTAAAATTATGTGCTGAGTAACAAAAAATAAACTGAATGCAAAAATTATAGAAAGAATTGCAGCAATTATTAAGGAAGTTTGACGACTAGTGAGATTTTTTTTATAAAGCATATTAAAAATCAGTTATCAAACAAAGGTATAGTAAAGCAAATAAAAATATGAAAACGAAAAAAACAATTACATCTTAAATGTCAAATTTATATCCAACACCTTTCACAGTTGTGATACAATCTAAGTTCAATTTTTGTCTTATTTTTCTGATATGTACATCTATTGTTCTATCTCCAACAATAACTTCGGTGCCCCATATTCTACTTAAAATTTCATTCCTTAAAAAAACTTTTCCAGGCTTGGAAGCTAATAGTGATAACAATTCAAACTCTTTTTTCGCTAATGAAATTTCTTGATCCTTATACAGAACAGTATATTTTTCTCTGTCAATTAATAATTGACCAGTTTCTAATGTAGTTCCAGATTCTACAACAACTCTTCTGAACAACGCATTAACTTTGCTCATTAAAACTTTAGGCCGAATAGGCTTTGACAAATAATCATCTGCACCATATTCTAATCCTTTTACTTCATTAGACTCATCACTCAAAGCAGTTAAAAAAATAATCAATGTATTTTTAAAATCAGATAACGATCTTAAGTGTCTGCAAACATCCATGCCTGTTTTACCTGGCATCATGTTGTCTAATATAATTAAATGCGGATTAAAACTCTTAGCTTTTTCAATTGCATCAATTCCATCTTTCGCTGTTTTTACAATGTATCCTTCCAATTCTAAATTAAATTGAAGAATCTCTAAAATATCAACCTCATCATCTGCAATTAATATTTTTTTTTGATTGCTCATGTTTTTAATTTATTGTACAAAATTAGGTTTTCATAGTTTTAAAACATAATTGAATAACTATTCTCATATTATTTAATTGTTAAGTCAATTATTGAAAGTAAATACATAAATTTAATCATTGGTAAGACGCAGTTGTTTTTCAATTATATCGATAGTTTTTAAAAGACCAGTAAATAAAATGAGGCCATTGAAATTATTTTTTTTATCATGCTTAATTGTTGCAAAAGCATGGGCTGTGAATGACACACTGAAAATACCATTATATCGACAGTTTTTTCACGATAAAATCAATAAATCTCAATTACAATTAGATTTAATAGATTCAAAAAAAGACAACTTCATTAAAATTGCTCAAAATAATGAAATCAATTTATTTATTACAGATGCTTTAGGAAGAAAAATAGACCTTATCCAAAACTGGATAGAAACTTGCAATGATAGTTTAAACAATAATGATAGAATTGCTTTACTGAATTTTATAGACAACTCACTTTCAAAAATTTACTTTTCATTAAAAAGAAAGGAAATCAATCCATCAGAAATAAAATCAATAATAGAAATAATTGACACTGCAATAAAACAACCCCTTAAAGAGGCTTATGTAATTAAGTCACTAAATAATTCAAATTATAAAAGCGCATTACTAATTAATGATATTTTTTTTGGAGATCAGACCAATAGGGAAGCAGAAGATATTATTTATTTGAAATTTTGTCAACTATATCCTGATAAGATTATTACTACAATAAAAAACTATAAAGATGAAGTATTTGTAGATAGTTTGTTACATGTATACGCAAAACTAAATCCCTCTACTTTATATTCTTATGCGCAATCTATAAATAGCGTAGAAGGCCAAATCATTCACAAAAGTAAAGATCATCTGGTACATACATTAGCTGCATTATCAAAACTCCCCCTTGCTTTGTATTATTTCCCTTTTTTAGATGATATATTGAAAAACAAAAACACGATAGATATTATTAGCCAAATTATTGGCGATGGAGAAAAAACTTTTGATAGTGTGGGGTATTATAAACTTTTAGTTAAAACTGAAATAGCCTATTATACAAGAATGACTTCAAATTTGAAGGACACTCCAATTGCAATGTTTGGTCCTAATGGTTTAAGAGATGTGATAAAAAGAACAGCAATTAGACATTTCATAAAACCTATTAATAATTTACATGAAGAGAATAATCTTGATATTAGAATGAAGGCAATCGATTCACTATCAGCTGATGAACTTTATTTCATGTTGGTCTTGGGTGAAAATGATATATATACTTCTAGTTTCAAACATAGCTTTAACCGGCTTCTTGTAAAAATGAAACAAAAACCCAGATTTGATTCACTCTTTCTGCAGGTGAATTTTGATTTTTTTAAAAAGTTTATTAAGATGGCTGCTAGTTATAATAAATTAGATACCGTTTTAAAATATATGCCAGAAAAAAGTGCTCAATATTTGATGAAGGCATTTGTTTCCAACTTAGATAAATCGGATAATTTAGAAGATGCAATTGATGTAGCTGATTCTTACAGCAGCATTAGTAACAAAACATTATTAAATAGAATTATAGAAAACATTTTAGAAAATGAAAAAAAATGTATTGACAACAACAATCAAAAAGGAAAGATTATATACAACCTATTAAAAACTATTTTTCTTTCTTTAGATCCTGCTAATAAAATAAATCTTTCAGCAATAGCTGACATTCCTTCTATTTATGAAATAGATAAGCAAGCTTTACAAAATGATAGCGGCCAAGTAATACAGCAAGTGTTTTTTTATGGGGATGAAGATGGTAAAGCTTATTATCCAGCTTTTTTGAATTCCTTTAATTCTATAGAATGGAAAATAACAAATTTTCCTGAATGGGTTTCCATTAAATCTATTAAAGGCAAAGTAATAATTTTTGCTAATAAGCCTCTTGATTTTAATGAAAACTTAGATGATAGTGCGCAACTACATTTAAAAAAATATTTAGAAAAAAATAATTTAGAGCCATCAATTGTAGTTCATCGAGGACATAGTTATTGGTTACAGGGTACAATAGACAGAATGGATGAAAATGCTAAAATTGTTGTTATAGGATCTTGCGGCGGCTATAAGAATTTAAATAAAATACTAGAAATTTCACCAGATGCACATATCATTTCTACTAAAGAAATTGGAGCGGGAGATATTAATAAACCCATTCTTAATTATATCAATCAATCACTTATTCTTGGAAAAAAAATTGTTTGGAAAGACATGTGGGAAACACTAACCAAACAGTTTTCAACAGACCCCAATAACACCATTAAGGAAAGTTGGGAAAGTTATATTCCTCCCTACCGAAATCTAGGTGCCATCTTTATAAAAGCATATAATAAGAAAATGGAATCAATGTAACCCTTGATTCTATTTATCTTTGTGTAATGGAAAAAAAAACATCGAAGAAAAAAGTTTTCGATATCAAATTATTAAGAAGAATTTTTACATTTACCCTACCGTATAAAAATAAATTTTATACTGCTATTTTTCTTTCTGTTTTACTTGCAGTAATGGCTCCATTGAGGCCATTATTAATTCAAATTTCTATTAATGAAGGAATAAAAGATACACATGCAGGGTATTTGCTAAAAGGACCTGGGGCTTTTTTGATTGAGGTTACAATTTTTCAAATTGTATTTTTATTAATTGAATCCGTAACGAGGTTTTATTTTTCATTTTCCACAGCATCATTGGGACAAAGTGTAGTTAAGGATTTAAGAAACTTAACGTACAACAAAATTTTAAATTTAAATCTAACGCAATTCGACAGAACGCCCATTGGCACGCTCACAACAAGAACAATAAATGACATCGAATCCATTAATGATATTTTCAGCGATGGTTTGATCCCAATTGTAGCAGACTTATTAGCCATTTTATCTGTTTTGACTTATATGTTTATAACAGATTGGAAAATATCTTTGATTTGTATTTTACCTTTTCCCATCTTAATTATTGCAACATATTATTTTAAAGAATCCGTGAATAAATCATTTACAGGAGTTAGAAACGCCGTTTCACAATTGAATGCATTTGTACAAGAGCACTTAACCGGCATGTCTATTATTCAATCATTTGCAGCAGAAGAAAAAGAACAAAATAAATTTGAACAGATTAATAAAACACATCGTGATCAAAATATAAAAGCCATTTTTGCTTATTCCATCTTTTTGCCAATTGTAGAATTAGTATCTGCAATTAGTATTGGATTAATGGTATGGTGGGCAGCAAAGGAATCCACAAATCTTTCTGCAGCAGCATCTGAACATATAGCTGGCATTATAACTTCTTTTATTCTTTGTCTTAATTTACTTTTTAGACCATTGAGAATAATTGCTGATAAGTTTAATGTTTTACAAATGGGGATGATTGCAAGCGAAAGAGTTTTTTTAGTAATTGACAATCAAGATATAACTCCAGAATTAGAAAAACAGAATGCTCATAAAATCGCAGAGGGTGTCATTGAATTTGAACATGTTTGGTTTTCTTATACAGCTGAAAATTATGTTTTAAAAGATATTTCTTTCAAAGTTCCTGCAGGTAAAACTTATGCAATTGTTGGAAATACGGGAAGTGGCAAAACTTCTATCATAAGCCTAATAAACAGATTATATCAATTTAATAAAGGCACAATAAAAATTGATGGAATAGAAATACAACAATACAGTATTGAGGCTTTAAGATCAAAAATAGCAGTTGTTTTACAAGATGTTTTTTTATTTAGTGGATCGGTAATGGATAATATAACGTTAAGAAATAGTGCTATTGAAAAAGAAGACGTAATTGCCGCTTCCAAACTAATAGGCTTACATGATTTTATAATGCAGTTGCCAGGAGAATACGACTATCAAGTAATGGAAAGAGGCGCTACATTGTCGGTAGGACAAAGACAATTAATTTCATTTGCCCGTGCATTATTATACAATCCATCAATATTAATTTTAGACGAGGCAACTTCATCAATAGATTCTGAAAGTGAAATACTAGTGCAGCTAGCTATTGACAAATTGATTAAAGGCAGAACCTCCATAGTGATAGCACACAGACTTAGTACTATTAAAAAGGCCGACACGATTATTGTTTTAAGCAAAGGAGAAATAATAGAAATGGGTTCTCACGAAGAATTATTATCCTTAATGGGTTCTTACTATCAGTTACATCAAACTCAATTCGAAAATAATCGTAAAGTGGATTAATTAAATTACCGAAGCACCATTTGTCTGTCAGCATCTAATCTTACTAAAATAAAAATAAGAATAGTAAATGTTAGTAAGGAAGATCCGCCATAACTCATTAAAGGCAAAGTGATTCCAATAACTGGCGCTAATCCAATCGTCATGCAAATATTTACTGCTACATGGAAAAAAATAATGGATGCAACTGAATAAGCATATACTCTGCTAAAAGTACTTCTTTGTCTTTCAGCAATCATAATTATTCTAAGTAATAAACCCAAATATAGCATCATAAGGATAGCGCATCCGATAAATCCAAAATTTTCGCCTAAGGATGTAAATATAAAATCTGTGTGTTGTTCTGGTACAAAATCACCTTGTGTTTGAGTTCCTTTTAAAAACCCCTTACCTAAAAATCCTCCAGAACCAATGGCTATTTTTGATTGTTTAACGTTGTAATTTTCTGTTTCGGATTTAATTTTTTTAGATTTTTCAGTTTCAACTAAATCAACAGTTTTAGAATCTGTGTAAGGATTGTCTCTCCCTACCATGCTAAAGATTCTATCTGCTTGATATTTTTGAAAAACGTGTTTGAATAAAAACGGAACTGCTACTCCAACAAAAAATATGCTCAATGCCCAAATTGTAATAATGGTAATTAAAAGACTTTTGTTACGTTTGATTTTTCTAATTAAAAAATAAATAACAACTACACTAATTAAGGTAAAACCAATGATTAATTGAAAGGGAGTAAATAAAAGAGCTGTTACTAATAGTATACCTAAGAATGCACCAATAATTAAATAAATTGGCGGAAAGCCTTCTCTATACATGGGTAATAAAAAAGAAAAATAAACAAGTGCCAAACCTGTTTCGTTTTGTAAAACAGAAAAAATTATAGGTAAAAAGCAAATTGCAGTGGCAATTAATTGAGACCTTCCTTTAGTAAAATCGGTATCTGGTTGCGAGAGGTATTTTGCAAGCGCTAAAGAAGCAAAAATTTTACAGGTCTCCACTGGCTGAAGATTCATAAAACCAAGCGGAATCCAACTTTTGGAGCCATTTACAGTTTTTCCAACCACAAATGTTGCAAGCATCAGTACAATACCAAGTAAGTATAGCAAATTAGGAGTGGCGGTAAAAAATTTACTATCGGTTAGTAAAATAAAAGTGGCTACAACAACACATGCTAATAAATAAAAAAACTGTTTGCTATAATTTTTTTTAAATGCCAAAAAACTATTGATAATTTGATCTTGTTCTCTATACTCAACTGAAAAAATACAAATCAATCCAATAATTGCAATAACTGCATATAGCCATATTATTGGCCAATCTTTATTTTGATTTTGAAGTATTTTTTTTTGATACATTGAATATTATTGTTGTACGTTTTTTAATCCTTTCTTCTTAATCACTTCAATATTATTTTTTGGCTTAATTGCTTTATTATGATTTGACGTATCATTCTCCTCTTGATTTTTTTTATTTCTTCTATTCATTTCATAAATCATATCATCTTTATCAGGTTGATCATCTTCAATACCAACAGTATCTTTAATTAATTTAATCAGTCCTTTTGAACTTAAAATCTGTTCTTTACTTTTTTTAATAGAATCTTGTTTATTAATTGCTGCTTTTATTCTTGGTGGAATTAAATTCAATTTCGAAAGTTGTTCTATTTTATCCAATCTGGATTTATCCGTAATGGAATCTTTCAGATATTTTTCAATCATTAATCCAACAATTGGCGCAGCGTAAGTTCCACCAAATCTTCCACTGTTTTCTACTACACACATAATTGCAATTTTAGGATTTTTCCTTGGTGCAAATCCACAGAAAAAAGAATGGTTTTGTTGTTTAACTCCTTTGAAATAATTCTCTACAGTTCCAGTTTTGCCACATATTTCAATGTCTTTTACTTTTGCTCCTATACCAGTACCGTGTTCTACTACGCCCTGCATTCCATTATGTACCACTTCGAAAATAGTATCAGGTATATCAATAGGATTAATTTTATTTTTATATTTTGATAATAATTGAAATTTGTCTCCGCCTTCTATTGAATCAATAACATGAGGAATTATATACCAACCTTTGTTGGCAATATAGGCCATTTCATTAGCAACCTGTAAAGGGGTAACATCAACTTCTCCCTGACCAATACTAACAGATCTAAATGTGCAAAAATTCCATCTGTCTTTTCCATACACCTTATCATAATATTTTGGTGTAGGAATATTACCAGATTTTTCTGATGGAACATCCACTCCAAGTTTATGCCCTAATCCAAAAGCATACATATATTTATCCCAATTTAAAAGTGCTTTATCAACAGATGCGTATTTTGGATTATTAATAACTCTCTGCATTACATTAGCAAAATAAGTATTGTCTGAAACTGTTATTGCTCTTTGCAAATCAAATACACCAGGATCTAAGCAGCGCATTGGTTTTCCACTGCCACAACCATAAAAGGCGCCACTACAAGAAAAAGTTGTTGATGTATTGATAACGCCTTCGTGAAGTCCAATTAACGCTTGCAAAGTTTTAAAAGTTGAACCAGGCGAATAAGAGGCACTAACTGTTCTGTTGAGGAGAGGCAACGCTGGATTTAAAAACAATTCAGAAAAATGTTTTCTTCTCTCGCTACCCGTTAGGTATTTTGGTTCATACGTGGGAGCACTAACCATTGCCAGAATTCCACCTGTTTTCGGATCAATAGCAACAATAGAGCCCAATTTATTTTGCATTAATTTTTCACCAAGGGCCTGTAGTTCTATATCAAGCGAAGAATATAAATTCTGACCTGCTATTGCAGCAGTATCATAGATACCTTTTTCTAACCTTTCAGTCAATCTGTTTTTATTGTCTCTCTTCCAGTATTCAATTCCTCTTACGCCCATCAGCACTTTTTCATAGCTTCTTTCTAAACCTGTCATGCCAGCAAAATCTCCTGCTACATAACCTTCATCTGGATGTTTTTTTAAAAAATTTGTATCGACTTCAGCAGTATACCCAAATACATTTGCGGCCGCACTGTATGGGTAAGAACGTATTGATCTTTCCTGTAAATAAAAAGCAGGTGAAAACTTAAACATGGATTCATTAAGGAGTGCCATTTTTTCTTCACTTAACAATGGCTCAAAAACAGAAGGTCTTGATCTTCCATTTTTGATGATTAGATCTACAACTCTTTTTTTAAATTGATTCGTATCAATATTTAATATTTGACATAGCAGAAATGTATCAATGTCTTTTATTTTATTTGGAGTAACCATTAAATCAGAGATACTCGCGTTTTGTAAAATATTATTTTTTTTCCTGTCAAATATTAGACCTCTGTCTGGATACACCACTCTTCTAAAAATCCCTTGATCTTCAGCAAGATTTTTGTATTTATTCGTTAGTATTTGTAAAGTGATTAATCTTAGAATAATAATAACAAACAAAGAGATAAAAATCAACTTTATAATATTTTTTCTAGAATCATTATATACGGGCACCGCGATGAATTATTTTCTTTGATTTTAATACAAGCAATAATAAATATTGTCAATTGATTTTTGAAAATTACTTACAAACATTTTAAGCCGCATTTGTTCTGAATTTCTGTTTTCTTGAAAAAAGCAATTCAATAATTAACAATAAAGTGAGGCTTATTAATGTACAAACAATTGTCTTGATAAGAAAATAACCAATATCCACAAATTGCCAAGCCTCAAGAGCAAAAAGCCAAACATTATGAATTAAAATCAAACTTCCGGCATATACAAGATAGGGTAACAAACCACCCATACTTTTTATAGAAGGTTCTTCATAGCTGGTATCACTCGATTCTTGAGTAATTAAAAGATTGATTAAAAATGGCCGCAGGTAAGCCATTAATACACAAGCTGCTGCATGAAATCCAGGGTTGTGTCTGAAACCATCTAATGTATATCCAAGAAAAAAAGACAGCAGTAACAAAACACTACGATTTATTTTAAATGGCAGCCACAAAATAAAAATAAAATACACATATGGCGTTGCCATTTGATGCAATCGAATATTATCAAGCACATATACTTGCGTTAATATGAGCAAGCTAAACCGAAGAATATTTTTAATAATTCCATTCATTTAAATAAATCAAGGTTGTTTTTTTATTTTGTCTAAAGCTGCTTGAATACCATCTTGGTCAAAATTTCTAATAACATAAGCATATTGCAAGTTGTAAAAATTAGCAGCACTAAGAAATTTTATTTTTAAGTAATTACTACTTGCGTCTTTATATAATTTATCAACATAACCAATAGTCATTCCTTTAGGTAAAGCTGTACTAAATCCACTACTGATTATAGTATCTCCTTTAAAAATTTTAGAACTTTTGGATATATTGTTTAAGGTAATTGCATTGATTTCGCTTCCATCCCAACTTAATGTTCCTGTTTGTCCGCCTTTTGATAGTTTGCCGCTTATGTGACTGTCTTTGTGTAATAAAGACATCACAACAGAATATTTATCCGTGATTTCTGTAATGATACCAACAACAGATTTATTGGGATCAACCACGCCCATACCCACTTTAAGCTGATCATTTGTTCCTTTATCCAGAACTAAATAATTAGATTGACTGGAGATAGAATTAGACACAACTCTAGTTGCAATAAATTCATACTTTTTGAATTGAGCAACTGAATCTAATCTCATGGTATCGATAAATGATTTTCCCAAAGAATCGGGGATTGCATAATTAGATTTCAGTTTATTGTATAAAAGTTCATTGGCTTTTATTAAAGAATCATTGGTGTTTTTGAGGTAAAAATATTTTTGAAGATTGTAGTATTTGGTATTGATAGCGCCAGTGTATTGATTAGATAATTCACTAAAAGCGGCTTCATGATATTTACTGTAGGACACAACCAGATAAATACTAAAGATTTGCAAACCTGCAAAAAGTAAGAAATTAAAATGTCTATGAATAAATATAAAAATATTTTTCAACTGCTAATACAGTTTATATATGGTGGTAACGTAATAAAAACAAATCTTATCTCATAACAAAAGGGAACCTGTCGTAATTTTTTAAAGCGATGCCAGTTCCTCTAACTACACTTTTTAATGGATCATCGGCAACATGAACTGGTAATTTTATTTTGTTCATGAGGCGCTTGTCTAGTCCACGAAGTAAAGATCCACCGCCAGTTATGTAAAGACCTCTGCGATAGATATCAGCAGCTAATTCGGGAGGAGTGGTTTCAAGTGCTTTAAGGATGGCCTCTTCTATTTTGAAAATACTTTTATCTAAGGCTTCTGCTACCTCTTGATAACTAACCATTACTTGTTTCGGAATACCGGTAACCAAATCTCTTCCATTTACGGGTATGTCATCTGGTGGATTATCTAAGTCTTTCATGGCCGCTCCTACTTGAATTTTTATTTGTTCGGCAGTTCTCTCGCCAATTAGTAAGCTATGATAACGACGAAGCGCTTCCATGATATCAGCTGTAAATTCATCCCCAGCAATACGAATACTTTGATCGCAAACGATTCCTGCAAGTGCAATAACAGTTATTCCTGTAGTTCCACCGCCAATATCAATAATCATATTTCCAACTGGTTCTTCTACATCTATCCCAATACCTAAAGCAGCAGCCATCGGTTCGTGAATTAAATAAACTTCTTTAGCACCTGCTTGTTCAGCGCTATCTCTAACCGCTCTTTTTTCTACTTCAGTAATACTACTTGGTATACAAATCATCATTCTCCAACTTGGAGCAAACAATGGTTTTTTTGGATATACCAATTTGATGAGTTCACGAATCATTAATTCGGCAGCATTAAAATCTGCAATCACACCATCTCTTAATGGCCTTACCGTTCGGATGCTTTCATGAGTTTTTTCATGCATCATTAAAGCCTTTTTCCCAACTGCTAATAATATTTTTGGATTGTTTCTATCGAGGGCTACAATTGACGGCTCATTCACAACTACTTCATCATTGTGAATGATAAGCGTGTTAGCTGTTCCTAAGTCAATAGCTATTTCTTGTGTAAAAAAATTAAAAATTCCCATATCTTGATTTAAAAAATTCTATGAATTGGTATCCTAACAAAGTTGATATAATTTATTGGATTTAACAACCATTAATTTTTTATTTTATACACTCATTTTCAGCCAGACAAATACTAACAATATTAGCAAAAAAGCTAATTAAATAAATTCAAAACCAATGTCTGATCGATAATACATATTGTTGAAATGAATAGTTGAAAGCAATTGTGAGGAGCGCTCTTTAGCTACAGGAATATTTTCTCCAAAAGCAGTAACTGCCAATACTCTTCCTCCATTGGTGATAATTTTTTCATTGGATTTGGCGGTGCCGGAATGGAAGATTATGCAATCGTTATTGGGTAAATCTGAGAGTCCTTCAATTAATTCTCCAGTTGTATATTGTTCAGGATATCCTCCACTAACGGCTACGGTTGTGGTTGCAGTTCTTGCATCTGTTAAAATTTCAATTGTGTGAAGGGTGTTTTTTTTGATAGCCTGAAATATTTCTACTAAGTCGTTTTTTATTCTTGGAATGACAACTTCAGTTTCGGGATCACCCATTCTGCAATTGTATTCAATAACATAAGGCTCATCATTGTCTATCATTAATCCTATAAAAACAAAACCTTCATAAATTAATTGCTCAGATTGAAATCCATTGATAGTGGGTTCAATAATTTTTGAAATGATTTTATTTTTTAAATCGCCATTAAAAAACGGCACTGGGCTTATAGCGCCCATTCCGCCTGTGTTTAGACCGGTGTCGCCTTCCCCAATTCTTTTATAATCTTTTGCTTCCGGAAGAATAATATACTCTTTTCCGTTAGTAAGCACAAATACACTTACTTCAATCCCTTTTAAAAATTGTTCAATAACTACTTTATTACCTGCCTCACCAAATTTAGATTGCTTAATCATCAATTCAAATTCTTTCAAAGCATCTTCATGAGAATTGCAAATTAACACGCCTTTCCCAGCAGCTAATCCGTCGGCTTTTAAAACAATCGGTAAAGAATGCTTTCTTATATATTGAACACCTACTTCAAAACTAGTATTATCAAAAGCTGCATAAGCTGCAGTAGGAATATTGTATTTTTTCATGAATGCTTTTGCATATCCCTTACTTCCTTCGAGTTGAGCTGCTTCTGCACTTGGTCCAATTACTTGAATATGTTTTGTATCAATTTGATTGGCGAAATAATCATAGATGCCATTCACAAGTGGATCTTCTGGTCCTACAACAATCATTTCAATGTTATGTTCCAAAGCTGCATTTTTCAAAGCTTCAAAATCGGTAGGCTTGATGTTAAGATTAGTGCCACACGATGCTGTGCCTGCATTTCCGGGAGCAATGAAGAGTTGATCACATAAAGGACTTTGTTTTAATTTCCATGCAAAAGTATGTTCTCTGCCTCCAGATCCTACAACTAAAATATTCATGATAAAAAAATTAAGATGCTTTTAAAAATAACTAAAAGTAAAATTTGACTCAGCACAAAATTAATTAAGTTGATTAATTATCAATTTAAAATTATTGCGATTGTACTTATTTGATGTTGATTAGAAGATTTTTACTATTTTGTAGAAGTTTTTATCAAAACAAATATTATCTATCATTAAAAAACTAATTTATGTCAGAAGCAACATCAAATGGCAAACATCCTTCGGGCTTGTATGTGCTTTTCTTCACTGAAATGTGGGAACGTTTCAGCTATTATGGAATGAGAGCATTGTTTGTTCTTTTTATGACCAAAGCATTGTTGTTTGACAAAGCCTTGGGTTCCCAAATTTATGGGAGTTATACTGGTTTAGTGTATTTAACTCCATTATTAGGAGGTTACATGGCTGACCGTTATTGGGGAAATAGAAAATCGATAATCATTGGAGGTATATTGATGGCTATTGGTCAATTATTTATGTTTTTTGCAGGAACATTTTATCAAGAAGTGAATGTTGCAACTCCACTGATGTTTACAGGGTTAGGTTTTTTAATATTTGGAAACGGATTTTTTAAACCAAACATTTCTACAATGGTTGGTCAATTATATCCTGCTGGAGATAAAAGAGTAGACTCTGCCTTTACCATTTTTTACATGGGAATTAACTTGGGTGCTTTTATTGCGCCTTTACTGTGTGGTTATCTAGGTGACACAGGTAAGCCTGCTGATTTTAGATGGGGATTTTTGGTTGCTTGTATAGGAATGTGCTTGAGTTTGATTTTATTTATTTCGCTCAAGAACAAATATATAGTTACTCCTGAAGGCGAACAAATTGGTGAAAAGCCAAACTCAGCAAGAGAAGTTAAATCCGCTGATGAGGTAAAGGCTCCCATAAATACAAAATCAATTTTTATTTGGACGGCTGTTTTTGCTTGTTTGTGGTTATTGTTTTTCAAATATTTTGAAATGGATATAGTAGGATGCTTTATTTTCTCATTAACCATAGCAGCTCCAGGATATATCATAACAGATCCATCTTTGTCAAAGGTTGAGAGAGAAAGAATTTGGGTAATCTATATTGCAGCTTTTTTTGTAATCTTTTTTTGGGCAGCGTTTGAACAAGCTGGTGCTTCTTTGACATACTTCGCAGAAGAACAAACAGACAGACATTTATTCGGGACCGTTATTCCTACTTCTTATTTTCAATCTATAAATGCGGTAGCTATAGTAATTTTTGCTCCTTTATTTGTATGGTTATGGGGTTGGCTTGGAAAGAGAAATATGGAACCCGCCTCTCCATTTAAACAAGCTATTGGATTGTTTTTATTAGCAATGGGTTATTTGGTTATTGCTTTTGGTGTTAAGGGTTTAGATCCAAGTACAAAGGTTAGCATGGTTTGGTTGGTAAGCTTATATACCATTCATACTTATGGCGAATTGTGTTTGTCACCTATTGGCTTATCAATGGTTAATAAATTAGCACCAGTAAAGTTAGCTTCCTTATTAATGGGCGTTTGGTTTTTATCAACAGCTGCTGCTAATAAATTTGCTGGCACCTTGAGTGCTTTATATCCTGAAGAAATTAGGGCGGAAAAATTATATGCACCAACCGCTGATGCAGCTGCAATGGCTGTTCTTAATGTAAATATGTTAGATAACAGTGTTTGGTCTGCCAATCCAAAAGGGACCACCAATTTAAAAATGGCTTCTGTAAGTACCACTAAATCTTCAGATGGAACTGAAGTGGTGAATAATATAGTTGTTGATTCAACTAAAACAGCACCTGTATCTAATTATTATTTAAAAGTCATTAAATCAAATAATGGCAATTTCGACCGCGCATTACTTTTAAATGAGAATTTATTAATTACTCATGATTCAGTTGATGTAGTAACAATGGTAAATGATAAAAAAGTTTCAAGAAAAGAAGAACGCATTCAAACTTGGAATTTAAAATTAGAACGACCTTCATTTATGGGCGTTAAAATTAATGACCTGTATGATTTCTTTATGTTGTTTGTTTTTATGGCAGGAGCAGCTTCCGTAATATTATTTTTACTAAGCAGCAAACTACTTAAAATGATGAACGGCGTTAGATAATAAAAAATATTTTTTTTGAATGGCGACCTTTGAGTCGCCATTTTTTTTATATTTGATTTCATAGATTGTACATTTCAAACTCAAATTAAACATGAAACAACCCATTTTCATATCAATACTTTTCTTATTTTTTTTAAATGCTTGCAGTAAAAAAAGTCCAGTAGTGGAAACGCCAGTAATAAATTATTCTAAAGTGGCAATTAAAAAAGTAACCGTAATAAGTTATCCGTTGTTAGATCCAAGCGGAAGTACATGGGATTATTTAATAGCAACTGATCCGGATTTGATCTTCGACATCACACAACCCAATACCACCTTGTTTTCTTTACCCTTAAACAACAGTAAGGATAATATAACCCCCTCTCAATTACCTTATTTCTGGGCAAATACAAATGATGTGCCATTTACAACTGTAAGTAAATTTGACCAACCTGTTACAGTTAATTTATATGATTATGACACAGACCCCAATGACTTTATGGGCTCCTGTACTTTTAATATCAACGATTATATTTACGGAACAGAAAAATATCCTTCAAGCGTAACAAAAACAAATGGAGAGTTTTCGGTTAAATTAGACTTAACTTGGTTACAATAAAAAATATGAAATATGCAACAACCTATTCCTGTTTTTAAAAACGATCCAATTATTGTATTAATACTTGGCTTTATTACATGCGGTATTTATTTGATTTATTGGAATATTAAAACTGCTCAAGTACTTAATGCAGTTGCTGAAAAGGAAATTATTTCTCAACCCATTGCAATTTTCGCTGGTTGTTGTTTTCCGGTAAATATTTATTTTTATTATTTAGCTGGAAAAGATGCATTGCCTATACTTGCTGAAAAAACAAACCAGCCTAAAAACGACCAAACCGTTTTATTACTTATTCTCGGATTAGTTTTTCCAATGGTGGCTGCAATGATTGTACAAGGTGAAATCAATAAACTATACAATTAATACCCGCAGAAAATTAGTAGGCATCATAGGGGCAGCAGCAGTATTGTTGTTTCCTTTTTTTGTTATGCAGCTTAATCCAGTTAATGCATGGCTACATAAACAATCACTATGTCCGTTTAAGTTACTTACAGGTTTTCCATGCCCAGGTTGTGGAATAACTAAATCAATGATTTGTATTTATAAAGGCGATTGGATTGATAGTTTTCAGTATCATATTTTTGGTCCTTTTGTCTTTTTATCCTGCATACTTATAATAGGATTATTGATAGCAGAAATATCTACTAAAAAAGAATTTTTAAAAAATATAATTTACAATCAAAAGCTGGCTGTTATTATGGGTATACTATTGATTATATACCACATCATTAGATTGGTCTATTTTGTTTCTGAAAACAGCTTTGAAGATATTTTGAGAGAATCTATGTGGAGGTAACGGTTATTTTAAAGAATGAATATACTCGTTGTTTTTGAATTGATTTTTCACATCATTCAAGTCTTTAAGTATACTCGCATCAATTAACTGCCCGTTAGTTTCTAATGTAAAACCACCAATTAAAGCTTCGTTAATAGTTGCTTCTAACTCAATCTTTTCAATTGATGTAGCTTTCTTTAATTTATTGATGATCGTTTGTTGAAGCGCTTCACTAATAGGTGATGCAGTAGTTAATTTTACAGCATGAATATTATTTAAAGTATTATACTGCTCTAAAAACGCTTTTATGATTTCTGGTAAAGAATACTCTCTTGTTTTGTTGACTAATAATTTTAAAAATGCAGCTGTTAATGCAGTTACCTTATCAACCAAAACAGCTTCCATGATATTTATTTTCACGTTTGCTTTGATGATTGGACTTTTAAGCATGTTTACAAAATCTGGATTTGATTTGCATAAAGCAGACAGATTTTTCATGTCGGCATAAATTAATTCCAATTGATTTTGTTCAATTGCCAAATCAAGTAAACTTTTTGCGTAACGGCCTGCTAATCTTGGGTTGATCATTTAAATATCTTTTATGACTTAGTTCATTTTTATTTCTTCAGCTAATTGGCTGATATAAGTTTCTTGTTGTGCTTTATCGGCTAACTCTCTTCTTAATATTTTTTCGCTTACTTCTACAACCATTTTGCCAACTTGATTTTTAATGTCTGTTAATGCAGCCATTTTCTGATGGTGAATAGAGGCATTAGCATCTGCTATGATTTTAGTTGCTTGATTTTTTGCTTCTTCTTTAGCATCATTTATCATTTTGTCTTTAATATCTTTTGCTTCTTTTAGAAGAAGAGCTCTTTCTTCTCTTGCTGATTGCAACAAAGCTTCGTTATCAGATTTTAACTGAGTCATTTCTTTCTTTACTTTTTCAGCGCTTGCAATAGCATCTGCAATATTGCTTTCGCGCTCATTTAATCCAGAAATAATTTGTTTCCAAGCGAATTTCTTTAAGATAAAGAATACAATTAAAAAAGCTAATAATGTCCAAAAAATCAATCCTAAATGCGGTAATAATAAACTCATGATAAAACTATTATGGTAAGTTAAAAATTAAAAAAAGATTACTGCATCCTTTGCCCTGTGCATTGAATGCAGTAATAAGTTTGTGCAATTATTTAGCTAATACAGCTAATAATCCTGCGATTACTGCGAAAAGGGCAACACCCTCTACGAAAGCAGCAGTCAGGATCATGTTTGCACGAATGTCATTGGAAGCTTCCGGTTGACGAGCGATTGATTCTACAGCTCCTTTACCAATTTGACCGATACCAATTCCGGCACCGATAGCGGCAAGACCTGCACCAATTGCACCACCAAGATGAGAAAGACCAACATCTAACAAAGCGATCAAAGTCATGATACTTGTTTTTATAAGTGAATAAATAATTACGCTGTTACTACTTCATGATGATCATGTGAATGACTATCATGATCATCATGTGCTCCTTCAAGCGCCTGACCAATAAACACAGCTGTCAGGTTTGTAAAAATAAATGCTTGAATAAAAGCTACCATGATTTCAATAAGATAAATGAAAACCGCAAAAGCAATTGATAAAGGCGAAAAGCCCCATCCAGCAACGGCACTCATAGATCCGAAAATAAAAATCAAAGAAATAAAACTTAAAATAATAATATGCCCCGCCACCATATTTGCAAACAAACGCACAATCAATGCAAAAGGCTTTGTAAACACTCCCAATAATTCAACCGGAAGCATGATGAATATTCTTACCAATAAAGGAACACCAGGAAACCAAAAAATATGGCCCCAGAAATGTTTGTTCGTGCTAAATAAGATTACAAAAAATGAAATAACTCCTAGCACAATCGTAAAAGCAATGTTTCCAGTAACATTGGCCGAGCCCGGCAATAAGCCGAAAATATTATTGATTAAAATAAAAAAGAACACAGTTAAAAGATAAGGCAAATATTTCCCAAACTTTTTACCCAAATTTGGTTTAGCCACTTCGTCCCTCACAAACATTACCACTGGTTCTATTGCATTTTGCCAACCTTTAGGAGCGGTAGTAACACCAGCCCCTTTTTTATATTTCTTAGCTATACCAGTTAATAAAAGCACTAAAACGAAAAGCGCAATCATCATTTGCACTACATTTTTAGTTATCGATAAATCGTACAATTCATCTTTGCAATTTGGATCAGCAAACACAATCTCTTTTTCTTCATTAAGTTTAAAACCTTTGTATTTTTCCTCACCAGTGTGGCCAAAATTAGAAGAAGAAAAAACCGTAAGTCCGTTTTTAGTCCAAATTACTATAGGCAAAGGAATAGTAGCATGGAAAGATTCGTGTGGATTTTCTTCATTTTCAATAGTAAAAAAATGGAACTCATGGGCATCTTTAATATGGTCCATGATGATTTTTGCGGGGTCTAATTGTGCTTCGGCAGGAGCGGCATTTTCGGTAACGTTTGCGTGAGCGGTATCCTGAGCTTTAATAGATGCTGAATGTATTATTAAAAAAAGGCTGAAAACCGCTGCCAATATATATTTAATGCGCTTCGCTATCATAGCTTATCTTGATTTTGCCGCAAAGATAAGGTCATACTGCTGAATTTAAAAAAAGAATACAGTTTTTTATAGAATATGTACAATGGAAATTCAGCCAATTTTAGTTGATTATTGACTAGTATTAAAACAATTGAAGCTGCTTGCTTTGACTAATCGTTTTATTTTTTATACCAAGGGGATGAATACTATAGATTTCAGTTGGTTTATATCTAGAAGCTACTATTATTTCTGTATGGGTGCTGTGAGCATTGAAATAATGGGCGGCCAATTCCGGACTATTATTTTCTTTTGAAAGATGAGAAAGCAACAAATGTGATAGTTTTGGTGAACGATGTTGTACAAAAAGTTCCATTGCCTGTTTATTTGATAAATGGCCTACATCACTACTTATTCTTTTTTTTAAATGAAAGGGATAAGGCCCTTTTTCCAGCATTTCCTCATCATAATTTGCTTCCAAAAAAACGGCATTGCAATCTTTGAAATGGGTACTTACATTTTCACAAACATGCCCAATATCTGTAAATACACCCACTTGGCAACTGCCACTAGTTATTACAAAACTACAAGGGTCCTTTGCATCATGGAATTTAGAAAAAGATTTAATAGAAAGATTTCCAATTTGTGTTGTTGAATTGGCAGCCAAGTTTTGAATTAGAGTTGTTGGTATGGGAGTTCTGCAATTTTCTTTTGTTTGAGAAGAAATGTATACCGGCAGCTCATACTTTTTTGCCAAAACTTCCACTCCTTTTACATGATCAATATGTTCATGTGATATAAAAATAGCTTTAATCTTCTTCATTGAAATCCCCAGCATCTTCATCCGTTTTTCTGTTTCTTTGCAGGATAAACCAGCATCAATAAAAACAGCTTCCTCATCATTACCTATGTAATAGCAATTACCATTACTTCCAGAATTAAGAGATGCAAAATAAATAGACATATGACTAACAAAATGAGTTAGGCAATTTACATTTAAATAAATAAAATTGGCATTTAATAAAAATTTGATCATAAGTTAAATAGCTTTGCGGCATTATTTCAACACCTACAAGCATGAAGATATTTCCGTTGAGCGAAGGCAGTTTTACCATAGATCAAACCAAAGAATTTATTCCATTTAATCAGGATACAGACGATTTACAAAAACGCACTACAGGGAGCTTGCTGGTAGAAATACAGCCTTTTGTTGTTGTTACACAAAACAATATTATTGTGTTGGATTGTGGATTAGGATATTCAAACTCCAACGGCATTTTACAAATCCATCAAAATCTAATAGATATTGGAATTGAGCCTTTGCAAGTAACAAAAGTGTTGCTAAGTCATTTGCACAAAGATCATGCTGGAGGAATTGGCAAAAGAGATGAAATTTTAGATCGTTCATTTTTGAGCTTTCCCAATGCTAAATATTATGTAAACAAAGAGGAATTAGCCTTTGCAATGAAAGGAAATAATGCTTCCTATTTACCTGAAAAGCTAAGCGCACTGTATCATTCCGATAATGTTGTTTTGATTGATGGCGAAGGAAAAATTGATGATTACATCACCTATGAATTAACCGGCGGACACTCGCCTTTTCATGTGGTGTTTTGGATTGAAGAAAATGGAGAAACTGTTTTTTTTGGAGCTGATGAAGCGCCTCAACTCAGACAAATGAAAAGTAAATTTGTGGCTAAGTATGATTTTGACGCAAAAAAAAGCATGCAATTTAGAATGAACTGGTGGGAAAAAGGGAACATTCAGCATTGGACAATGCTATTCTATCACGATATTCAAAGTCCAACTATCAAATTGTAAAATAACCGAGATTAATATCTTTTTTTGAAGTTGCGGTTATTATTGCGATTGTCTCTACCGCCATCTCTGTTGTCTCTACCACCACCTCCTCTATTATCTCTTCCACCGCCACCACCTCTATTGTCTCTTCCACCGCCTCTGTTATCTCTGCTTCCAAAGTTTTGTCTGTATTGATTTCTTCCACCATTTGAAGGATATTCTTCCGTTCTGTTATCATTGCGGTGTTTTACAAAAGGCCTATTATTGAACTCTAGCTCGCCATTTGTAATGGTACTTAATTCTGATTGAATATTATCATCGTGAACCAATTCTTTATGCCAATTGCTATAAGTTAGTTTCATATAATAGGCAATTGAATTGGCGAAACCTTGTTTCTTTTCCGGATTCTCTTCTTTTAATGCTTTATCAATTACAAACTCAATATTTTTTCCTAAGTGATTGAAGCGCGGATGCTTTTTAGGATAGCGAAGTCTTTCTGGTCTTGCTTTTAAGGTTTCTCTTGTAGGAATAGGATAAGGGCTTTCTACATCAAGTGTAAAATCGCTTATCAAAAAAAGATGATCCCATAATTTATGGCGAAAATCATCTACGTTTTTTAAATGAGGATTTAAGAAACCCATTAATTCAATAACTGCATTTGCATTTCTTTGTCTGGTTTCTTTGTCTTCGATTTGTAATAAATACTCTACCATCCGTTGAATATGTCTGCCATATTCCTTCATGATTAAATGATTTCTAGTAGTATTGTAATCCATATTCTCTACATTAAGCATTCTTCAAAGATAGATAGTTATTTGCAAGAAATCAATAGTAAATTCGATATGAAACTATGCCCAAAGCGCTAAAATTTCTTCAGTATGGCTTTTTGCTTTTGGTTTAGAGATAATATGCTTAATTATTCCTTTATCATCAATAATAAAAGTGGTTCTAAGCAGACCCATATATTTTTTTCCATACATACTTTTTTCGCCCCAAACACCATATTTTTCAATGATTGAAAGTTCAGGATCTGCAATTAAGGTAAAAGGCAAATCGTGTTTATTTTCGAATTTTTTATGTTTTGCCACTTCGTCCGGACTTATACCAATTACTTCAAACCCATGATTTTTTAATAAACCATAATTGTCTCTTAAATTACAAGCTTGTGTGGTGCATGTCGGCGTATCATCTTGAGGATAAAAATAGAGTACTACATTTTTTCCTTTAAAATCTGCTAATGAAATCAATTTTCCATCTTGATTTTTTCCTTTGAATGCAGGGGCTTTTCCACCTTCTTTTAAACTTGCCATTTAATTATTTTTATCGAGTGAAATGATAATTTTTTATAGTCACATTGCCGGCCAAATCTGTAACAATTAACATTAATAAATGTTCGCCCGGAGCACAGTATTGATCTATTTTATAAATAAAACTTTTCAACTTATCGTTACTAAATAATATCCATTGTCCATCAATAAATCCTTCGAAAGATTGAATTTCGTTTATGTTGTCGCTAACCGAAAACGCAATTTTATTAACATGGCTAACTGATGCATTTTCTTTAAAACCCCATAAGGGTGTAACGCTAGGAGGAATGTTGTCAATTAGTAATTCGTAATCGCCAAAATCTCGGAAGGAGGCTTTATACCAATTGTTTTCAAAGGTTGCTTTTTTATATCTGATTTTACTTTTGGTTGTTTGCTTCATCACGATTTTACCAGTATCTGCTATATTAAAAGCCGCCTTCATCCTAACAGGAAAATAGCAATGAACGGGAATATCATCATTTTCAAGTTTTATATGTTGTGGCCCAATAGATTGAAAACTGAAGTGAAAAAAATCATATATCCCATTTTCCGGCAAATAAAAAATAGTGTTTTCGTTTTCAAAAACATTGATTTCATTCGGCTCGAAAATTATTTCTTTTTTGTTTACGGGCGGTTGAATAATATTCTTCGTCATTAGATTAAAAGAAACAAAGGACTTGTTTTCATTGGCATCGGCCACAATAATTTTTATTTGTTTGGATTGGTTTTCTGCCAAGGATAGAACACCATCTTCATTTTTTATTGAATGATAAATACCATTTGAGTAGCCAGGAAGTTTTGATAGATGTTGTAAAAAGACACCACCGTGCGCTTTTGTTCTAAAATCAATATGCGCATTTAAATATCTTGTTTCATCATAACTGATGCTATCCATTTCAAATCCAATAATTGGCTTTTCATCACAAATTAATTCGCAGCTAAAAATTCCGTTTTGATTGGTAG
This sequence comes from Chitinophagaceae bacterium, assembly GCA_947453295.1. GTDB lineage: Bacteria > Bacteroidota > Bacteroidia > Chitinophagales > Chitinophagaceae > Ferruginibacter. The sequence continues at coordinate 49,588 of CANGGD010000001.1, read as the reverse complement.
ATCCTGTGTATTTGTCGAATGCAGAAATTGCGAAACTTACTTTGTCGGAGTTTACAATTATGTTTCCGCCTAAAGGCTGGTAAACGCCATTTATTTTTTTTAGAGGATAAATTTTGGGAGCTTGTTCGTAAGTGCTTAATCTTCTGTCGTAAACAGTCAATCTTAAAATATCGGGCGCAATATTATCGATAATAGGAAATCCAAATAGAAAAGGGTTTAGAACTTTTTCAGATTTTGTATCTCTAATTTCGAAATGCAAATGCGGTCCTTGGGAGCCTCCGGTATTTCCACTGTAAGCAATAAAATCCCCTTTTTTTACATTGAAAAGACCAGCTGGAATATCAATTGAAACTTTCCATTTTTTTAATTTGTATTGTTGTGCAACAACATATTGTTCCAATGCAGGATAAAAATCATTTAAATGAGCATATAAAGTGGTTAAGCCGTTGGGATGATTAATATAAATTGCTCTCCCAAATCCTGTAGGATCAATATTGATTCTTGCTATATATCCATCTGCTGCGGCTAAGACAGGCAAGTTTTCTTTGGAGTCAGTTCTGCAATCTAGCCCCATATGGTAGTGATTGGGTCTGAGTTCGCCAAAGTTTGCCACAATGCCTGGGGTTATAGCTACAGGCCATTCAAAATAATGTTGAGGATAGTTTTTTGGTGCGAATAATTGAGCAGATGCGATATTAATCTTTGATCCAACTAATAAAATAATTAAGAAAATTTCTTTTTTCATCATCTTGTCATCAAAGATAATTCTAATTGTACTTTAAATTAAAACTTGATCAACTGCTGGCTTTGCAAATGAAAACCATCTTATTCTTTAAATTTATTTGTGAAAGATTTCATTTCCAATTAGTTTTGCATGCCATTCAAGAGGCAATTTTTCTATGCCAAAAAACAATTCCATTCAGTCAGTATTAATTATCGGAAGCGGTCCAATTATTATCGGTCAAGCTTGCGAATTCGATTATAGCGGCACTCAAGCAGCTAGAAGCATTAGAGAGGAAGGGGTAAAAGTGATATTAATTAATAGCAATCCGGCAACAATAATGACCGATCCAATGATGGCGGATAAGGTTTATTTATTGCCGCTTACCGTTGAAAGCATTGAACAAATTTTAGAAGAAAATCAAATTGATGCGGTGTTGCCTACAATGGGCGGACAAACAGCGCTCAATCTTTGTAAAGAAGTAGATGAATTGGGAATTTGGGAAAAGTATAACGTTAAATTAATTGGAGTTGATATAAAAGCGATAGATAAAGCTGAAGACAGAGAAAAGTTTAGACAATGGATGATTGAAATGAATATTCCTGTTTGCCCTGCTAGAATTGCCAATTCGTTTTTAGAAGGAAAAGAGTTTGCGCAGGAAATAGGATTCCCTTTAGTGATTCGCCCTTCCTTCACATTGGGCGGAACGGGCGGTGGAATTGTATTTAAAAAAGAAGATTTGGATGAAGCATTAAACAATGGTTTAACCGCTTCCCCTATACATGAAGTACTGGTAGAAAAAGCAGTGTTGGGTTGGAAGGAATTTGAGTTAGAGCTGTTAAGAGATAATGCTGATAATGTGGCAATCATTTGTACAGTGGAGAATTTTGATCCAATGGGTGTTCATACCGGCGATAGTATTACGGTGGCACCTGCCATGACGCTTTCAGATACTGCCTTTCAATTGATGCGGAACACAGCCATCAACATGATGCGTAATCTTGGAAATTTTGCAGGCGGTTGCAATGTGCAGTTTGCCTTAAATCCTCAAACAGAAGAAATTATTGTAGTTGAAATCAACCCAAGGGTTTCTCGTTCATCTGCATTAGCGAGTAAGGCTACTGGTTACCCTATTGCGAAAATCGCCGCTAAATTAGCATTAGGCTATAATTTAGATGAATTACAAAATCAAATTACTCAATCTACCTCTGCTTATTTTGAGCCCGCTTTAGATTATGTGATTGTAAAAATACCTCGCTGGAATTTTGATAAGTTTAAAGGAGCTAATGACACACTCGGATTTCAAATGAAAAGTGTGGGAGAAGTAATGGGAATAGGAAGAAGTTTTGCTGAGGCCATTCAAAAGGCTTGTCAAAGCCTGGAAAACGAAGCTGTTGGTTTAGGGTATTATGGAAAAAGTTTAATGCATACAGATGAATTACTTGAGTACATTAAAATACCTAAGTGGGACAGGCTATTCAGAATAAAAGATGCATTAATGGCTGGCGCAAGCGTAAAAAGCATTTGCGAAAAAACAATGATTGATCGTTGGTTTATTTATCAAATTCAAAAAATTTGTGAGTGCGAAAAGCAAATAGCCCAATTTGATTTTAAATCTTTGACCGATGATGTATTAAAGGAAGCCAAGCTTTTAGGATTTAGTGATGAACAAATTTCGCGTATCATGCGCGAAGAAAATAGTGAAGCCATTTATGAAAGAAGAAAAGCACTGGGATTAACCAGAGTATTCAAAATGGTTGATACTTGCAGTGCAGAGTTTATGGCTAAGACACCTTATTTCTATTCTACTTTTGAAAATACTTCTACACAAGGAAATTTAATTTCTAATGAATCTATTTCATCAGATAAAAAGAAAATAATTGTGCTTGGAAGCGGCCCCAATAGAATTGGCCAAGGAATTGAATTTGATTATTGTTGCGTTCACGGCTTGCTTGCGATTAAGGAGTGTGGTTATGAAGCAATAATGGTTAATTGCAATCCTGAAACCGTATCAACAGATTTTGACATAGCCGATAAATTATATTTTGAACCTGTATTCTGGGAGCATATCTGGGAGATTATTGAACACGAAAAACCAGTTGGTGTAATTGTGCAATTAGGCGGACAAACAGCCTTGAAGCTTGCCAAAAGATTACATGAAAAAGGAATAAAAATAATTGGAACTTCTTTTGACAACATGGACATTGCTGAAGATAGAGGTAGATTCAGTGATACCTTAAAAGCATTGGGAATTCCGTATCCAAAATACGGCACTGCATTTAATACAGATGATGCTATTGAAGTGGCCAAAGAAGTTGGTTATCCTGTTTTAGTAAGACCGAGTTATGTTTTAGGAGGACAAAGAATGCGCATTGTTTTAAACGACGAAGAATTGGAAAAAGGGGTTTTAAGTTTATTGAAACATTTACCCGGCAATAAAATTTTGATTGATCATTTTTTGGATAGATGTCAGGAAGCAGAAATTGATGGCATTTTTGATGGAACCGATTTTCATATAATGGGTTTGATGGAACACATTGAACCTGCGGGTATTCATAGTGGTGATAGCAATGCGGTTTTACCACAATTTAATTTGAGTCCTTTAATTGTTCAAACAATGGAAGAGTACGCAGAAAAAATTGCGCGCTCATTAAATATCTTAGGCCTTATCAATATTCAGTTTGCGATTAAAGATGGGAACGTTTATGTAATTGAAGCTAATCCAAGAGCATCTAGAACAACTCCTTTTATTGCCAAAGCTTATCAAATTCCATATTTAAACATTGCAACAAAGGTGATGATGGGAGAAGCTAAATTGAAAGACTTTAAATTCAATAAGAACTTAAAAGGCTTTGCGATAAAAGAACCTGTTTTTTCTTTTAATAAATTTCCAGGTGTAAATAAAGAGCTTGGTCCCGAAATGAAAAGTACTGGCGAAGCTATTCGCTTTATAAAAGATTTACGCGATCCTTACTTCCGTCAATTGTACAAAGAGCGAAGTATGCATTTGAGTAAATAAACTTCAGTAAGAAAAAAATATCAAGGAGCTATTTTTGAGTATGCAACTCTTTCGCATACCTGTATGGAAGCAAGCTCCATTTGTAAGAATCGTTATTTCATTAATGATTGGCATTTTGTTACAATGGTATTTTTCGTTCTCCATATTTGTACTTTTTTTTGTCGGCGTATTTTTTATAGTTAATTATTTTTCATTCAATTTTCTTTCCCTCTCACTCAAATACAAGTTTAGACGGGCACAAACTATTTTTTTATTGTGTATAGTTGCTTTCTTTGGATCTCTCATCACATTCAACAAAGATTTACAAAACAGACAAAACTGGTATGGAAATATTTATAAGGATGGCGATGGGTTAATGCTAAGAATAGACGAACCCATTGATTCAATGGCTAAGAATTTTAGGTTGAAGTGTTCTGTAAAATATGTTGTTCAAAAAAATGTACACAAGCCGGCTGTTGGAAGCATGATAGTATATATTGAACATAACGCACAATCATTATGTATGGGTGATTTTATTTTTATTAATAAATCTATTCATCGGATTCAAAATAACGGCAATCCAGGTTCATTTAATTACAAACAGTATCAAGCCTTTCAACAAATTTATCATCAAGTATATTTAAAAAAAGAAGAGTGCATAAAGTTGAACTTTCATGAAATAAACTATTTCAATGAATTTATTTTTTCGTTTCAGCAATCAGTTGTGAAGAATTTCCAATTATTTATTTCTCATGATAAACAAACACTTGGAATTGCAGAGGCGTTATTTATTGGATATAAAAAAGATTTGGATCAAGACATTGTTCAGGCTTATAGCAATACGGGCATCGTTCACATAATTGCAATCTCCGGTTTACACCTTGGCTTGTTGTATATTGGAATAAATAGTTTGTTCAACCTTATTCCTCTTTTTAAAAAATCAAATTGGTTAAAAGCCATTTCAATAATTATTTTTCTTTGGATTTTTTCTTTCATCACAGGTGCATCAGCTTCTGTACTTAGAAGTGCTGTTATGTTTACTTGTGTAATTATTGGTAAAGCACTCCATCGAAAAGCAACAGTATACAACAGCTTAGCAGCCTCTGCATTTCTCATGCTTCTTTACAACCCTTATTTTTTATGGGATGTTGGTTTTCAACTCAGCTATCTTGCGATCATTGGAATTGTTTGGTTGCAAAAACCTATTCAGCGATTAATTTTTTTTAAAAACAAAATCAGCAGAAAAATATGGGAAATGATTTCGATTACAATAGCTGCACAAATAATAACTTTTCCCATTTGCATTTACTATTTTCATCAATTTCCTAATTATTTTTTAATTGCTAATTTAATATGCGTGCCTCTATCTACTATTATTTTGTTTGCCGAGATTTTACTGATGATTATTTCTCCTTTTAATTTATTAGCAAATACCGTTGGTGATTGTTGTTTCATTTTAATTAAACAAATGAATCAATTTGTACTATTTGTAAATCAATTGCCATTCTCTACGATAAAAAATATTGGAGTTGATATTTTTTCTACCATACTACTTTACATTTTTATTGTTATTTGTATAAATTCAATAATCAATAAAAATAAAAACGGATTAATATTCTCTTTGTTTATATCTGCTTTTTGTATTCTTTATAATTCTTACGGAAAAATAAAAGATCAACAACAGAAAAAATTTATTATGTATAACACACCACACAAAATGGCTATAGATTTCATTTTTTCAAATCATTATGTTTATATAGGCGATAAAAATATAAATGAAAACAAAATGCTTCAACAGAGCAGACAATATTTTCATGCATTTCATCCCGTTTTGCTAATAAACGATTGGGTAAATCAAACAATAAAATTTAATAACAAAAAAATAATGATCATTGATTCCACATTTAGGATTGAGCGATTGATTCAAAGCAAAACCGTTGATATCCTTATAATATCTAATTTTAGAAACAAAGACTTGAAAGAAATACTTTCTTTGATTCACACTCAATTGATCATTTTTGATGCTGCTAACAGTTTGTGGAAAATTGCAAAATGGAAAAAAGAATGTTCGGCTTTACATTTGCAGTGCTTTTCGATACCGGACGATGGTGCAATTATTTACAATTTATTGAATAACACAATTAGCACATCGAAAAACTTGAAACAGTAATCATTTTCAACTGTAATAATAATTAAATGAAAAAAATTCAATCGGCATTAATTTCTGTCTTTTATAAAGATGGCTTAGCATCAATTGTTCAATTGTTACACGAACAAGGTGTAACTATTTACAGTACTGGAGGTACAAGAGCTTTTATAGAAGAACAAAACATTCCTTGTGTTCCAGTTGAGACATTAACAGGATTTCCCTCTATTTTAGGAGGAAGGGTTAAAACATTACATCCATTGGTTTTTGGAGGAATTCTTGGGAAAAGAAATGATGAAATTCACCAACAAGAAATGCAGCAATATAATATTCCATCTTTTGATTTGGTAATGGTTGATTTGTATCCATTTGAAGAAACTGTAAAAAGTTTCGCCAATCAATCCATTGAAGATGAAAGTCCAATTATAGAAAAAATTGACATTGGCGGACCCTCTATGATTCGTGCAGCTGCAAAAAATCATCAAGATGTGTTGGTGGTATCTGCAAAAAGAGAATATCAATTATTGTTAGAAATTTTACAATCACAAAACGGGCAAACTACTTTAGAACAAAGACGATTTTTTGCAATTAAAGCTTTTGATGTTTGCACTGCATATGATACAGCCATATCAAATTATTTCAATCAAACTTCCATCAATAGTCCTTTTAATCAGGAAAAAAGAGTACTGCGATATGGTGAAAATCCACATCAAACAGCCAATTTTTATGGCAATTTGAATGAGGTGTTTAATCAGTTAAATGGAAAAGAGCTTTCTTATAATAATTTAGTTGATGTGGAAGCGGCTATTCAATTGATTAAAGAATTCAACGAAACAACATTTGCAATCATTAAGCATACAAACGTTTGTGGAATTGCACAAGCACAGTCTGTAAAAGCTGCATGGGATTTAGCTTTAGCTGGAGATCCGGAAAGCGCATTTGGAGGAGTATTAGTTTGTAATCAAACAATAGATTTATCAACAGCAGCAGCTATAAATGATTTGTTTTTTGAAGTGTTAATTGCCCCTTCATTTGAAACAGCAGCATTGACTTTGTTACAATCCAAGAAAAACAGAATTGTTCTACAACTGAAAGAATTTGAATTGCCAATTGTACAAACGAAATCATTATTAACAGGCGTTTTATCACAAGCTTCAGATATAGGAAATTTTCAAGAGTGGAAAGAAGAAGGCGGAAGAGTTTCGAATCAAGAGGAACAAGAAAACATGAAGTTTGCGAATATTGTATGTAAACATTTAAAGAGTAATGCCATTGCATTAATTAAAAACAAACAATTAATAGGTAAAGGCTGCGGCCAAACGAGCAGAATTGATGCATTAAGACATGCAATAGAAAAAGCGCATCAATTTCAATTTGATTTACAAGGTGCAGTACTTGCCAGTGATGCTTTTTTCCCATTTGATGATTGTGTTAAAATTGCACATAAAAATGGAATAGAAGTATTTATCCAACCGGGCGGCTCTATCAGAGATGCAGATTCTATTAATTATTGCAAGGAAAATAATTTAGTAATGGTTATTACGGGACAAAGACATTTCAAACACTAATACAATTTGAAAACCACCACCACAAAAGGGTACATAGCATTAACAGCAACAAGCATATTATGGGGAACAACTTGGGTAGCCAGTAAATATGCTGTTCACGATATACCAGGCTTGCAATTATGTTCCATCCGTCAGTTTATAGCAGGAAGTTTATTTCTTATTTTTTTTCTAGTCATTAAAAAAGAGCGAATACCTACAAAAAAAGATTTTAAGTCTTTATTTGTAATGGCTTTATTAAATTTCTTTTTAGCTAACGGACTAAGTACTTGGGGATTAAAATATATTCCAACTGGATTGGCAGCTTTAATTGGAGCATTGTATCCATTAAGTGTTGTGTTGATTGAATGGATATTTTATAAGAAGAAAAATGTTTCTTCATTAACATTTTTGGGATTGATTATTGGCATCATTGGAATTGGATATGTGTTTTCACAAAACATGTTTGCCACCATAACGCCTGAACTATTATTAGGATTGGTGCTTTCAATAATAGCAATGTTGTCTTGGAGTGTGGGAACTATTTTTTTATCAAAACATTATCTCACTATAAATTCCTATTATGGAATGGGTTGGCAAATGATAATGGGTTCGGCGATGTTGTTTATTTTCACTTCTGCAACTCATACAAATGTTCCTTATTCACAAATTAGTATTAAGGGTTGGACAGCCATTTTTTATTTAATAACGGCAGGATCAATCACAAGTTTCATTGCATTTATTTACAGTTTAAAAACATTGCCTGCAGCGATATCGTCGCTATATGCATATTTTAATCCAATTGTGGCTATGATAGTAGCAGCCGTTTTTTTAAAAGAACAATTAACGCTCTCGATTTTATTCGGAACAATTATAACATTAATTGGAGTATATATCGTGAATCGGAGTGTAAAAAAAGAAATCAAAATATAATTTGATTATTGATTTTCATGAATTGTATTAATAAGTTGAGTGTAGATTTCTTTCCACCCTTTAAACTCCTTATTTGTTCCTAAAAAATTATTGTGAAAGATTGGTATAAACAATCCGTTGTGTTTTTTTATGATTTCATAGTAATACACAAGTTCTTGTTGAGATTGCACAATGGATTGGCGCTGTTCATAATGACTATTAGCATCCATAAAACAGAATGGATATACTCGAAGCGAGGTGGTTTCTTCCTTGCTTAAATCATACCAAAAAAAGCTACTTGCAACCGAAGCCCTAAATCCATTGATGCTTCCATATCCCATGCTAAATTCATTTGAAATACCCGCTTTTATTAATTCTTGATACGTATCAGGCAAACTAAATTTAATATAATGTTGTCTAGAATGTGTAATGTATTGTTCTGTAATTATTTCCAATTTTATTTTTTCATGCTTCATTAATTTGTCTTTGAAATTGCTTTGCCATGAAGGGTGAATACCAAGCGTATATTTTCTTGATGTATTGACGATTAATTTTTTAAAAGCATAATTTTTTGGAGAAATATTTTTATCGTAATCAGAAACTTTTCTGGCAAGCAGGAAAAAAAACAAAGACTTAATTCTTTTGGTCTTTATGTTTTCATCAATAAATCCATAACTATCAAACGGATCTTTCTTTAGGCTCAATAAAACTAATAATCTATTTACATTCGGTCGTTTAAGAAATCCTCCAATGTTTCTTAAAATCCCTTTGTGTTTATAAGACCAAGCCATATCAATATCATGAGTGATAATTGAATTGAAAAAGGGCTTTACTATTTCCAGTGAAGGCCAGTGTTTTTGTATAGCTTTAGAAAATTCATCAATCCAAATATTGACAATTGGCCGATTTAAAAATTCTTGTTTATATGCAATTGAATTTGTGTGAGCAAACCTACCATATTCATCTTTTTGATGAGGCAAATATTCTTCATATCTGCTAATTAAATAAAATACAGCTGCAAAAACATCAAATGAAAAATGACTGTTTTCAATTTGAAAAAACGAATTGTAGTTGTGCTGATTAATGCAATTAATTTCTTGTTCAACTATGTTTGTTTCATTTAATAGACCATGGGGTAAGATATTAAAAGTATTTTTTTGAAAAACACTGGAGCTATAATTAATGATGAAGGAAGAAGATTGCTCACAATAAGAATAGTCACTTGTGATTTCAACATCAATGCCCATTTGTTCTTTCAAGATAAAAGGAACAACATATTTAATTCTTTCAGTAATAGTATCTGAATAAAATAAAATCATTTTGGATGCTTTTCTTTCCAAAGTTGGTTAAATGTTTTTTCGCTAAAATCTAATGCGCCTCTGCTTAGTGTCCAGGAAGTAAAAACTTTATTCACCACTTTACTCTTAATTTTTCCATTGCCTACGTTCATCAATTTTCTATATAAACTCCCTATTCTCCATGCTTTCCAGGCGATTTTTTCAGAAAGTTCTGCATTACCTTGTTCAACAGATTCGTGCCTGTTATCAAGTAACAATTCGTGTAAATTTATTTTTACAGCACATACTTCAGTACAATTACCACACAAAGAAGAAGCATAACTTAAATGCTTGTATGATTTCATGTTTTGCAAATGCGGAGTAATTACACTTCCAATTGGTCCGCTGTATGTGGCATCGTAAGTATGACCACCAATATTTTTATAAACTGGACAAGCATTCAAACATGCACCACATCTAATACAGTAAAGACTTTCTCTTTGTTTGGGATTATTTAAAATATTAGTTCTTCCATTATCCAATAAAATAACATACATCTCATCCGGACCATCAGCTTCATTAGATTGACGCGGCCCTGTAACAATTGAATTGTAAACAGTCATTTGCTGTCCTGTTCCAAAAGTGCTTAGCAATGGCCAAAACAATCCAAGATCTGAAATAGAAGGAATCATTTTTTCAATGCCCACTACAACAATATGTGTTTTAGGAAAAGCACAACTTAATCTTGCATTGCCTTCATTTTCAGTGATTGCAATTCCACCAATATCACTGATTAAAAAATTTGCGCCTGTTACACCAACTTCCGCTTCTGTATATTTTTTTCGAAGAATATTCCTTGCCACCAAAGTAAGTTCTTGAGGCGTTAAATTAGGGTCTGTTCCTAATTTTTCCGCAAATAATTTTGCCACATCTTCTTTACTTTTATGCATGGCTGGTGTTACAATATGATAAGGAGCCTCATCATCCAATTGTTGAATGTATTCTCCTAAATCAGTTTCAATACTTTCAATATTATGTTTTGCTAATGCCGAATTGAGATGAATTTCTTCTGTAACCATGCTCTTACTTTTCACTAAGGTTTTGCAATTCTTCTCACTGCAAATTTGTAATATAGCTTCAATGGCTTGATTAGCATCTTCTGCCCAAATAACTTTTCCGCCTCTACCGCTAAAAGCAACCTCGAAATCTTCTAATTGTTTATCAAGATTTTCAATTGCCTTCCATTTAATATTTTTTGCTTTTTCTCGGGCAAGATTAACATTTATAAATTGAGACTTCCCAAAAGGAACTACAGTATTGTATTTGCCAATATTGAAATTAATTTTCCTTCTATGCTCTAAGTCTCTTGATTTGAGCGTGCTTTCAGCTAAAAATTTAATTGATTTTTCAGACATGATAAAAAAGCAGTTGTGTAAATTGATTGTCGTTTTTTCAGAATAAACTCTTTCTTCAACAATTTAAATATTTTGAGTAAATATATTTTTTTTTCGTGAGAATCATTCACACCAATAATAATTACATCAAAATAAATTAAATAGCATGTAAAAAAAAGAGGCTGCCTCAATATTTGGAGACAGCCTCTTAAAAAATTCAATTATAATTTTACTCAATCACAATTTTAGCTCTTTCAAGTACAACACCATTGTTATCTGTTAGTACTAAAAAGTAAGTGCCGCTTTGTAATCCAGCAGTTTTAATATTTAATAATCTATTGTTCTTTGAAACTGCAAAAACCTGGTTGTACACTCTTGATCCTTTTGAATCGAACATAGTTATTTTGATATTCCCTTTAGATAAAATTTGCTCATTTAAATTAACACTAAGATTATCTTTTGTAGGATTTGGATAAATAAATGCACTAGATGCAACACTTAATTTTGCGTTATTTGATATTATATTTCCACAACTTGCTTCTTTAACAACAACTCTGTATTGATAATTGTCGTTATTGATACTTACACCCGATAATAAATAAGCGCTGGATGTAGCCCCTGCAATATCTCTAAAAGTTAAGCCAGAGTCGCTACTCACTTGCCATTGATAACTAATTTCTGTGCCAGAGGCAATTACTGAGAAAGTAGCATCAGATCCAATTGAAACAGAAGCATCTATTGGTTGTGTTTGAATTACTGCAGGCGATGAAACATGTAATAAAACAGTATCTGTAAATATTGGTCCGCAACCAGAAGCACTTGAAATTTGCAATCTGTATTTGTTGTTATTCATGTTGGATGCAATATTATTTAAGGATAAGCTATTAGAAGTTGCCCCATTAATATTACTAAATACATTACTACTGCTTGGTGCCATTTGCCACTGGTATGTTAATATGGCAACATCATTTGCAGCAGCATTAAATGTAACATTTGAATTCACACAACTTGTAATGTCGCTTGGTTGATTTGCAACAACAGGTAAGGCTTTTACTGTTAAAGTAGCAGCATTAGAATAAATGCCAACTGCGTTACATTGACTATTGATCATTGCTCTGTATTGGTTATTATTCATTGAAGAACTAATAGTATTCAAAGTTAATGTTGAACCTGTTTGCCCATTAATGTTAGTAAAGCTTGTTCCACCATTTGTACTAACCTGCCATTGATAGGTTATACCTGTTCCAACAGCAGTTGTACTGAATACTACATTTTGAGACGGACATTCACTAATGTTGGAAGGTTGTAAAGTAACAATTGCATTGTCACTTACGGTAAGCGTAACACTAACAGATGTATCAGTATTTGAGCAAGCATTTCCTGTAGCAATTAATCTGTATTTATTATTGTTTTGTAAAGTTGTAAGTGCATTTAATGATAGAGAAGTATTTGTTGCACCTGTTATGTTTGAAAAAGTAACACCGCCATCAGTGCTTACTTGCCATTGATAAGTAATATTAGTTCCAGTAGCAATAGAAGTGAATGTTGCATTACCACCAACACAACCATTTGCATTAACAGGTTCTGTTGTAATGTTTGCTGGGCTATTAACAGTTAAACTAACATCAGAGGATAAAAGATTAATTGGATTACAACTAGCAACAACTAAATGATACACATTGTTATTCATTGTGCTAGTTACATTATTGAGTGTCAATGAAGCACTTGTTGCACCTGCAATATCTGTAAAAGAAGAACCTCCATTTGTACTCACTTGCCATTGATAACTATTGGCAGAACCATTTACAACTGCATTGAAGGTTACATTTGTACCAGCGCAATTTGTTTGAGAAGTCGGCCCAGTAACGATTGAAGCAGGAGTGTTTACAGATAAAGTAGCTTCACTTGAAGTAATATTTGAAGGACAATCATTACTAATAAGAACTCTGTATTTGTTATTGTTAAACGATAAATCAACATTGCTGATGGTTAAAATATTAAAAGTATCATTAAGTAAGTTGTTATAAGTAACACCGCCATCAGTGCTTACTTGCCATTGATAATGATTGTTGGTTCCTCTTGCTGAAGTTGAAAAAGTTGCGTTGTTTCCAATACAAACATTAGCATTTGCAGGTGGAGTGTTTATTGCCGCATTCACACAATTATTGGTTGGAAGAATGATTGTAAATGTATCTATTTCTAAAACCTTTACATTGCTTGCATTGTATAGATTACTTTGCATTTCAACTACGGCTTGATTTTTAATAGCAATATCATCAATATACCAGCCTTCTACAGCAGTACCAACATCAGAACTGAATCTGAATCTAAACAGTACACTCTGATTTGCATAAGGCAACAAGTTTACAATAGTTTTAATGAATTTGTTATTGCTGCTTCCACTCCAAGCTTTTCTTCCCGGAATAATCGTAGTAGCATCCATAGTAGCAATGTAACCACCTTTTAAAATATTGTTTTGAACGTCAGTCCAGGTAGTTCCACCGTTAGTGCTAATTTCTAAAACACCACCATCGTAAGTACTTTCTGTATTGAACCAATGACGGAAGGATAATCTCGGAGGATTGCTTCCTAAGTTTATTGGTGTTGTAAGTGTTAGTCTTTCATCAGATAATGTATCTAAGTTAGAGGAGAAATACGAGCGAGTGGGGCTAAAGCTTCTTGCTTCTGAAACCGCCCAATTAGCAGTAGAATTTGTAGTAGGAGTCCAAGTTGGAGTAGCCGTTCCATTGGGAACTAGATCTTCAAAAAGCGTAACCGTTGGAAAATATGCTCCAGCATTTACTTTTACTGTAAATTGATATTGCTGAACCTGTCCGGCTGTTAAATTCACAGGAAAACTTACCACTCTATTTGCAGCATTATAAGAACCTCCGCTTACATACGTAACATTAAGCGGCAAGGTGTCTGTTAATAGAAAGTTACTTACTGTGCCACAAGCATCAGCAGTTAGTGTATTCGTATATGTTATGTTATCGCCTTCTAGTACTTCAGTAACACTTTGAGTTAATCCTTGAGTAGCACTTCCTAAAGTAAAATCAGGCACTTGGTCTGTAGTACTTCCAGATGAACCTTGCGAAGCAAATGCACCCATTCCTCTTCTTCTGAAAGCCTCTCTAATCGCACAGCTATAAGCTCCGTTATATAAAATTTGGTCTGCTTGTAAAATAGCATCTCTGCCATCAATAAAACCAGGGCTACAAGGCTGTAATTTCATTCCTTCAGTAACTAATTTTAGTGCAATGCTGTTACCGCCCGCAGCATTTGCATTATAGAGATTTGGATTAATAGTTCCTACTTGAGTAATGATATTCCATGTCATATCCCAAAGCGTTGCACACCATAATTCTCCTCTGTTATGAGATTCGCCCATTAAAGTGGTATTATTAGAATAAACTAAATTGTTTACAGTAAAATTGGTGCAATATTTTTTTGTACGAATACCCGCACCATTAACAGCCTGACCAATTGCGTAAGTACCCATAGGTCTTGAGGATGAAAAACCTGTATTTAAGTTTGCTATTGCCCAGTTTTGAGTATACATCAAAGCAAAATAATCACTCCATCCTTCACCCATTTGTTCTGCATTTGATAAACAACCTGCTTGAGCAGGTCCTCCTGTAAGTCTGTTACTGATCCCATGAGCATATTCATGGGTAACTATTCCATTATCTACATCTCCATCTTTTTGTGGAGATCCGTTCCATAAATACATCTGCATTCTTCCACTAGAGCCGTCTGCAGGTGTTGCAAAATTTGCATTATTTGTACCAGCTCCATCTTGCGCATCTGCTAACACATAATCGTTTCCGTTACCACCTCTACCCTGATTGTTTGCCTGAAAATTTCCGGATACTTCATCAAATCCATAAGCATAAGTAATATCATGAATGATATTGTTCCAATAAAACAAATTGGTGATGTTGAATTGCTGATTTGGAATTGCAGTTGTTGCAGTAGTTGGACTTTGAGTAAAGTTGGGTTTAAACTCAAAAGCTAATGGATCTGACGTTGATGTAGAAAATGCTGCAGACCCCGTAGTTGCATTATTTCCATCTCTGTCTTCTACAGCCCAAACATTATTTCCTTTAGTGAAACTATAATCTGTTGTTCCATTGCTATGCCATTTTAATGAAGCAGCATTAGTGTTAACATTATTATTCCAAGGATTAGAAACAATTGCAGTTGTATCTGCAAAATGCTTCGGACTTTCAGATGGATAAGGCACTACTCTATATGTGGCATTATTGATAACTGAAGGCGATAATGAAAATTCATTTGTCGTTTGATTTTGTGTAAAATCAAACAAATTATTAGCAGTATGATTAATGCTAGCAGCAGCACCAACATTTGAATGTGTATGGTTTTCTGAATTATTTGCTGCATTGGTAGGTTCGCCCCAATTACAATAAACAGTAAGGTTATTAAAATTAAGTACAGTGTTATCAGTTGCATTTATTCTAACCATCCAAAAATCAGAAGTGGTGTTTGGAATAATATAAACCTGCCATGCCAAGCATACTCTTTTGCCGTCTTCAACAGGAACCCACATTAATTCTGCAGTAATATTTTCTCTGGCAATTCCCATGTTATCAAACACAATCAGATGCCCGTTTTTTTCACTTCCCACAACCATTGGACTCTTGCTGAATTTAACTTTTCTATCTTTAAGTGCAGTAATTACAGCATCTGTAGCAGAAATAGTAGGGATGCCTTTGTTTCCATTTGTAATTTTTTCTATGCCTGTAATTCTTCCGCCAGATTTTGAAATCAATTGGTCTTGTTTAAAAGCAAGCACCTGCATTTCATTGTACACCGGCAAATCCAAATAAGATTGTTGTAAATAAACAAGTCTTGCACCAGAAACATTATCAATATAATTATCACTGACGAAAAAATTTGATAAGTCTTGTTTTGACAGCCCAATATTTTTTTGATTTTTTTCGACCAACTGTCTGGCAATTGCATCGTTATCAATTTGTGCATTAGCAACAAAAAATCCGAAAACAAAAAAAGCAAGTAAAATTCCGTTTCTCATGATATAAGTATTGATTATTAATTTTTTATAAAAAAATCGAGGATGAAAATTACAAATTTTTTAAATAGCCTGATGTTAAATTCTCGGATTTTTAATTATTACCAATGAAATGCAAAGAGTATTAATAATTTTTTTGTTGTTAGCGCTCTCAACCCTACCTTTGCGACGATTTTTAAGCAATTTGTTTAGTATGCTTTTTTACAACTAAACGGGACATATAAAATTTTAAAATATGGTAGAAATTAAACCAGATGAAATTTCAGCAATTCTTCGCCAACAGTTAAGCAACTTTAATGTAGGTGCGAGTTTAGAAGAGGTAGGTACTGTTCTTCAAGTAGGAGATGGTATTGCTCGAGTTTATGGATTAAACAATGTACGTTCGGGAGAACTAGTTGAGTTTGATAATGGCGTAAAAGCCATCGCTTTAAACCTTGAAGAAGACAATGTGGGTGTGGTTTTGATGGGAGACAGTGGAGAAATTAAAGAGGGTGATAAAGTAAAAAGAACCTCAAAAATCGCTTCTATTAAGGTGGGAGAAGGAATGAGTGGAAGAGTTATCAATACTTTGGGTGAACCAATTGATGGAAAAGGTCCATTAAAAGGTGAATTATATGAAATGCCACTTGAGCGTAAAGCGCCTGGGGTTATTTTTAGAGAGCCTGTAAAAGAACCTTTACAAACCGGTATTAAAGCAATTGACGCAATGATTCCAATTGGTCGTGGTCAGCGTGAGTTGATCATTGGCGATCGTCAAACTGGTAAAACCGCTATTGCTATTGATACTATCATCAATCAAAAAGAGTTTTTTGCTGCAGGAAAGCCTGTTTATTGTATATATGTAGCGATTGGTCAAAAGGCATCAACAATTGCTGGAATAATGAAAACGTTGGAAGAAAATGGAGCAATGGCATATACTACAATTGTAGCCGCATCTGCTTCAGATCCAGCGCCATTACAATTCTATGCTCCATTTGCCGGTGCTGCAATCGGAGAATTTTTTAGAGATACTGGTCGTCCGGCTTTAATTATTTATGATGATTTATCAAAACAAGCTGTAGCGTATCGTGAAGTATCCTTATTGCTTCGTCGTCCACCAGGCCGTGAGGCATATCCTGGAGATGTATTCTATTTACATAGTCGTTTATTGGAAAGAGCTGCTAAAGTGATAGCAAAAGATGATATTGCAAAACAAATGAATGATTTACCAGAATCAATCAAACATTTGGTAAAAGGAGGAGGATCATTAACTGCATTACCAATTATTGAAACACAAGCTGGTGACGTATCTGCATATATTCCTACGAACGTAATCTCAATTACAGACGGACAGATATTCTTAGAAAATAATTTATTTAATGCTGGTATCAGACCTGCGATTAATGTGGGAATTTCTGTAAGTCGTGTGGGTGGTAATGCACAGATTAAATCAATGAAAAAAGTAGCAGGAACATTAAAGCTAGATCAGGCTTTATATCGTGAGTTGGAAGCGTTCTCTAAATTCGGAGGAGACTTGGATGCCGCAACAAAAAATGTAATTGATAAAGGAGCTAGAAACGTTGAAATTCTTAAACAAGCTCAATATTCTCCTTTCTCAGTAGAAAAACAAGTAGCAATTATTTATTTAGGAACGCAAGGCTTATTAAAAGACGTTGCCGTTAGAAATGTAAAAGCTTTTGAAGAACATTTTTTACTAGAAATGGAAAACAAACATCCAGAAATTTTAGCTGAATTTAAAAAAGGAAATTTAGCTGATGATGCATTAAAAACAGTTAAAGATTTAGCACTTTCATTAGGAGCTCAATACAAATAATTTTTTAAAAATCAATATTTAAGGAGTGAGCAATCACTCCTTTTTTTATTTATAAAATACACCGTGTAAAAAAATGAGTTAGTTTAGAACATCTGTTTACTTTTTAATTTTCAAAAAACACACCAAAATGAAACTTAGTATTGAAACACCAGCCTTATTATTTTCTGCCTGTTCGTTGATACTATTAGCATACACCAATCGATTTTTAACTATTGCGCAATTAATTAGAGGGCTTAAAAAAACTTATCAGGAAAAAGAAAACAAAAGCATTTTATTAGAAATTAAAAACCTGAATTTGAGACTGACGTTGATTAGATATATGCAATTGTTTGGTGTGTTGTGTTTGTTTCTTTCTGTATTTACGATGCTAATACTTTTTTTAGAACATCCTGAAGTTGGCATCTATATTTTCGGAGCAAGCTTACTTTCTCTTTTAATTTCATTAGGCATTTCTTTTTGGGAAATAAGTATTTCTGTAAATGCACTAAGACTTCATTTAAGTGATTTATTGGATGATTAAAACATTGGAAATAAATGTGCTTAATGCTGCCGATTGTAAAATCAAATCGTAATGAAAATATTTTAGAGTAATTAAAATCATCACTTCTCCTCAGTCTCATACCTGTCTACTTTTTCAATGCCTGGCAGCATCAATAAATTCTTTACTAAGTTTTCGAGTTGCTCTTTGTCTTTTACAAACACTTTTACATTGCCTTCGAATATTCCATCATTCGCTTCGATAGACATCGCCGATATATTTACCTTCAATTCTCCGCTAATTAAATTCGTGATTTTATGTATTACCCCTACATCATCTAACCCAATAATTTTTAATCCTGTAAGAAAAGAAATTTCCTTATTCTTTGCCCATTTCGTTTTTACAACACGATGCGCATGATTTGCCAGTAATCGAGTGGCATTCGGACAATTTGTTCGGTGAATTTTTAACCCTTCTCCTGTTGTAATAAAACCAAACACATCATCTCCAGGAATGGGCTTACAACAGTTGGCTAATGTGTACATTATTTTATCACTGCTCTCTCCAAAGATTACAAGTTCGGTATCTTTTTTAGACAATGGCTTTCCTTCAATTCCAACTGATTTTTCTTCAGGAATTTTTATTGGTTTTGGCGAAATAATTTTATCGCCATGAACCGTAAATTCTTTTAACTCTTTAAGATCTATTTTCTTTATAGCGATTTCATACAACAAATCTAATGTGCTGTTGATTTTATAAAAGCCCGCAAGTTCTTCAAGATTATGCTGATTCATTGCCGCATTCATGGCATTGAACTTTCTTTCTAAAATACTTTTGCCTTGATCCGCCACTTGTCGTTTTTCTTCTTTTAAGGAATCTTTAATCTTGGCCCTTGCTTTTGTAGTTACTACAAAATTTAACCACTCATTATTGGGCTTTTGTTTGGCACTGGTAATGATTTCAATTTGATCGCCACTGCGCAATTTGTAACCAATTGGCACAAGTTTGTGGTTTACTTTTGCGCCAATACATTTGCTACCAACAGCAGTGTGTACACTAAATGCAAAGTCAAGAGCAGTAGCACCAATTGGTAGCATCTTGACGTCTCCTTTAGGGGTGTACACATAAATTTCTTCTGCAAGGAACGAGGTTTTAAAATCCTGTAAAAAATCCAGAGAGTTTGTATCTTGATTGGCAAGCGCTTCTCTGATTTGATTAAACCATTTATCAAAACGACTTTCATCATCTTTTCCTTCTTTGTATTTCCAATGTGCTGCTAAACCCTTCTCAGCAATTTCATTCATTCTTTTGGTTCTGATTTGCACCTCCACCCATTTTCCCTGAGGACCCATTACGGTTGTGTGAAGGGCTTCATACCCATTACTCTTGGGATTGCTTAACCAATCGCGAAGCCTTTCTGGTGAAGGATTATACTCATCTGTAATAATGCTATATACCTTCCAGCAATCTTCTTTTTCTTTTTCGGGCAATGAATTTACAATAATCCTAATGGCAAATAAATCATACACCTCCTCAAAAGAAACACCCTTCTTTTTAATTTTCGACCAAATAGAATGAATACTTTTTGGACGACCATAAATGTCAAAATCCAACCCTGTTGTTTGAAGTTTTTCTTTTAATGGACGAATAAAATCATTGATAAACCTGGTTCTCTCTCTCTTGGTTTCTTGTAATTTTTTGGCAATAAATTTATAAGTATCTGTCTCCATGTACTTCATAGACAGATCTTCCATTTCGGTTTTGATAGAATACAAACCCATTCTATGCGCTAGAGGCGCATATACATACACAGTTTCCGATGCTATTTTTAATTGCTTTTCCCTTTTTACACTGTCAAGAGTGCGCATATTATGCAAACGATCGGCCAATTTGATAAGAATTACTCTTGGATCATCGGTAAGCGTTAATAATATTTTTTTGAAATTCTCTGCTTGCTGACTGGTGTTCGCATCCATTACCGTGGATATTTTGGTAAGTCCGTCCACGATTTTTGCAATTTCAAATCCAAACTCTCTTTGAACATCATCAAGTGTAATATCAGTATCTTCAACCGTATCATGCATTAAAGCACAAATTGTACTTCTAACGCCCAATCCAATTTCTTCAACACAAATTTTTGCTACGGCAATGGGGTGTAAAATATAGGGTTCCCCACTTTTTCTACGCATCGTTTTGTGTGCATCTGTTGCCATTTCAAAAGCGCTACGAATAAGCTCCTTGTCACCGGGCTTTATTTTTTCCTTTAGGGCTTTCAATAAAGACCGGTATTCTCTAACAATTGCTTTCTTTTCTTCTGCTTCTGTTAAAGTGTAAATTGGTATGGAATCTGTTGTTGGCATCAAGTACGAATTTAGAATAAAAGGGCCAATGTTCAATAACTACAACACTATGACCATAATTCCTTCATTATATTTTTAGTTTTTCCAACAAAAAACCTTAGTTTTGCCCCCCGTTTGTAGTTCAATACAAATAAGCGGATGTGGCGAAATTGGCAGACGCACCAGACTTAGGATCTGGCGCCGCGAGGCATGTAGGTTCGACCCCTATCATCCGCACACATTGAAGTTGGTAAGTCTTGGTAAAATGACTGAAAACGTCATCTCCATTGACTTATCAACTTTTAATTTATTCACGTTTCAAAATATAACACATGTCAACTGTAGTAAGAGAAAACATCGGGTTGCTAACCGACAAAATCACTATCAAAGTAACTAAAGAGGAGTATTTCAGTTCTTTTGAAAAAAAATTGAAAGAATACAGCAAAACAGCTAATATCCCGGGTTTTAGAAAAGGCATGGTTCCTGTTGGCATGATAAAAAAAATGTACGGTCCTTCTATTTTCAATGAAGAAGTATTAAAAACTGCAGAGAAAAAATTATATACTTACTTGAATGAAGAAAAGCCAGATATTTTTGCGCAACCCCTTCCTTTGGAATCTGAATTCAGTAAAATGAATTTAAATGAGCCAGCAGATTATGATTTTTCTTTCGAAATGGGATTAAAACCTGCATTTGAATTACCTAATTTTTCTAAAGAAACCCTTACTAGACATAGTGTTGAAGTAAATGATGAAATGGTGAGCGAAGAGGTTAATCGTATGCAAATTAAGGGTGGTAAAATGACAGAGCCTGAAGTGATAGACAATGAAGAAAATGTATTGAATGTATTATTTACAGAGTGCGACAAAGAAGGAAATGTTGTTGAGAATCCTATAAGCAAAGAAAATTCTGTTTTGTTGAAATACTTCACACCAAAAATGCAAAAAGAATTGAAAGGTAAAAAAATGGCCGACTGTGTTGTTTTTCAATTAAGCAAAACATTTGAAGACGATAAGTTGGATATGATGTTGCATGATTTGGGTTTGGAAAAAGGAAATAAAGAACACGCATCAAAATATTTCAAATTAGATATTGTAAAAATCGGCTTAGTAGAAAAAAGAGAATTGAACGAAGAATTTTTTAACGAAGTATATCCTGGAAAAGGAATTACTTCTGAAGTAGAATTAAGAAAAGCCCTAAAAGAAGAAATTGAAAAGTATTGGACTTCACAAACACGCAACCAATTACATGATCAGTTGTATCATTTGTTATTGGATAAAACGCCGATGGAATTTCCTTCAGACTTCTTAAAAAGATGGTTGCAAACAGGAGGAGAAAAGCCTAAAACAGCGGAAGAAGCGGAGAAAGAATATCCAACATTCAGCAATCAATTAAAATGGACATTAATCAGTGATAAGATTATCATTGATAATAAATTAGAAGTAACAGACGAAGATTTGAAATCGCACATGAAAGAAGAAGTAATGCGTTATTTCGGACAAATGAATATGGGCGAAGATATGAGTTGGTTAGACAGTTACATTGATAGAATGATGAAAGACGAAAAACAAGTAGACGCTACCTACCGCAGAATGATTACAGAGCGACTATTTGATTTCCTTGAAAATCAAGTAAAAACAAAAGACAAAAAAGTTACTCCAGAAGAATTAGCGGCTATGCAACATAATCATAGTCATTAATTATTTGAAATACCAATAGTTATCTTTAACAAACTTTTCTTTTGTTTTTTAAATTGAAATTTTATATTTGACAATAAAAAATTAGAGTATGAAAAAAGTTATTTTAACATTATTTGTGCTTTCATCGTCATTATTAATTAAAGCACAAGAAGCCTCTAACCAAAATCCTAATTATAAAATCAGCCAAGCAAAATACGAATTGGGTCAGGAAAAACTGCTTGCTTCAATGGGAACAACAGCTCAGGAAACTTATAAAGCTTACGACTGGACTGAAGCAAAGCAAGAATCAAAACAACAAAGAATACAATTTAGACAACAAAGAGTTTTAGCTTACATCAAATATTCGAATCAATATCCTTTTTATTCTTTCAATAGTTATAATAACCCATATAATTATATTGGCTCTCCGATGTGTATGTATGGATTTGACAGAATGTTTTCAAGAAGATGTAGATATTAAATTCCTTTTATTAAAAAACCTACAAATAAATTGATATGAAATTTTTAAAAACATTTTCTGCAGTTGCATTTATTTTGATGTTGTTTTCATGTGCACACAAAGTAACTAGAATCGAATCTAATGAAACACCAGATATAAGTGGCAAGTGGAATAATACTGATAGTAGGTTAACAGCAGATGATATGATTAGTCAGAGTTTGAACACTCCTTGGTTGGCTAATTTTTCAGAATCCAAAAAAGGGAAAAAGCCAGTAGTGATTGTAGGTATGATTACGAATAAAAGTCATGAGCATATCGAAGCGGAAACTTTTATTAAAGATTTAGAAAGAGCTTTTATCAATACAGCTAAGGTTGGTCTTGTTCAAGGCGGTAAAAAAAGAGAAGAGCTTCGTGCCGAAAAAGGAGATCAGCAAAGTAACGCATCAGTTAGTACAATGAAGAGATTTGGTTTAGAGAATGGTGCTGATTTTATTTTACAAGGATCAATAAACTCAATAGTAGATGCGTACAAAAGAAATAAATCTGTTACTTATCAAATCAATTTAGAACTAACAAATATTGAAACCAATGAAGTGGTTTGGATAGGAGACAAGAAAATATCTAAGTTGGTTAAAAACTAAAACCTCCCCACAATTCAGAATAAATAATTGGAAATGAAATTAAAATCACAAAGGGCATTGATAGTAATTCTATTGATGCCTTTTGTGTATTCATGCTCCTCTTATAACAGTTTAATGAGTGATTATTCTGCAAACTTAAAAAATGCTTCTTTCGTTCATGCAATAGGAAATATTGAACAAAACAAGCTGCTAAAAAAACAAAGAAATAAGCTTTTATACAATTTCGAATTAGGCCGATTATATTATTTAACAAATAATGAAACGCTAAGTAATCAATATTTGAATGAAGCAGATGATATGCTTGAATCTAATTACAAAAGCGTGAAAGAAGTGGCACTCAGTAATTTAACCAACCCTATGATGGAAAATTATAGAGGAGAAGAGTTTGAATATTTCATGCTAAATTTTTATAAAGCCATTAATTATTTATCACTTGGAAAAACCGATGAATCGGTTGTCGAAGCGAGAAGAATTACCCTTTCAAACGACAGACTTTCGGTGAAAAAAAAGGATAATGAAAATAAATATTATCAAGACGCCTTTGCTTTGAATCTACAAGGCATGATATATGAGTCGGCCGGAGATTATAACAATGCATTTATTTCTTATAGAAATGCGTATAATGTTTATAGTCAGGCTGGAGGAGCCTATTTTGGAGTAAGCGTCCCACAACAATTAAAGAAAGACCTTTTGAACACTGCATCCAAAATGGGTTTTGATGAGGATGAAGAAAAATATAGAACATTGTTCAATGAAAAACTAGATACCTCCAACAAAGAAAATGGAGAGTTAATCTTGTTTATGGAAGAAGGCAATGCGCCTGTAAAAGAGGAAAATAAAATTACAATTTTCAACGCACCGCTACAAAGAAGCTGGCAATACAGAGATAGTTATGGAAATGCTCATGACTGTAATTTTAATAATCCTCAGTTTCTGGTTTCTGCTTCCAAGCTTTCAGATCTAAGTTATTTTACCATCGCACTGCCATACTATAAACTAGTAACTTTCAATCAACTCAGTAAAACAATTTTGTTGAATGAAAAAACATTTCAACCAGAATTAATACAAAATCTCAACACACTTGCTGTAGATGTATTGAAAGAACATTTTATTAACGACCTAACAAAAGCATCTATCAGATTTGTCACTAAAAGACTCATGGAAAAAGGGGTATCTTCGTTAACCGAAAAAATCGCAGAAGGAACTTCATCAAAGAATAATAATCAATCCAAAGGAGTATCTGATAAACAAAGTACGGAAAAAGATTCTAATGCAAAATTAATTGGACAAACAGCCGGATTAATTGCAAACATTGCTAATAATATTACTGAAAAAGCCGACACCAGAAGCTGGTTAAGTTTACCGGCTTATATTAGTTATATCAGAGTGCCATTACAGGCTGGCGAAAATAATATAAGTATTCAATACAATGGAAAGACTACAAGCTTGAAAGTTGAATCAAAAAAAGGCCTTCAGATTAGAAGTGTATATTTAAGATAATGGAGTAAAGAGCAATTACAATTTTATCTCTTCATCGCTACTATCAAAAAACTTAAATTCGGTAAGGTGGTAAGTAGTGTTTGATTCTACTTTGATGTTTTGTTTATACTTCCAACACCATTTCAATCTCCTTGAGATTATACCACAAGTTAAATAAGAATGAATAATTGGATGAACTACAATCGTTAGAGATTTATGTCCTTGTGTTATCAGGTAATTTAAATTTTTGAAAATCTCGTCTTCTAAAATCAATGTTGATGAAACTTTTCCTGTGCCGTTACAACTTGGACAAACTTCACTGGTATTGATGTTCATTTCGGGTTTCATTCTTTGACGCGTTATTTGCATCAACCCAAATTTAGAAATAGGTAAAACAGAATGTTTAGCCCTATCGTTTTTCATCAACAATTCCATTGCATCAACCAACTTCTTTTTGTTGTCCATTAGTTTCATATCAATGAAATCAACCACAATGATGCCGCCTAAATCTCGGAGCCTGAGTTGTCTTGCGATTTCTTCAACAGCTTCCAGATTAGTTTCTAAGGCATTTTCTTCTTGGTTATTGCTTATGCTTTTATATCCACTGTTAACATCAATTACATGAAGCGCTTCTGTATGTTCTATAATTAAATAGGCGCCACTTGGAAGATTCACAGTTTTTCCAAAAGCTGCTTTTATTTGTTTAGTAACACCAAAATTATCAAAAACCAAATTACTGCCACTGTATAACGAAATGATATCAGTTTTATCTGGAGCTATTTTTTGAATATAGCTCTTAGTATCTTGATAAATTGTTTTTTCATTTACAACAATCTTATTGAAATCTGCATTTAATAAATCACGTAAAATGCTATTTGTTTTTCCTTGCTCGCTTAATATTCTTGTTGGGGCAACTGCATTGCATAAGTTTCTTTGAATAGTTTTCCAATTGTTCTCGATGCTTAATAAATCATCATGAAGCTCCGCACTAGTTTTACCTTCGGCTGCAGTACGAACAATTACTCCTAAATTTTTAGGTTTAACTGCTTCTATTATTTTTTGAAGTCTTTTTCTTTCTTCTGCAGAATGTATTTTTCTTGAGATTGCAATTACATCATTAAATGGAGTTACCACTACAAATCTTCCTGCTAACGACAGTTCACAAGTTAATCGAGGGCCCTTAGCAGCAATGGGTTCTTTTAATATTTGAACTAAAACATTTGGCTTCCCGTTAAAAATCTCATTGATTTTTCCGGTTTTTACAATTTCGGGCTCTACTCTAAATTTTGAAAAATCAAATATTTGATCTGGCCTTTGTTGAATAGATTGTTGGGTGAATTTTAAGATGGAACGTACATAAGGACTTAGATCTGTATAATGCAGAAATGCGTCCTTTTCAAAACCAACATCCACAAAAGCTGCATTTAAACCTGGAATTAGTTTTTTTACTTTCCCCAGATATAAATCTCCTACTGCAAAGTTGGCATCCGATTTTTCGGTATGAAGTTCAACAAGCTTTTTGTCTTCCATCAAGGCAATTTCTACACCTTGAGGAATAACATTAATAATTAGTTCCTTGGTCAAATTATAGCATTTTCAGACCAGTATGCACTATGATAGAAGGCGTACTCACAAATATTAATATTGCAAATACAAGTACACATAAGCATTAAGCATACTTATGTGTATTAAAAATAAAACATGGCACTCTATAAAAGAGTATTAATTCACAGTTTATTTCTTCTTATGACGATTCTTTCTCAAACGTTTTTTACGCTTATGTGTTGCGATTTTATGACGTTTTCTCTTTTTACCACAAGGCATAACCAAGTCTTTTTTTGTTAAAAATATTGTATTAGTATTATATTATTTTTTTTGAAGCATTTGAATTCTTTGATCAACTTCTTTAGAGTAATGAGCATCATTTGCTAATCTCTTACTCAATTGATAACATTCAATAGCTTTTGCATTTTCTCCTTTAGCGGCATAAGCATCGGCTAAAAAAGCAATGGCTTCTAAATTGTTGGGTTGTTTTTCTGTTACCTTTCTCAATCTTTCAATCGCTTTATCATATTGTCCAGAAATACAACCTCCAATTCCTAAAACCAACTGTGCTTTCATATTTGTAGAATCACGTCTAACCACACCCAACAACTCCTGAATTCCTTTCATTGTTTGAGCAGGGTCTCCGTTTCTTCCCTTGCCAAAAACATAGCAACTGCCTAAACCGATTTTTAAATCTTCATTATTAGGATTGATGTTAATAGCTTTTTCAAATAGCGAAATAGCTTCTGTTGATTCCCATTCCAACATTTCAGAATTTTGTTCTCCTCTGAGAAGCTCTAAAAATAATTGGGCAGCGAAGGTGAGGCTTTTTTCTGAATTATCCAACTTTGCAGCCTTGCTTATATAAAAAGAATAGATTTTAGAATCATGAGCACTATCATTCCAGAAATTGGCAATTTGGGTTAAACTGGTATAATTTTCTGGATTTGAATTGATTTCCAATGATTTAAGAGTTGCTTTTTGCTCATTAGTTAATTTGTCTTTTGCTTCTTGAACAAATAATTCAACATCAAATTTCTTTTCAATAGTAGTCTCCATTGGAGCTACTGGTTTGTTTTCAATGCTTGTTTTGCCAAAAAAATACAAACAACAAACTAATAGAATGCCACCAACAACTAATAATATTTGCTTTTTCAATTGATAAATCCAACTTTTTTAGGATGGGATGCAAAGGTAAACTAATCTTCTGTATCTTCTTTCACTTCAGGAGCCTCTTTGATATTTGGAGAGGTTTTTATTTCGTTCAGAAATTCTTTCGAAGGTTTAAAAGCGGGAATAAAATGCTCTGGAATTGAAACAGATACATTCTTTTTTATATTTCTTCCGATTTTTGCAGCTCTTTTTTTGATGATAAAGCTTCCAAATCCTCTTATATAAAGATTTTCACCATGAGACATAGAATCTTTTATTTCTCGAATCATAGTTTCAATAGTAACCATGACATCCACTTTTTGAATGCCTGTTCGTTCAGAAATTTTATTGATTAAATCTGCTTTTCTCATATAAAAACAATTTGGAAAGTAAATTAGTGAAAATAAATTATAATTCCAAAATTAAAACAATGATAATCAATAAGTTTGTACTTGATTTGTAAATTTATGAATTGCTCAAAAGAGCCAGATCTTAAAAATTAGCTTTGAGTTTTTAAGGGCATAATATCTGACCAAATACAAATGAAATAAACACATGAAGGGTAAAAATAATCAATTATATCATTTTTTCACTACTGAGTTGATGAATTGGAATGAATATGATAACAACCGGGAGATGCCATGGAAATTTGAAAAAGATCCTTATAAAATATGGTTAAGTGAAATAATATTACAACAAACAAGGGTTGAACAAGGTTTGGCTTATTACAATCGATTTATTTTAAAATATCCAACTGTAACAAAACTCGCAAAAGCTGATGAATCAACCGTTTTTAAACTTTGGGAAGGTTTAGGATATTATAGCAGGTGTAGAAATTTGTTAGCAACTGCAAAAATAATTGCTGAAAATCATGATGGAGTTTTTCCTTCAAATTATGAAGACATAGTAAAACTTAAGGGAATAGGTCCATATACCGCAGCAGCGATTTCTTCTTTTGCTTTTAACCTTCCTTATGCTGTAGTTGATGGAAACGTGACAAGAATTCTAGCCAGGTTTTTTGGTATAGAAACGCCAATCGATACTGGACAAGGAAAAAAAGCTTTCTCTTCATTAGCAGATACATTGCTAGATAGTAAATACCCTGCAAAATTTAACCAGGCAATTATGGATTTTGGAGCAACAATTTGTAAGCCAAAGTCCCCGTTCTGCGCTACTTGCCCATTAGCAAAAAATTGCTTCTCTTTTAAAAATGAAATGACTTCTTTCTTGCCTGTTAAATCAAAAAAAATAGTAAAAAAGGAAAGATGGTTTTATTATTTATTGGTACAGTATAAAAACTATGTATTAATTAGAAAAAGAGATGAAAAAGATATTTGGAGAGACCTGCATGAGTTTGTTTTAATTGAATCAACAAAAAAAGAAAGCATAAAGAAAATCATAAATTCAACAGGCGCTAAATTTTTCTCTCAAAAAGCCATGATGGTAAAACCATGTAATACTCTTTTTAAACAGCAATTAACACATCAAGTTATCAATGCGTCTTTTATTGAAATAAAACTAATAGAAAAATTGCCTTTGACAGGATATTTTTGGGTCCATAAAAAGGAAATAAAAAACTGGGCATTTCCCAAGCTAACAAATGATTTTCTTAAAGAGAACAATTTTTAAATATTACCAAATAGGAACCTATTTTTTCTCTTTAATTTGTATCTTTAATCTGATTCAAAATATAACTTTGTAATAAATTATTTAATTGATGAGAGGTGTAAATCGCGTTATGTTAATTGGAAATTTGGGTAAGGACCCAGATATTCAATTTTTAGAGGGTAATATTCCAGTTGCAAAATTTTCTTTGGCAACTACTGAATCCTTTAAAGACAGAGCAGGTAAAACGATTTCTCAAACAGAATGGCACACTATTGTTTTATGGAGAGGTCTTGCTGAGCTAGCTCAAAAATTTCTTCACAAAGGCAGTATGGTTTATATAGAAGGAAGACTAAAAACAAGAAGCTGGGATGATAAAGATGGTCAAAAAAAATATGCAACAGAAATAATTGGAGACAATTTAATTATGTTGGATAAAAAAACAGACGGCTTCGAGGGAAATGAACATCAGGAAAAATCAGGTAACACTTTATCAGAAGGATCGACTGATGAAGTATTGCCCTTTTAATAAATATTTGTATTCAATACAAATAATTGCTAATTAAAAACTTTACTTTGGATTATCATTCGGTAATGGAAGTTAATAACTTCCCATTTATTTTTTTAAACATCAACACGGCTGGAACAACTATTCTAATAGTTACTATTATTATTCTTTTTATTCTTTCTTTTTTATTGGCAGGTAGCGAAGTTGCTTTTTTCTCGCTCACTTCAAAAGACATCAATATCTTAAAAACTCGAAAGCAGCCATCCTTTAGAAGAATTGTTCATTTGCTGGAACAACCCAAAACATTATTGGCTTCCATGTTAATCGCCAATAGCTTTGTAAATATTGGCATCATATTAATTTCAAATCTGCTAATCAATGATTGGATGAGTGGTTTTGCATTTAATACTTTTGTTGAGTTTTTGATAAAAGTAGGATCGGTTACTTTTTTAATTGTTCTGTTTGCAGAAATTCTACCCAAAGTTTGGGCTACACATCATAAGGTTTGGTTTGCTTCCAATGCTTCATTAATCGTTGAAATAGTGAATGGTTTGTTTTATAGATTAAGTAAAAAATTTGTAGAGTTTGGTGATAATTTAGAATCAAGGGTTTCATTTTCTAAAGAAGCAGGTATGGATAATAGTAATCTTGATTATGCCATTGACTTATTGCCTGAAACAGAAGCTACTATTGAAGAAAAGCAAATTTTAAAAGGAATTAGAAAATTTGGAGGTACTTCTGTAAAACAAATTATGCGAACAAGATTGGACGTTAGCGGCGTTGAATCGCAACTCGATTTTCATTCTATTTTGAAGCTCTCCGAAGATTTGCATTATTCAAGGCTCCCTGTATACAAATCTAATTTAGATGAAATCATTGGGGTATTGCATATAAAAGATTTATTACCTTACCTCGATCAACCACAAGACTTCGACTGGCATCCATTGATTAGAACACCTTTTTTCGTTCATGAACAAAAATCAATTGAAGATTTACTTCAAGAATTTAGAGCTAAAAGAAATCACTTTGCAATAGTTGTGGATGAGTTTGGCGGCACAAGCGGAATTGTAACACTTGAAGATATTATTGAAGAAATAATTGGAGATATTAAAGACGAATTTGATGATGAGGAAAGCGCCAATAAAAAAATAGACGACTACACGTATATTTTTGAAGGTAAAACAATGATTAATGATGTTTCCAAAGCCATGAGTTTACCCGTTAATACTTTTGATGCCATTAGAGGCGATAGTGATTCTTTAGCAGGTTTAGTATTAGAAATTGCAGGCGAATTTCCTGCAGTGAATGAAGCCTTAACGCATTCTAGCTTTACATTTATTCCTCTTGAAATCAATAAAAATAGAATTGATAAAGTAAAAGTAATTATTGAAAATAATAGTGCGGCATCATGATCTATATTAAAAGTGTTTTTTTGTTTTTTATTGCTTCTTTTTTAATCATTGCTTGTAATTCAGAGTATAGTCATAAAAAGACCGGTTATTATAAAATCATTCTACCTCAACATCAATATCAGTTGTTTAACAACCCCGACTTTCCATATAGCTTCGAATATCCCAAATACTGCAACATTATAAAAGACAGTACTTATTTTGATAGAACACCAGAAAATAATTATTGGATCAATTTGGATTTCCCTTCCTTAAATGCAAGAGTTTTTTTAAGTTATA
The DNA here is from genome assembly GCA_947453295.1 of Chitinophagaceae bacterium. GTDB lineage: Bacteria > Bacteroidota > Bacteroidia > Chitinophagales > Chitinophagaceae > Ferruginibacter. The sequence continues at coordinate 18,156 of CANGGD010000001.1, read as the reverse complement.
AAATTATAGGCGGCAAGGTTCTGTATAAATTAAAACAAGCTAATGGGTCTATTAAAGATTCAACTGGGATTAATCAATTTGATTTATTGGTAAATGATGCCTTTAATCTTACCAATAAGAATGAAATTATGGCCACCTCCATTAGTGAAATTCCAATTCTTACTCCAAATGGCGTAAGTGGGATATATTTTAAAGTTGGAGGAAATGCTGCTACCGCCAAACAATTTTTTCTTACAGATTCTGTTCATCATTTTTTAAGAGGTGCCTTGTATTTTAATTCCACCCCTAATGCAGATTCTTTAAAACCCGTGCATGAATTTTTAGAAGAAGATATCCATCATTTGATTCAAACTTTTAAATGGAAGAATCAAATACACAACTAATCTAATTTCTTTTATAATTGGAATTTCTTTTTTCTATTTTAAAGGTTAATCATTGATTAATGAATTGTAAATTTGCCAAATGATAGCAATAGATAATGTGCTGCTAAGCGATAAAATAATAAGCGAACAATTTGTTTGCGATCTTACTAAATGTAAAGGTGCTTGTTGCGTGGATGGAGATGCAGGCGCTCCTTTAGACAGAAAAGAACTAAAGGAAATTGATGCCGTTTTTGACGAAGTACTTCCTTACTTAAATAATATCAGCAAAAAAGAAATAGAAAGACAAGGCAGATTTGTGTATGATAGAGAATTTGGATGGGTAACACCTACGATTGATAGCAAAATCTGTGTGTATGGAATTACAGATAATAACGGCATCGTAAAATGCGGTATAGAGCAAGCGTATTTAGATGGAAAAATAAAATGGAAAAAACCAATAAGCTGTCATCTGTTTCCCATTATAGTTAAAAAAAGTAAAGATGGCATCACAGAATTAGCTAACTACGAACCCAGAGAAGATCATTGTAAAGCTGCGTGCTCATTAGGAAAAAAACTAAAAGTCCCTGTTTACGAATTTTTAAAAGAGCCTTTAGTTAGAAAATTTGGCGAGCCATTTTACGAAGCATTAGAAGCAACAGCAAAACATTTAAAAAACAAAAAATAAAAAGCATGCAAAACATTTGTCGAATATTTTTGATCGTTACTGCGACCATTTTTTTAAATGCATGCTCTGTAAACAAAGCTAAAATTGATAATGACCTTGCTGAATATTTTAAACCTTATACCAATCAAGGTTGTTTTACTATGCTGGATAATTCAACCGGTGAAATTACAGTGTATAATTTATCAATGGACACTACAAGAGTAGCGCCCTATTTTACTTTTAATGTATTGAATGCTTTAATAGCATTACAAACTGGTATTGTTACAGATGAGAATATGCTAATAAAGGTTGACAGTACAAAAACTTCAAATATTCAATCAACAAATGAATCCAATATAGTTTCCGCTTTTCAAAAGAACAATATTTCGGTTTTTCAAGAGGTTTCAAGAAGGCTTGGATACGACACTTTACAATCTTGGATTGATAGTGTATCCTATGGCAATAAATTGATTGCAAATCCAATTGATTCTTTCTGGTTAAACAATAAAATAAAAATTTCTCCTGATGAACAACTTGGATTACTAAAGCGTTTGTATTTTGATCAGCTTCCTTTTAGAAAGTCTACTCAAGAACAGGTTCGCAACATGATGATTAAAGAAGATAATAGTGCTTATAAATTGAGCTATGTAACTGGCAATGGAGTTGATGAAAAAAACAATTTAATGGATTGGAACATAGGTTGGATTGAAGAAAACAAACACGTTTACTTTTTCGTCTGTAATACAAAGTCTGAAAAAAATAATAATTCAAACAATCAAATAGCTAACAAAATAACTAAAGACATCTTGACTCATTACGGTTTTTTTAAAGGAGTTAAATAATCATAAATACATTATGCAACTATATAGTGCGTCATTAACTAATTACAAGAGGCTTCCAACCAGAGAAGTTAAGGTGGGCAACATCTATTTGGGAGCCAACCATCCCATTCGCATTCAAACGATGACCACTACAGATACAATGGATACTCAAGCTACTGTAGAGCAAACCATTCGTTGTATAGAAGCAGGTGCCGAATTAGTGAGGATTACAGCTCCTTCAAAAAACGAAGCATTAAACCTTCAAAATATAAAAGATGAACTTCGTAAAAGAGGGTACGATACTCCGTTAGTAGCAGATATTCATTTTACACCCAATGCAGCTGAAATTGCAGCAGCTATTGTAGAAAAAGTAAGAGTGAATCCAGGTAATTATGTAGACAAGAAAAAATTTGAACAATTAGAATATACTGATGAAGAATATGTAGAAGAGATTGAAAGAATCAGAGAAAGATTTACACCGTTAGTTATTATTTGCAAAGCACACGGCACTGCCATGCGCATAGGCACTAACCATGGAAGTTTGAGTGATAGAATTATGAGCAGATATGGCGATACCGCCATTGGAATGGTTGAAAGTGCAATGGAATTTTTAAGAATCGCGAGATCTGAAGATTATCACAACATCATATTGAGTATGAAAAGCAGTAACCCTCAGGTTATGGTTCATGCTTATCGTTTGTTGATTAATCATATGATGAATGAGTTTGGCGAGTGTTATCCATTACATTTGGGTGTTACAGAAGCGGGTGATGGCGAAGATGGAAGAATAAAATCAGCCATTGGAATAGGCACCTTGCTGGAAGATGGAATAGGTGATACTATTCGTGTATCGCTAACCGAAGACCCTGAATTTGAGATACCCGTTTGTAAAGATTTAGTAAATAGATATCAGACTCAGAAAGAAATAGAATCTGCAGACAAACCTATTAAATTGACATACGATCCATTTAATTATAAAAGGAGATCTACTTTTCAAGTTGGAAATATAGGATCAAACCAGGTGCCTGTTGTAATTGCAGACTATCATAAATCCTTAACTATAGATCCTGCCGATTTAGAAGCAGTAGGCTATAAGTATGATGAAAAATTAGATAAATGGCATATTGCTGATGCTGCCGCAGATTATATTTATTGCAAAACACCACCACTATTTAATTTGCCGGGAACTTTAAAAGTGCTTCTTGACGCAGCAATTTGGAATAACAATACTCTAAAAGAAAATTGTTTCCCTTTGTGGAATGTTGTTGATTATTTAGACGATACATTACTTAAATCTTCTGTAATGAATTTCGTGATGATTGATTGTGACTCAAATCCATCTCAAGATTTATTAGATAAGATTAAATCAGATACAACAGCTGTTATTTGTTTAAGCTCATTGAAAAAAAACGCAGTACAAACCATTCGTTTGATGTTTGTACAACTCATGCAACAACAAATAAATAATCCTGTAATCCTAATTTCTGATAGTATGGATGCATCAACAGATTCGGCCCTTATTCATTATGCTGTTGAAACGGGAGCTTTACTGATTGATGGAATGGGCGATGGAATTTGTTTAGGCTTTCAGTATTCAAATCCAACTATTCCAACACCATCAAAAATTATCAATTCTATTTCATTTGGAATTTTGCAAGCCACTAGAACACGTATTTCAAAAACAGAATATATTAGTTGTCCGAGCTGTGGCAGAACATTATTTGATTTGCAAGAAACCACTGCAAAGATTAGGGCCGTTACCAATCATTTAAAAGGGGTGAAAATTGCCATTATGGGATGCATTGTAAACGGACCGGGAGAAATGGCAGATGCGGATTTTGGATATGTAGGCAGCGGCGTTGGAAAAATTACTTTGTATAAAAACAAAGAAGTGGTAAAGAAAAACATTAGCAGTGAAGTAGCAGTGGATGAATTGATAAACTTATTAAAAGAAAATGGAGCTTGGGTTGATGCTCCTATAATACATTAGATAATGAAGACAGACTTTTTAGTCATAGGTTCTGGTATTGCGGGATTGACGTATGCTTTAAAAGTTGCTACTGAATGTCCAGATAAAATCATCACCATTATTACAAAAGCTTCAAGTGATGAAACAAATACAAAATATGCACAAGGCGGAATAGCCGGTGTGATGAATCTTGATGCGGATAGTTTTTCAAAACATATAGAGGATACATTGATAGCTGGTGATGGATTGTGCAATAAAAAAATTGTTGAATTAGTGGTGAAGGAAGGTGTCGACAGAATTGAAGAGCTTATTGAGTGGGGCGCTCAATTTGATAAAAATGAAGAAGGAGAATATATTTTAGGAAAGGAAGGCGGTCATAGTGAATCAAGAATTTTACACCATAAAGATGTTACCGGAGAAGAGATGGAACGTACTTTATTGGAAGCCATAAAAAAATGTTCCAATATTCATCTTATTAGTCATTGTTTTGTATTAGATATCATCACACAACATCATGTTGGGTATTTAATAACAAAATCAACTCCAGATATAGAATGCTACGGAGTGTATGTTTTAAATCTTCATACAAAAAAAATCGAAAAAATTATTTCAAAAATTACCTTGTTGGCAACCGGAGGAAATGGGCAAGTATATAGAACTACTACCAACCCGTCAATTGCAACAGGAGATGGAATAGCTATGGTGTACAGAGCTAAAGGAAGAATAGAAAACATGGAATTTATTCAGTTTCATCCTACAGCATTATTTGAGGCTGGTGTTAGAGGTCAGTCATTTTTAATTACAGAAGCGGTAAGAGGCGATGGAGGAATATTGCGCAATCAATTAGGTGAGGCTTTTATGGAAAAGTATGATGAAAGAAAAGATTTAGCACCCAGAGATATTGTAGCAAGAGCGATTGATAACGAAATGAAGATAAACGGAACTGAATTTGTATATCTTGATTGCAGGCATTTGAATATGGAGAAATTCAAAAATCATTTCCCTAATATTTATCAAAAATGCTTAAGTATTGGTGTAGACGTTTCTGTAGATATGATTCCTGTGGCTCCGGCGGCTCATTATAGTTGTGGTGGAATTAAAACAGATGAGTGGGGTAAAACTTCAATAAAAAATCTATTTGCGACAGGAGAATGCGCAAGTACGGAATTACATGGAGCAAATAGATTAGCGAGTAATTCGCTGCTCGAAGCGATGGTCTTTTCTCATAGAAGTTTTATTACTTCCATGCAACAAATCGATTCTATATCATTCAATGAAGAAATACCCGATTGGAATGCCGCTGGCACAATCGCTCCGAAAGAAATGATCTTGATTACTCAAAGCATTAAAGAACTAAAATTGCTAATGAGCGATTACGTTGGAATTGTTAGAAACAATGAACGCTTGCATAGAGCCAACAGAAGATTAGATTTATTGCACGAAGAAACCGAATTGTTATATCAAAAAACAGAAGTGTCTCCACAATTATGCGAACTGAGAAATATGATAACTGTGGCTTATTTAATTGTAAAAAGTGCAGAACTTAGAAAAGAGAGCAGAGGGTTACATTACAATACCGATCATCAAATAAAATCAACCATTCTTCAAAACACTATCTTATAATTTCTGAATGGGCATAAAATTATTTTAATTATGTATTATCTCATTTACGGGTTCCTTTATTTATTTTCTTTATTACCACTTCGACTTTTATATTGTATCAGCGATTTTTTATTTTTTATAGTTTATTATGTAGTTCAATACCGTAAAGAAATTGTGTTGGATAATTTAGAAATTGCATTTCCAGAAAAATCAATAACTGAAAAAAAAATAATTTCAAAGCAATTTTATAAAAACTTTGTTGACACATTTGTTGAAACGATAAAGATGATAAGCATTTCAGACAAAGCTTTTCATAAAATGGTGGAAATGGATTTAAGCAAAGTGATTGCTTTAGCCAACGAAGGAAAAAGCATTCAATTTCACGCAGGCCATCAATTTAATTGGGAGTTGGCAAATTGGATGATTGCTGAAAAGATGCCTATTCCATTTGTAGGTGTTTATATGAGAATCAGTAATAGACATTTTGATAAAATCTTTTATGATCTAAGAGCAAAAAAGGGAACTGTGTTAGTGGAAGTAAAAGAATTTAGGAGCAAGATGCATCAGTTTTTAAACACACAATATTCCATTGGATTAGCTGCTGATCAAAATCCTGCAGATTCCAGAAAAGGATTTTGGTTGAACTTTTTTAATAAACCCGTTCCTTTTGTAACTGGTCCTGATAAAGCAGCCATTAAAAACAAAACGGCTGTTGTTTTTGTAAGATTAATAAAAATAAAAAGAGGAAAATATAAATTCGAAACTGAAATTATAACAGAACAAGCATCTGATTTTAAAGAGGGAGAGCTTACATGCTTGTACAGAGATATGCTAGAGGATACAATTAGAAAATACCCTAGCAATTATTTATGGAGTCATAGAAGATGGAAACGACCTTTTACAGAAGAGTTTCATGAACAATGGATTGATCGAAATGAAATCAATAAATAATCAGTTTCATTACTCAACAATAGCATTCACTTTAAGAATTTTGGCAGTAGGTTGATTTTTTATTGATGACCATCCTCCCAATACGTTTCTCAAATTATGTATACCTTGTCTTTTAAATAATGAAGCAGCAATTACGCTTCTGTACCCACCAGCACAATGAATATATAGATTTTGTTGCTCCTCAAATTGAGCAATTTCGGCTAGGTTCGTTATTTCGTGTAAAGGCAAATTCAATGCGTTTTCTAAATGTCCTTCTGCAAATTCATTTTCTTTTCTCACATCCACAATTTCTAAATTTTTATCAAACGGAATATCCATCATTAACTCATCGGCTTCCACATCAATAATAATATCAACGGGTTCATTTTGTGATTTCCATTTTTCAAAACCGCCGGATAAAACGCCATATATATTTTCAAAACCAACTCTAGATAATCTGATGACAGATTCTGTCTCTTTATCCATTTCTGTAACTAAAATGATAGGCTTATCAAAAGGTAAAATAGTACCCGCCCATTCTGCAAATCTTCCTTCTAAACCAATGAAAATCGATCCTGGAATAAATCCATGTGTAAATAGGTTTGCATGTCTGGCATCTAAAATTATAGCATCTTCTTTTATCCATTTTTTAAACTCATCAATCGATAACTGAGTAGTTCCTTTTTTTACTACTTCATCAATTTCTTCATATCCTGTTTGGTTGATTTTTGCATTAATGGGAAAATAAACAGGTGCCAATGCTAAACCTGTAGTAACTGCTTTTATAAATTCTTCTTTTGTTTGAGGTTGTAAAGCATAGTTAGTAGCTTTTTGTTCGCCAATTGTACTATGTGTGTTTGGACCTAAATTTTTTCCGCAACTGCTTCCAGGACCATGAGCCGGATACACAAGAATATCATCATTCAGTGGAAGAATTTTGGTTTGAATAGTTTCATACATAATTCCTGCTAATTCTTCACTGCTCATGCTGCCACTGCTTAAATCTGGTCTGCCTACATCTCCAACAAATAAAGTATCACCAGTAAATATTGCATGAGGCCTATCGTTTTCATCTCTTAATAAATAACAACTGCTCTCCAATGTATGTCCTGGTGTATGTATGACTTCAAATGAAATTTTTCCGATGATAATTCTTTCACCATCTTTTGCAGCATGTATTGGAAAATTTGTTTTAGCATTTGGGCCGTATACAATTTCAGCACCCGTTTTATTACTTAGATCGATATGACCACTCACAAAATCTGCATGAAAATGTGTTTCTATGACATATTTTATAGTTGCTTGTCTTTCACGAGCAAATTCAATATAACTTTCAATGTCTCTTAATGGATCAATGATGACAGCTTCGTTTTCACTTTCAATGTAATAAGCTGCTTCGCTTAGACAGTTGGTGTAGAATTGTTTGATGAGCATAGTATAAAATTATCTTTCAAAGGTAAAAAAAAACGGTTGCGTATGGCAACCGTTTAATAAGGTATTTTTTAAAAAAATTAATCTACAAGTTCTTTTACAAACTTTTTAATCTCGTCTATTCTTTTGTGATTTACTGTGTAATGGATAAATTTTCCATCGCGATGAGTAGTAACAATTTCTGCTCTTCTTAAAATTGCAAGATGTTGAGAAGCAACAGATTGCTCTAAACGAAGACGAACATAAATTTCTGTTACAGTAATTTTTTTCTCTGTGTCTATCAATCCCAATATTTGTTGACGAAGCTTATGATTCAAAGCTCTCAAAACAAGCACTGATTTTTTTAGATTGTGCAGATTGAATTTTAATGTTGTTGAAGCCCCTAATGGAACTTCGGCATTTTGATCTTTGTTCTGATTTGGAACTGACATAGGTTGAGTGATTTTAAAGTTCGTAGCAAATATAAAAAGATTTGAATAAAAATTAATGATAAAAAAACAAGTATTTTAATTTTATATTTTAATTTATACCTATTTAAATCAGTTTTTGATTAAAAAATCCTTTATGTAAATTGGTTCTGTAGTTGAAAGATCATTAAATTTTTGATTTGTAAATCGTTTAAAACCCAATTGTGACAATGAATACGGCAAATTATAGCTTTCTAATGCTTGAAGATTTGGATGAGATTTAATTTCATGAAATTTGCTAGAGCCATCTCCGGTTGTAAGTATTCTTTTTTCACCTAACAAACTATTAAATGAGTCACTATCTAGTATAAACGATTGAGGTTCTAAAATTGGCAATAATTCATGAGTATAAACAGCCGTAAAAACCTCCATTCTTCTAGCATCAATCATAGGACAATACAATGAGATTTCACTTCCGCTGTTTTGATTGATTAAATCATTAGCCATCATTTCTAAAGTATTAATTGCAATCAAAGGGATTTTCAATGCATAACATAGACCCTTTGCACTGGATAATCCAACCCTTAATCCTGTATAAGATCCTGGTCCGGCAGAAACTACAATTGCAGCTAATTGATGTAACTTAATATTATTCTTAACTAATAATTCTTCGATTGCAGTATGTATAAAACCTGCATGTTCTTTTTGATTGTAATTATAAAGAGTATCAATAGGCAATTCATTCTCCGAGAGAGAAATAAATGCTTTTGAAGTAGAAGTGTCTATGTTTAATAAAAAGCTCATAATTGTTCTGTTTCTTTTAACAATAAGCTAGCCGGAGTATATTTACTGTCTTTGGAACTTAAATTATTTAAGAGTTGAAAAACGTTTTTTAATCCAATTATAGATGACCATTCAAATGGTCCCTTAGGATAATTGGTGCCTAATTTCATGGCTAAATCTATTTCTTCTTTAGTGCTAACATTTTCTTCGAAAGCAAAATAAGCTTCATTAATAATCATAGAAATAATATTAGCCGAAGGAAATCCTATTTCATCTGCATGTAAATGATAGGTTTTATTGAGGGAACAAATAAATGATTCATGTGCATTTGAAAACTTGCCGGCAATTTCCCAAATAGTTCTTTCATAAAAACTTTTCCATCCATTAAATCTCACAACATTTTTGGGGTGTTTAGAATCCTCTAAAGTAGTAAAGACGCTATTAATAAAAACCGCATTTGAATATTGATTATAATTACCTTCAGCCGCATCATCCATGAAATTGATTATTAAATCGGTTTTACTTGCTACTAAATCAGCGAGTGAATCAAATCGTTTCCAGATGATATCTGATTCTATTATGCTTAAAGAGTTAAAAGTAATATCATCAGCTAAAATACCAACCACCATTTTTAATATTTTTAGCAAAAATAGGTGCATGAATAAGATATATTTGCATTCATAAAAAATATTTATGGAAAAAACAATCATCAATACATCAGAAGCCCCCGCTCCAATAGGGCCTTATAGTCAGGCAGTAAGAACTGGAAACATGCTCTTTATATCCGGACAAATTGCTTTAGTGCCAGGAACCGAGACCATTATTAATAACAGTATTGCAGAAGAAACGCATCAAGTAATGAAAAATCTTTTAGCCGTTCTTAATGAGTCGGGCGCTGATTTTAATAACGTAGTAAAAACATCTATTTTTTTAAGTGGTATGGAGCATTTTGCTGCTGTAAATGAGGTGTATGGCACTTATTTTAGCGGTCAATATCCAGCAAGGGAAACTGTGTCTGTAAAAGGATTGCCTAGAAATGTAAATGTTGAAATTAGCATGATAGCTTCTTTATGATAATCATTACCACAAAAGTTCATGAGTATTTGCTTGAAACCCTTTCCGAAAAAGGCTTCGAATATGAATACCTTCCTACAATTCAATATCAACAACTAATTGAAAAAATTGATCGGGCAACTGGATTAGTTGTTGCAACACATATTCCTATCGACAAGAATTTAATCGATAAAGCGATTCAATTAAAATGGATTGGAAGATTAGGAAGCGGAATGGAACATATTGATGTTGCCTACGCTCAACAAAAAAATATCCTGTGTGTAAGTAGTCCGGAAGGAAATTGTGTTGCAGTGGCAGAACACGCACTAGGCTTGTTATTGAGCTTAATGAGAAACATTCATAAAAGTGCCAATGAAGTAAAGAATTATTCTTGGCTGAGGGAACAAAACAGAGGATTTGAATTGTCGGGCAAGACTATAGGTATTATTGGCTATGGAAATACGGGTAAAGCTTTCGCTAATTTGCTTACTTCATTTGGAGTTACAATACTTGCACATGATAAATACAAAAAAGATTTTGGCAATCAGTATGTAAAGGAATCAACGCTAAGCCAAATTATGGAAAATGCAGACGTTGTAAGTTTTCACTTGCCATTAACTGATGAAACTTTACATTATGCTAATCAGGATTTTTTCAACAGCCTGAAAAAAAATCCTTACATCATCAACACATCAAGAGGACAAGTAATTGATACAATTTCTTTAATTACATCATTAAAAAACAATCAGATACTTGGAACAGCACTTGATGTTTTGGAAAATGAAAATATTACAGAATTGAGCGAACAACAGAAAGCCTCTTTTGATTATTTAATCAGTCAATCTAATGTAATAATAACCCCTCATATCGCGGGATATAGCAAGGAGGCTGCCTTCAAAATGTGTAAAGTGCTTTTAGAAAAATTGAATATTTCGTAAAAAATTTACTGATTTTAGTATATTTGTCGCCCTGCAACGCTTTAGCAAAACTAAGGCGTTGTGTTTTTTGTATAAATTAAACAGCGTTTTTATGGCGGAAACTAACTATGTAACACAAGATACTTTTGATAAAATGCAAGTTGAATTACATCAATTAAAAACTGTAGAAAGACCTGCAGCCAGTAAGGCGATTGCTGAAGCAAGAGAAAAAGGCGATTTAAAAGAAAATGCAGAATATGATGCTGCTAAAGAAGCGCAAGGTATGTTGGAAGCAAAAATAAAATATTTGGAAGGGGTTATAGCAACAGCAAGAATCCTTGACGAATCTAGTATTGATGCAAGCAGGGTTAGCATTCTTACAAAAGTGACTGTAACCAATACGGATACCAAAAAAACATTCACGTATCAAATTGTTTCTGAAAAAGAAGCAAGTTTAAAAGACGGAAAAATTTCTGTTACTTCTCCAATTGGTAAAGGGTTACTTGGAAAAGTAGTGGGCGACATTGCTGAAGTATCAGTGCCAGCAGGCGTTTTGAAATTTAAAATTGAAAACATTACGGTATAATTTCAATTAAATCATGACGATTTTTTCAAAAATTATTTCGGGTGAAATACCTTCTTATAAAATTGCGGAGAATGAAAATTTCTTTGCTTTTCTTGATATTTTCCCATTGGTAGAAGGCCATGTATTAGTGGTTCCTAAAACTGAAACAGACAAGCTATTCGATTTATCAGATGAATATTTGAAAGAAATGCTTTTGTTTGCTAAGCCTATTGCAAAAGCCATTGAACAATCGTTTGATTGCAATCGATGCGGAATAAGCGTTGTAGGTTTGGAGGTGCCTCATGCACATTTACATTTGCTTCCAATTAACAGCGCAGACGACTTGAATTTTACCCGTTCAAAATTGAAATTATCTAAAGAAGAATTGAAAGCTGTCCAACAAAAAATTTTAGCTTATTTAGCGTAAAGTTTATTTAAGTCGACCTGGATTTTTATTTAAAAAATCTTTCCATCCATTTGCTTTAGCTGATTTGTTTACTGTAATATTTTTGCTCTGAAAATAATGGCAAACAGCAACAGCCAAAGCATCAGATGCGTCCATATATTTTGTGGTGCTTTTGAAATCCAGCATTTGTTGAAGCATTTTCATTACTTGTTCTTTTCCTGCATTTCCATTACCTGTGATGGATTGTTTTATTTTTTTAGGAGAGTACTCGGTAATTGGAAGCGCGCCTTGCATGGCAGCAGCAATGGCTACTCCTTGTGCTCTCCCAAGCTTTAGCATACTTTGTACATTCTTGCCAAAAAACGGAGCTTCAATGGCAAAGTCATTTGGTTTGTGTAGTTGAATTAGCGAAACTACTTTTTCATGAATTTTTTCTAATCGTTGATAAGCATCATCTTTAGTTGAAAGTTTTAATATTCCCATGTCTACCAGCGAAATAGCATTTCTTTCCACTTTTATGAGCCCATATCCCATTACAATAGTACCTGGATCAATGCCTAATATGATTTTGGAAGAATTTTGCAACTAACACTTAATTTTACTGAATAATTATCGACTTGAACAAAAATATAAAAATAATCACCAACTATTGCTTAGGTCCAATTGTCTTTGTTGTTTTGACATGGAGTTTATACAAACAAATTGTTCATCAAGAAGACGTATTAACCAGGTGGAATCAAATTAAATCAAGTTGGCAACATCCAATATTTTTACTTGTTATTTTAATGATGTTTTTGAATTGGGGTTTTGAAACTGTAAAGTGGCAAATTCTCATGAAACCTCTTCAACACTTTAGTTTTAAAGAGGCTTACAAAGCAATATTAGCGGGCTGTAGTATAACAATGCTTACACCAAACAGAATTGGTGAGTATGGCGGCAGAATATTATTCGTGAAAAATGAAAATAAAGTAAAAGCAATATCAGTAACTATTTTGGGAAGTATTGCTCAATTAGCCATAACATTTTTATTGGGCACAATTGGAATAATTTATTTTAAACATAGTCATCATTTTGAAAGTAGTAATTCAATTTTCCGATTGATAACTAGCAATTTAATATTATGGGTTAGTGTGTCCATCTCAATCTTATTGGTGTTGTTTTATTTCAATATTCAAATTTTTAAAAGAGTAATTATATCCTTGCCATTTTTAAAAAAACTACAAGGTTCTCTATTCACTTCTATTAACTATGAAAAAAAAGTATTGTTAAGAGTTCTACTCTTATCTGCATCCAGGTATTTAATATTTATCTTGCAATACGTTTTGATGCTTCGGTTAATGAATGTTTACATTGATTTTTTGCCTTGTGTTTTTTTGGTGAGTTTGTTTTTCATGTTCATGGCGCTGGCTCCAACAATTGGACTTATTGAGCTTCCGGTAAGAGCCACAGCAGGTTGGTTGTTATTCGGATTGATGAGTAATAATTTTTTAGGTATACAAGCAACTGTTTTTTGTATTTGGTTGATTAATTTGGTAATCCCTTCTTTAATAGGAAGTGTTTCTATGTTGAGATTAAAAATATTTACATAAATGAATTTTATTAGTTTAATTATTTTGATGATTAGTTTAATGTTTACATCTTTTAAAAGTGAACAGCCAGATTTTTGCAGTATAAAAAATACAACTTTCAAAAATGGAGAGGTTGTTAACATGACAGTATATTACAGCACATTAGGTTGTTATATAGGAGGTGGAGATGCCACTTTTACAACTAACTTAGAAAACCTTAATGGTAAGCCTGTTTATCATATTGTTGGTGTTGGAAAAACCTTTTCTTTTTTCGACAATTTTTTTAAGGTAAGAGATCGTTATGAAAGTTATATTGATACTGCCAGTTTGCAGCCATACAAATTCATTAGAAATGTAGACGAAGGAGGTTTTAAAATTTATAATAATGTAGTGTTTAATCAAACCACCAATACTGCTACGAGTACAAAGGGAAACTTTAAAATTACAGACTGCATGCAAGATGTAGTGAGTTCAATTTATTACGCACGTAATATAAATTTTGATAAATATAAAGTGGGAGATAGAATTCCGCTTGATATGTTTTTAGATGATGAAATGCATCACTTATATTTAAGGTATATGGGCAAAGAAAAAGTGTCGACAAAATACGGCACTTTTAATGCTATTAAATTTAAGCCTTTACTGATTAAAGGAACTATTTTCAAAGGTGGAGAAGGAATGACAGCATGGGTAAGTGACGACCCTAATCATTTATTGTTGAGAGCAGAAAGTCCTATCACTGTTGGAAGTATTAAAGTAGATATGATGGGCTATAAAAATTTACGTTATCCTTTAACGTCATTAATCAGTTTGAAATAATTACAACTCCTCTAATTTAAAAAAGTTATTCGCTCTTATACCTTTTTCTGTTTGTTGTAAAGTACAGCATTCGTTTACTGGGTCGTGTTCAAAAAATAAAATATAATCTTTTTGGACAGCTTCCGTTAAGAAAGATTTTTTTTCATTTAAGGTTGTTAGTGGAAACATATCGTAAGCCATTACATAAGGAATAGGAATATGGGCTGCTGATGGAAGTAAATCTGCCATAAACACAATTGTTTTTTCTTTGTATTGAATTTTTGGAAGCATCATCGCATCTGTATGTCCGTATACATTCATGATTTCAATATTGGGAAAGAATTCACTTTGTTGAAGGTCTACAAAATTTAATTGGCCGCTTTCCTGAATGGGTAAAATATTTTCTTTTAAGAACGAAGCCTTTTCTCTGTCATTGGGTTGTGTCGCCCATTTCCAATGTCTTTCATTACTCCAGTAAGAAGCATTTTTAAATGCCGGCACTAATTTTTCATTTTCTCTTTTTATACTTCCTCCACAATGATCAAAATGCAGATGGGTTAAAAATACATCTGTAATATCATCACTATGAAAGCCATGTGCTGCAAGTGATTTTTCTAAACTGTCATTTCCATGTAAATAATAATGACCAAAGAATTTATCATCTTGTTTGTTACCAATACCATTGTCTATTAATATCAATTTATTATTGTCTTCAATTAAGAGACATCTCATTGCCCAAGAACACATATTATTTTCGTCGGAAGGATTTAATTTGTTCCACATGGTTTTTGGCACTACTCCAAACATTGCGCCACCATCTAATTTAAAAAAACCTGTATTGATTGAGTATAAATTCATGATGATTTGTTTTATCCTAAGAAGAGGTTGTTGATATTAGTATGAAATTTCTTTTTGTTTTTTTAGCGTTAACAACAAAATACAAAGTCCGATAATAAAAAAAATGGTTAGTGCTAAAACTGCATTTCTTTGTGTGCCTGTAAATTCAGTGATGTAAGCAAAGCTGAACATTCCTATCACAATAGCAATTTTTTCTGTAACATCATAAAAACTAAAAAACGCAGTGTTGTCATGGGTTGCAGGCATCAATTTGCTGTAAGTGCTTCTGCTTAAGCTTTGTATTCCTCCCATCACAAATCCAACAATAATTGCTAATACATAAAATTCATTGATTCCTTTTGCTGGCAATAAATAACCTCCAATACACAAACCAATCCATATGAGCACACAAATAATTAATGTAGTTAGGTTACCAATTTTTTCTGAAAGTTTAGAAACCGCGTAAGCTCCCGGAATTGCAATCAACTGAATAATTAATATAGCTACGATTAAATTTGTGGTAGGAATTTGCAACTCACTTTTTCCATACAAAGTAGCTGCAAGCATAACTGTTTGAACTCCCATGTTATAGAAAAAGAAAGCGAATAAAAATCTTTTCAATATGGGCATTTGTTTTATTTGATTCCAAACTTTAATTAATTCTTGATAACCCCCTTTTAGAAAATTTGATTTTTTTTCATGACCAATAGCATTTCCATTTGGTAATCTTGATAATGAAAATTGACCAAATCCCCACCACCAAATCCCAACGAGTAAAAATGAAATTTGAGAAGCTTTTCCGGTTGTGATTCCAAACAAATCATTTTGTAATACCAATACAAAACAAATGATTTGCAATAATACGCTGCCAATATAACCCATAACAAATCCTTTTGCGCTAACTTGGTCTCGATCTTCCGGTGCTGCTATTTCAGGTAAAAAGGAATTGTAAAAAACTAGACTTCCCCAGAATCCAATGCAAGCAATAATCATACAAATCAAACCATACATTAAATTACTACCATCAAAGAAATATAAAGCGCTACAAGAAATACTCCCCATTGTACAAAAGAAAAAAAGAAATTGTTTTTTGTTTCCTTTGTAATCAGCTATTGAAGAAAGAATTGGACTAATGAGTGCAACTACAATAAAAGCAATTGCCAAAGCATAATTGTACAATGATGTATTGATAAATGTTCGGCCAAATATTTTTACAGTATCAATTGTTGTTTCATTATTGTCTGAAGTAACTGCTTCATAATAGGCTGGAAAAATAGTAGAAGTAATTACTAAATTGTAAACCGAATTGGCCCAATCATACATAGCCCATCCGTTAATTACTTTTTTGGAAGCTGTTTGCATAAGCATCAATTAAGTATTGAAAATACTACAAATTGAAATAATGAATCAAACATATTTGCTTAAGCCTGAATAATGCCTGTGTATATTAATCCTATTAAAATGAAGCCAATAATGATTCTGTAATAACCCCAGATGCGGAAACCATGTTTTTGTAAAAAATTGATGAAGAATTTTATGGCGAGTAATGCCACAATGAAAGCTACTAAATTTCCAACGGCAAGTTGTTGAATTTCGTTTGAAGAAAAGCCGCCATTCTCTTTATGAAATTTGAATAATTTATATACAGTAGCTGCAAGCATTGTGGGAACTGCTAAAAAAAAAGAAAATTCTGCAGCAACAGATCGGGTAAGTTTCAAACTCATTCCACCAATGATCGTTGCCGCGCTTCTGCTTAGTCCAGGAAATAAAATGGCTAAACATTGAAACAATCCAATTTTAAAAGCAGTAACAAAATCTATTTTTTCTTCGGTGTCTATGGAATGCGTAGCGAGTAATTTTTCAATAAATAAAAAGATAATGCCACCTCCAATCATGATATATGAAATGATAAGCGGCTTCTCTAAAATGGCATCAATTTTTTCACTGAAAAGTTTACCAAAAATCAAAGCGGGCATTACGGCTATGATTAATTTAATGTAGAAATTAAAATTTTTAAATTGAAAAAACTTTTTCCAATATAATACAACAACAGAAAGAATGGCACCTAATTGTATGGCAACTGTAAATACTTCAGCGAATTTATCTGTATTGCTAATACCTAATAAGTTCTCTGTAATTCGCATATGAGCAGTAGAAGAAATAGGAAGGAACTCTGTCAGGCCTTCAACGATTCCTACAATGATAGTTTGGCTTAAGTTCATGTTGACTAGATTTATTGATTGTTATGCTTCACTTGTTATAGCATTTACGGATAGCAATAGGAATTATTCCTGTTTGGTATCGTTTATTTCGATCTGACTAAAAAATGTTTTATTGGGAGGAAAAGAATTAACTCTAAACTAATTAGTTAGTTTTTGCTTTTCTCATAATAGCGAAAATTTCAATGATGAAACCCAACACTATTAAAATGGGTGCAATTGTAATGCGACCAGTGCTATATATTTCTTCAGGATGAAATTCATTTGGATTGGAGCTTTTTCCTCCAGCTAGCATAAAAAAGCCGGCAGCTAAAACCACAAGTCCAACAATCATTAATGAATAATTTTGTTTGCCAAAAAGTGTATGTTTTTCAGATGTTTGTTTGTTTTCTTTTGACATAGCTATAATTTAAAGATGCAAGATAGTTTAAAATATTTTTTTAATAAAGGTCATCTAGTTTCATTTTAAGATACTTAATCACTGCTCTATAAGTGCTGGCCAATGAAATTGTTATTCCTAATAAAATAATTACAAAGAACAGCATGTATAACCCTTCATTATCATGTAAAATTTTAAAGTCGGGTAAAAAGCTTTCTATCAACATTACGGTTCCTGAAATAGCAACAATAGCTACAAATGAGGCTATTAATCCATTAATAACTGCCCGCTGATTAATTGGTTTTGAAATAAATCCTCTTGTGGCGCCCACCATTTGCATGGTTTTAATTAAAAATCGATTGCTGTACATTGCCAGCCTGATGGTATTATCAATAGAAAATACAACCAATATAGTGAGTAAAATGCCTGCAATCAAGAAAATGAT